>NZ_LMCO01000030.1:0-56967 GCF_001424825.1 Ensifer sp. Root31 | reverse complement strand
CCATACCAGCGCCGCCGGCGCGCCGGTGGTAAAGCCGGGCATGGTAATCACCGAGACACGCGCCGAAGAGATCCTGCGCGCCGATCTCGCCACGTTCGAGGAGCGAGTCTCGCGCCTGGTCAAAGTGCCGCTGACGGATAACCAGCACGCGGTGCTCGTCTCCTTCGACTTCAATACCGGCAAGCTGCATTCGTCGACCCTGTTGAAAAAGCTCAACAAGGGCGACTACGACGCCGTGCCGGCCGAGCTGATGAAGTGGGTCAACGCCGGCGGCAAGCGGGTAAAGGGTCTCGTCAACCGCCGCGCGGCTGAAGCCGGGCTCTGGGCCAAGGGCGAGTTCGTTTCCAGCAACACCGTGCCGGCTGCTCCGAAGGCTCCGGAAGTCGTGACGAAGGAAAATGTCAGCTGGCTCGCCGGCATCGTCTCGACCCTCGGCTTTGCTTTCACCGGCAATGGTCCGCTGCAGTGGGCACTGGCCGGCATCATTGTCGCATCGTTTGCGGGCGGCGCTTTCCTGTTCATCCGCAAGCGGCTCGATCCGGCATGATCCCCTGGCCGAAGATCCTCGGCGGCGTGCTCGTGCTCGCTGCCATCACCTGGGCCGTCCTTGAGATCCGCGAGGACGGCGCCCGATCAGTCACCAACGCATTCGAGAGGCAAAACAATGCGGCGGCACATTCCGCGGGCGATGCTCGCTCTGACTATGATACTTGCCCTGACGGCCTGTGGGACTTCGGCGCCAGCGAATGTCGACGGCCTGCGGCGGGTCGCCGGAACTGACCTGGTCGGCGCGCGAGGGGCGACGCCGGCGGATCAACGAAAGATAGACCGGACTGTCGTCGGCCTTTGCGCCGGCGGCGTCTGGACGAATGCGGAATGCGTGAGGCACGGGGAAGGGCGGTAATGGCATCCACAGAGACAGAGGCGGCTGTCCACCGCCAGCTTGGCGAACTGGCGGCAGGAATGCGAGCCCTGCAAGACACGATGCGCCGGATAGAGGAGGGCGCCGACCGTGCGGAAGACAAGGCGGCCGAGAGCCGTGCGGGCGTGCATCGCCGCATGGATGAGCTTGTCGGTCGCGTTGGTCATCTTGAAACGTCGACGGCAACAATTGTCGCCGACGTGGCGGAGATGAAACCGGTAACCGACGACGTGAAACGTTGGAAGCTGATGGGCATCGGCGCGCTCGGCGTCACAGGGATAGCTGCGATGGCGCTCGGGGTGAGTTTCGCGGAAGCGATACGGCGCATTGTATTTGTGATTATCGGGAAGGTGTGAAACCGCTCTGCGGAAGCGGTGCGAGGAGAGAAAGCGGCCACAGTGTGAGCGGTCGACTGGGCCGAGCCGGCTATTTCTACGACAAGTTTTGGAGTCGATTTTTCTCCCGCTGTGAGTTAGCATCTCGCCGCTAATGCACATTGTTGCAGTTCGGAGGGAAACATGAATATTTCGCGTCGAGCATTCACGACATCTACGTGTGCGGGGCTTGCTATGGGGGTCTTAGCGGGGCCCGTTGTTGCACAGGACGGTTCGCTTGGCGACGAGCTGCTGGGACGGACCGACTTCTGGACAGCGCTAGAAGCCTATATCTATGCCTATCCGCTGGTCACCATGGAATATACCCGGCGAGTGATCACAAACGTGGCGGAGCCCAAGGGCACCAAGGCGCCGATGGGCCAGATTGGTCGACTGCGTGCCTATCCGGACGCCTCTTTCCGCGACGTGACAGCTCCCAATGCAGATACTCTTTACACCTATGGTTTCTTCGATGTCGCCAAGGAACCCTACGTCTTGAGCCTTCCGGATATGGGCGATCGCTACGCGCTCTTCCCAATGCTTGACGGCTGGACCAACGTCTTTGAAGTGCCCGGAAAGAGAACAACAGGAACGGGCGCCCAGACCTATGCGATCACCGGACCGGAGTGGACGGGGACCCTGCCTGAAGGCGTGACCGAGTACAAATCACCGACAAGCATGGTTTGGCTCCTCGGACGTATCTATTGCACCGGCACGCCTGAGGATTATGCCGAAGTCCACAAGCTTCAGGATGAGGTCAAACTCGTTCCCCTGAGTGGCTACGGAACCGACTACACGCCGCCGGCCGGCAAGCCTGACCCGACTATCGATATGAAGACCGCCGTTCGTGAGCAGGTCAATGCGTTGGATGCAGTCAGCTACTTCAAACTGTTCTGCGACCTGCTGAAGACTAATCCACCCGCCGCGGCAGACGCTCCACTGCTGGAGCGGTTGGCGACCATCGGGATCGTTCCCGGCCAGGATTTCGACGAGAGCAAACTTGACGTCGTCCTTCAGAAGCGTCTCCCACAGATCGCCTACGCGCGGATTATGTTGCACTTCAAGGATAGTGGTGGCGATGTAAAGGACATCAACGGCTGGGCCTACACGACGAAAACGGGTCTCTATGGTACGGACTATGTGCAGCGCGCCCTGATCACGGCAATCGGGCTTGGTGCGAATCGCCCACAGGATGCGGTTTATCCGACGAGTACGAAGTCCGGCGATGGCCTGTTTGCTCGCGACTATAACGGTTCGGAAAAATATGTGATCACCTTTGCCAAGGGGCATCTGCCACCGGCAAACGGCTTCTGGTCCATCACGATGTATGACGCGGGATACTTCTTCGTTGATAACCCGCTGAACCGCTATTCAATCAGCCCGCGCCAGGACCTCAAGGCCAATGCTGACGGATCGACCGATATCTACATCCAGCATGAGTCTCCAGGCACAGACAAAGAGTCGAACTGGCTACCTGCCCCGAAGGGAAAGTTTATTCTGATGATGCGGTTGTATTGGCCAAAAGAAGGAAATCCGTCAATCCTCGACGGATCGTGGGTCCTGCCGGCTGCAACGAAGGCAGATTGACGAGCATAAGCCGAAAGGATCGGGCCTCGGATGCTTTACAGCAGCCTCCGGGGCCCGGCATCAGGACAAGCCCCCTGCGAAAGGGGAAGGACGAAGCCGCATTCGTGCCGCGCACTCGGCGAGGAATTTGCGTTCTCGTCCGCGGGTCTGGGTGTCGCGGGCAATTGATTCTCGCATCAGAGCAAGTGCGGGTGTATGGTTCAGATCTTGAATGCAATCTCCTGCGGCCTCCGATGCTCTCCTCTCGGAGGCCGTATTTTTTGCCTCACCTTCGCCACTGCAGATGTCCCTGGTCCTTGGGACGGGTGATAAGTCCTCCCCGTCAATCCGGTTCGGCGAATATTTTCTGCATCCGGGCCAGTTTGCTTTCAAGAATCTTCAGCTTGCTTTCTGCGGCTTCAAGGCGTTGCAGCAAGGCGGTTACTCTCTTGTCCCGTCCATCCTGCGGACCTTCACCGATGATATCCATTGGGTGCGCGTCCAACACCTCGCAAATTTGCATCAGCACTGGAATGGAGACACGATTTGTCCCATTTTCGTATTTCTGAACCTGCTGAAACGACAGGCCGATCAAGCTTCCCAGTTGCCCTTGAGAATACCCTCGCATCTTACGTATGGCTCTGATGCGCTGGCCCATCTGCCTGGAAAGCGCTTTTGCCGCATCTGCCGTCGTCCGACCCATATGCATCCCCTGTCGCTAGCTTTGCCGGTCGAATATGCGCAGCTGACGCCGCGTAGGCTAGGCAGATCGTAGTTTGCCTTAAAAATTTGGCCCGGCGGTCAGGACAAGACAGACAGCGGCTGCGGGGATTGAAATACGGATCTCGAGACAGGTATTCCGCCACAGCTGGAATAGTTGTAAACTTTGATCACTGGGTACGCATTCCAATTGCGGCCTCCATGGTGGAGGCCGCTTTTTTGTAGGTGAAGCCATAGCCATCAGCTTCGCAAAATCCAACCTGGCTCACGAAGCCGAAGGGCTACGCCGAGGCGGTCCATGGGTTCCTCACCAGCTACAGCACTTTTGGTGCCTTTTGCGGTTTTATTGATGGGTCTGTTCGCATCGAGCGATGCCCACATGGCGGCTGGCGGTTGGACCTACCCACCCGTCTGTTGCAATGGCGACGATGTCGATGGTGACTGCCAAGCGATTCCGAGTTCGGACGTCACGAAAGGGCCATTCGGATTCTCAATTCACCTTCATCCAGGGGACCATCATCTCGTGACGAGAAATCAGCTATTGCTGATCTACGGAACGGAGATTCGATCTCACGACTATGACTATCACATCTGCCTTCAGCCAACAGATGACCCTTCTGAAGCTGCGGGAATGGGGCAGAACGGGAAATACCGCGTTAACTGCTTCTTCGTGCCTCCGGACGGTGCTTGATTGGTAATTCTCTCGTCGTTCCGCGACGGCAGTGGGACAAGGTCCATGTCTGCGGCGACGTAAGTATCGTGGCCGACGGCGCAGATGTCGCACCCAGCGGCAATCATCTCAGCCACAAAATCCGGGAGTTTCGAGCGGTGAGACGTTTTCGCCATCTCGTGCGTTTATACGGAATGGCTAAAACGCTGAGAAAGAAACCGCCCCCTGGGCCGATGGCGGATCCCATGCCGGATCGCGTCGAGCCATGCCTTGCGCTGCTTGCTAAGAAAGTGCCGGCTGCTGGCGATTGGGCATTCGAAATCAAGTGGGACGGCTACCGCTTAGCGGTGCATATCGAGCCAAGCCGCGTGCGCATCCTGACGCGCGGCGGCCATGACTGGACGCACCGTTTCCCGGCGATCGAGGCGGCTGCGAAGGTTCTTGGGCCGACAGCCATGATTCTCGACGGTGAGGCGGTGGTGCTGGACGAGGCCGGCCGCTCGAACTTCGGCATGCTGCAGGCTGCACTCGGCGGCCGCGGCGGCAAGCGCGTCGCCGGCGAGGCGCTGTTCTATGCCTTCGATCTTCTCTACTTCGACGGCCACGACCTGCGCGGCCTGCATCAGCGAGAACGGCGGATGATCCTGGAAGATACGATCGAAGAGGGGGCACCCATCATTCGCGTGTCGGAAGAGATCGAAGGCGAGGGCGCGGCCATCTTGGCGCAGGCCTGCAAGTTCCGCCTTGAAGGTATCATCGCGAAGGACAGGCGGGCTCCCTATCGATCCGGCCGGAAGGGCGATTGGCTCAAGCTTAAATGTCATCGGAGTGACGGCTTTGTCGTCGTTGGGTACGAGCCGTCGACGAAGGTTCGGGGCGCAATCTCTCGTCTACTGTTAGCGGCAAGGCGAGGCGACGAGCTGGTTTATGTTGGTGGCGTCGGAACGGGCTTTACGGACAAGATGACCCGCGATCTTCGGAAGCAGTTGGCAGCCATGCCGCCGAAGGTGCCGCCGGTCGCACTGAAGCGCAATAACGTCGTGTTCTGCGAGCCGGCATTCGTGGCCGAAGTCACCTATACCGAGATCACCAGCGACGGGAAACTTCGCCACCCATCGTTCAAAGGGCTGCGCGAGCTGGCCGACAATGCCGACGTCTTCGAGCTCAAAAAATGGGCCCCGGGGAAGAGGGGCCTTGGAGCATGCTATGTTGGGGCGCTCGTATAACTCGGATGCGGCAACAATGTTCCATCGCTGCGGTCGACAATCAGCGTCCACCCGGATCACGTTACCGCTGTTGTTGCTGCACTGCTTGCACCGCATGCGTCGTCCGAGGGCCATGATAGACTGCGTCGTGCCGAACCGACGCGCTAGGCCGTGCCGATCAAGGTGACGTTCCCAGCCGCAGCGTTTGCAATGGCAGAAAAGCTCATACCATTCCGGCAGATTAGCGAATGTGATTTCTTCCGGTCGTCCGGCTGGCTCCGCATTGCCAGCCGGTACGATCGGGAGGGCGGGGCCTCCGAAGGCATCGGGTCGCTGTATTTCAATTGGCAGCGATCATTGAAGTTGTTCCTGGTTTTCGAGCAGCCGTTGGCTTGAGCCAGCTTCTCTAGGAGGGACGGCATAGGAATGTGCCGACACGTTCTAGCAGCGCTTTGGCGTCATATTGCTTCTTCACGCCGCAGGAGCATTCGACGCGAACCTTGGCGACAAGCTCGGAAAGCCACCAGGCACCGTTCTTAGGCATTGCCCTTCTTCCATTCCGGTCGATGTTCGTAGCAGAACCAGTTCGGGGGGGCCCTTCCGACAGCGAAGCCGAAACCGCCCCACTTCTTACAGTTAGGATGTTCGCATAGGTGGACATACGGGCTGCTTGCGGCTTTTGCCGCGCCGGTTTCGTCGCTCATGCTGATGCCTTCTGAGAATATCTGTTCTACAAATGTTCTCATTGGCGCAGAGAGTCAACGACCAGATTAAGGGAGGGCGTCAGTGATGTTTCGGTGCGAGCAGCACGACGCCGGCGCCGAGGTCAAACATTTCCGTTTCGGCATTCATTGCCAGGTAATTGTTTTCCGCCAGCTCGATCAAAGCCTCGGCGACTTCATTTCGTGACCAACCGGCGGCCTCAGCTTTCGTGGCCAAATATTGGAATTCAGCCTCAAGCGCTTCCTGGCAGTGAAGGCTGCGATCGGGATGGCATTTCGGATGCTTCGGCGCGGGGATTTTCGGCATGGCGGTTCCTCTGCAGAAGATGTTGGGGCGGCAACTACTGTTCGCAAGGCCATGCTAGTGAAATGGCGTCGCGATAATGCCGCGCCGGATCAACTCATGGAGTGCCGCGCTTGCGATATCCGCGACGTCGTCTGGCATTGGCACCTTGTCGAGTGCTGAATCGATCATCACGATGCAGATGTTCAAGAGTTCCTCGTCGCTGAACTCGGTGACTTGCTTCCTATCGTCCATGGCTGTCTCCTCTTTGGGAGACGGTAGGCCGAGCCGAAAAAGCGTTCTAGATGCAAATGTGACAGGTAAGATTTCGCTATAACGTCGGTGGCGATCGAACGGGTGAAAACAAAAACGAGTCACAGAGTCCCGAAATAATTCGTCGCGAAATTAGCCCACTCTCCTGGGGGCAAGGGGTCGTGGGTTCGGACTCCGCCGTTAGTAAATAGTTTTCGCCCAACGATTGATGCTCTTGAAGGTGCAACCCTCACTGTGTCACAGGTGCGGCATGGGGAACTCTGTCGAGGGTGCTGTGGGGGCGGATGAGTGAAAAGGCGAATACGCCAGGTCAATTGCGTGGCAAGGCGAAGATCGCATTTGGGATCTGGGCGCTAGCTGGTGCACTGCCTGTGTTGGCCAAGATGTTTGGCTATCAATTCTTGCCGTCGACGGAGTGGCTGAACCGCACATTCCTTGTGGGCATTGGTGCTGGTCTGATTTCTGCCGGCGGCGCAGTTTGGATCGTCTGCAGAAGGTTGGCCACGGCTCCGGACGGCGGCGAGGTCAGAAAGGCGGCTGCCGTGATGGGTGCTCCGTTCCTCGGCTATTTTTTCGGGAATCACGCTGTCGTCTTCACTGGTCCGATGATCATTGCATTGCTGGCCGGGAGCCAGGTCGAGCTTTCTTTCACCGTTGCCGATGCCAACCGGCACATTTCCAGTCGATGCCCGTCTTCGATCGAGCTGCAAAGTTTTCCAATCGTGTTCGAGCGCCTGTGTGGCGTTCCGGAGGAGGTTAGGCGCAATCTGGTCTCTGGCGGCCAGATCATTGTCAGCGGCCGAGGTACCAGCTTGGGCGTTTATGCTGACAGGCTCCGCGCAGATAAATAGACGATTGCGCTGCGGCTACGACCGCAGGCTAGGCACAAAAATGCCCCCTTCTTAGTTCGCAGGGCACCGAGAACCGAACAAGAACACTTTACGGGATTTTTCCGGGACTATTTGGGTGACTCTCGGGAGTCTGGTGCCAAAACGTTCCGGTTTCGGGTGTTTCGCACAATTTGCCGATTCGCGAAAAATCATTTAAATTCAGGGAGGTAGGTGGCGACCCCTGCAGGATTCGAACCTGCGACAACCTGCTTAGAAGGCAGGTGCTCTATCCAACTGAGCTAAGGGGCCGTTCCGGGCAGGGCCCGTCGAAAACGGCAGGACCTCAATGGGTCCAGGGCTGCATCCGGCTGAAACGGAAATTGTCCGGGTAGGACACAGTCTTGCGCGTCGCCTCTTTCGGCGCGATCACGCGGTATTCGATGCCGTTGCGTTCAGCGTAGGCGATTGCCTGTTCCGCACTTTCGAAAGTCAGTCGCAGTTGCTGCAACGTGTCGCCGGAGCTGGTGTAGCCCATGATCGGATCGATGGTGCGCGGCTTTTCCTGATCGAACTCCAGCAACCACAGATTCGTCTTGGCTTTACCAGACTGCATGGCGGTCTTTGCTGGACGATAGATCTTTGCGGACATTGTCTCGAACGGCTCCGTTATTTCGCTGGTGGAGCATTTTGCGGCCCCAACATGCGTCTTCCCATAGCGCAGAATGATTTAAAACGGAATGACTTTCAGACGGATAAATCTGGCTTTTCGTCCGTATTTTGTCAGTGCAAGGTGAGTGGTCGATTTACCATGAGGTGGCAATGGCATCACCGCATCCTGCGATCCGGGGCACAAAATGCCCGATATGCCCACATATTGGCGGCAACCAACATCGAGGGCAACTAATAACATAAGATTTTCAAGGGATTTCGTTGGTCGGAGTGGAGAGATTCGAACTCCCGACCCTCTGGTCCCAAACCAGATGCGCTACCAGGCTGCGCTACACTCCGTGCCAACGGCGCCGGAGATACACGCTTCACCCACGCCCTGCAACATGAAATTTCACGTTGACCGACACGGGAGGCCAAATGTGATGCGATGAGAGGGCGCCTTGGCGGCCAATATGCCGGAATTTCAGGCTCTGGTGCCGATTTCTCATTTTCATTTAGTACTCCCTAAACTCCATGCGATAGAGGCGCAGCGACAAACAAACACGCCGAGCCGGATCGATGACCGCCCAACTTGACCTCGCAACTGTGCTGCTGCTTCACAAATCGTCGTTTCTGGTCGGTGCGTTGTGCTTTCTTTATCTCCGGTGGCAGTCACCCCGGAACGAGGGGCTCGGCATTCTGGCAGCCGGGTTTCTTTTTCTCGCTCTGGCCTCGACGCTCTCAGGGTATGGCGAGCAGAAGCTGCTACCCGCTATTCTATGGACGCTTTCCAGTTTTACACTTGGTCTTGGCGGCTACGCCCTGTTCTGGATCGGTTTGCGCCGGCTGAGCGGCCAAAGGCGCCACCGGGCGGATTGGTTGGCGCTTGCCATTCCTTTGACCGGCGCGATTGCCGGCCTGATCACGCACTTCCACGTCATCAATTCTATACGCGCAAGTGCATTCAATACCGGTGCCTTCCTGTTTCTCGCCGCGTCCGCCTTTGCAGTCGTCGCAGATCGGAAAAGCGAGCCGCTGCCGGTCAGGACCATCTTCGCGGCTTCACTCGCAATCGGCGCCACGCTCTGCCTTGCCGTCGTGGTTGGCCTGCTCAAGCCGGATATCCTGCCGATCACCACGACCTACGCCTTCTTCCTGCTGATCATCAGCCACTTCGCCATTGCGCTCTTTGCACTGGTGCTGGTCAAGGAGCGGGCGGAGGCGGCATTGCGGCGAACGGCCGACACGGACATGCTGACCGGTGTGGGAAACCGTCGGTGGTTCCTGTCGCAACTGCCGCGTTTCGGCTGGAAGGGCGACGCCCTTGCAGTCATGGATCTCGATTTCTTCAAACGCATCAATGATCGCTACGGCCATCAGGCGGGCGACCAGGTGCTGATCGCCTTTGCCGAACTGGTGCGGGCAAACCTGCGCGCGACCGATTGTTTCGCAAGGCTCGGCGGCGAGGAGTTCGGGCTCTACCTTCCGAAAACGAACGAGGTGCAGGCGCGAGCGATCGTCGAGCGGTTGCGGCTTGCCACCGAACAATTGCACATCCATTGCGACGGCCAGCGCATTGCCGTCAGTGTCAGCATCGGGTTTGTCGTCGGACAGGATGCGAAAAGCAGCTGGGAAGAGCTCTTCAGTATGGCAGATGCCGCACTCTATCAGGCCAAGGATGCTGGCCGTAACTGCATAGTCGCCTATGCCCCGCCACCGGCTTCGTTCGCAATTGGCATACCAATCGCACGGACAGGTTGAGTTTGACGCGAGGCAGTCGATGATCCGGCTGTCCGCCCTTGCGCGTCGCTATTTCGGGAGCCGGCACATCGCTGGCCTTTTGTCTCCTTAAGAACCTTGGATAAAAAAACGGGCCGGTCGGATCTAGGTCCGGCCGGCCCGTTCCGGCAATATCGCGGAAAGGGGAACGTCTCTGCGCGGGGCTGCAGCACCGCGCGAAGGGAGATCGATTGCCACCTGATAATGCCTGAATGCGGTCCGCCCAATTGACATTTTACGCCAGAAATTTGACATTTCTCGCATGTCTGGCACTGAGAAAATACAATCTATGATCGATGTCGTGGTGGTCGTGCTGCCGGAATCGTCGATCATGTCGCTGGCCTCCGTGCTGGATCCGATGCGCGCTGCCAACCGCGTCTCGGGCCGCCAGGTCTTTCGTTGGCGGTTGCTTTCGGCCGACGGTGAGCCGGTCATCCTGACATGCGGTATACCGATCGCGGTCGACGGCACGTTCTCGCTGCCGCTTGAAGGCGATGTCCTGCTGGCGATCGGTGGCTTCAATCTCGATCGGCATGTCGGGCGCCGGTTCATCGCCACGCTTCAGGAATGCGCCCGCCATTTTGGCATCGTGGCCGGCATCGAATCGGGCTGCTGGCTGCTCGGCCGCAGCGGTCTGCTCAACGGCCGCAAGGCAACCGCCCACTGGGAGGAGCTGGAGGATTTCAGCCAGGCATTTCCAGCATTGACGGTGCTGGGGGATCGGTTCGTCACCGATGGAAAGTTCTGGACCTCCGGTGGTGCGTCACCGACCTTCGACATGATGCTGCACCTCATCACCCAGCGCCTCGGCTCGGCGCTGGCGCTCGATGTCGCCAGCATCTTCGTCTACGACCAGACCCACAGCGCGACGGACATCCAGCCCGTGGTGTCTCTCGGGCGGATCGAGACCCGCGATCCCGGTTTGGCTGAGGCGATCCGCCTGATGGAGCGAACGCTCGAACGGCCGCTGACGGTGTCGGCGCTTGCACGCCGGCTGTCCATTTCGCAGCGGAAGCTGGAACTGCTGTTTACAAAGGGATTATCGACCAGCCCCGGCGCCTATTACCTGCGCCTGCGCCTGCAGGTGGCGCATCGACTGGTGCGCGATTCGGGCAGCCCGATCCGCGAGATCGCGCTGCGCTGTGGCTTCGACAGCCTGTCGGCTTTTTCCCGCGCCTATAGCCGCGAATATGGGACGAGCCCGCTGAAGATGCGTAGCAGGCACCGCGGCGCGGGTGCGACGTCGGAAGGTGGCGAGGGGATCTGAAGGTTGTGAGCGCACCGAACCTTTGCCAGCCATTATTATGTTTGGCGGTCGCGCTATCGGACGCCTGGGCTGCTGCTATTGGCAGCGTGCTTCGAAGCGGCGGCCATAGCGATCCCGATAGATACAATAGCCGTCACGCTCCCGGGAACGACCAATCAGGTTGCCCATAATGCCGCCGGCCACAGCGCCGATAGCCGCGCCGCCCCAGCTGTCGCTCACCACGCCTCCGATGATTGCGCCGGTTCCTGCACCGATTGCAGTCCCTCGCTCTGTCTGAGTGCAGGACGCGAGGGTACCAATCATTCCAACCGCAATGACAAGCTTTCTCATGCTTTCATCCCTTTGCTCGATATCAACCCGGGGCCTGGTGCACGTCTTTGCATCCACGGCGTGAGGTTCAGCATCTACGCAATGCTTGCAATTGTCGATAGTGCCGATTCTCAAAGGCGGCCGGCGCGCTGCTTGGCCTCTCATCCGCGCGGCCGCTGGGAAAGCTCCAACCACGCCGGCAAGAAAGTTGCATTTCTGACCAATGCACCGATCCCGCCTGTCGGCGGACGTACAGCCAGTTCAGAAGATCCACGAGGTTGTCGACTTTCCTGCCCGCTACCGAATGCCAATGGCTGGCACGGTCACCACCTGCGTCTGTACAAGCAGCGCCGGCCGGTACGGTGACCTGTGTTTCTGGCGAAGCATTCCCATATCTTAGCAACGCGGAAGGCAAGGGCGTTCCAGTTAGGGCACGGCGATTTTGAGGGATTTCGATGTACGGTGGCGACTCACTAAGGAGCAGCGATCAAGTGATTTTTAGCTAAGCGCTTGAATTTAAGTGGTGAGCGCGCAGGGATTCGAACCCTGGACCTACTGATTAAAAGTCAGTTGCTCTACCGGCTGAGCTACGCGCTCCCTGGCCGCGGCGGTGAAGCCCGGCGGAAGTGGGCGGACATATGCACTTGAGCTTCCCGCCGGTCAACCCAAAAATTACGGCTTTCGTGAAGAAATGGTGCATGGCGCAATGATCGCCAAAAGGTGATTGGTATCGTCACGGTCATGCGGCTAAGGAATGGCCCAAATACCGCATGCCGGAGTTCTTGCCGTTGTCGATTGCCGATATTTCGATCTGGACCGCCATTCTCGCTGGCGCTCTGTCCTTTCTTTCGCCCTGTGTTCTGCCGCTTGTCCCGCCCTATCTCTGCTATATGGCCGGGGTGTCGGTCGACCAGTTCCGCAGCGGCGAGGTGGTTTCTGCCCGCAGCACCCGGCGCGCCGTTCTGCCGGCGGCGCTTCTGTTTACGCTCGGCTTTGCGACCGTGTTCGTGTCGCTCGGTGCCGGCGCATCCTCGATCGGCCTGCTGTTGCGCCAGCACATGGATCTCCTGTCGCGTATCGGCGGCGTGGTGATCATCATCATGGGCCTGCATTTCCTTGGCGTGTTCAAGATCGGCCTGCTTGCCCGCGAGGCGCGGTTTCAAGGCGGCGGCAAGCCGGCGACGCTGTCGGGCGCCTATATCATGGGCCTTGCCTTCGCCTTTGGCTGGACGCCGTGTATTGGTCCGGTGCTCGGCACGATTCTCGGCGTTGCAGCTGCGCGCGATACGGTCACGGACGGCGCCATGCTTCTGGCCGTCTATTCGCTCGGGCTTGCGATCCCGTTCTGGATCGCCGCCGGTTTTTCCGGTGCGTTCATGCGCTTTCTCCTGCGGTTCCGTCGCCATCTCGGTCTCGTCGAAAAGCTGATGGGCGCGCTTCTGGTGCTGGCCGGCCTTGCCTTCCTCTTCGGCTTCATCAGCTCCGTCGCCATCTGGTTCCAGCAGACCTTCCCGATTCTGATGAAAATCGGCTAGGTCATCAGCGGGTCAATGGACGGGGTTGGCCCTAGCCAAGTGCGCCTCAACCTATTGGAATCGATCGGGTTGATGATATTGGGTTGAACAGGCCCGATTGCGTGAGGGGCGTGTGCATCGTGCCCAACGCGTGGGTACCGCGACAGCGACCGGGTTATGAGCGGGGATTACGTGCCCGCTCAATGTGTCGCATGAGCATGGTCGGGGAGAGGCATGACGGAAATTGCTGGCCTGGTATTGCCGTTCTTCGGGTTGATCTTTCTCGGCTATCTCACCGCCCGCTTCGTCGAGCATCCAGGCGAAGCGATGGGGTGGCTGAACACCTTCATCATCTATCTCGCCTTGCCGGCGCTGTTCTTCAAGCTGGTGTCGCGAACGCCGATCGAGCAACTGACACGAGCAGATTTTATCCTGACGAGCGTCGGTGCGACCTATGTGGTCTTTTCGCTGATCTTCATCATCGGGCTCTACGTCCGGCGCAATACCGTTGGCGAAGCGACGATCCAGGGTTTTGCCGCGGCCTATGGCAATATCGGCTATATGGGGCCGGGCCTCGCCTTGCTGGCGCTGGGTGACGCGGCGGCGGTGCCGGTCGCACTGATTTTCTGCTTCGAGAATGCGGCGCACTTTACCGTGGCGCCGGCGATGATGGCGCTTTCCGGTGGGCGAAAGGAAAAGCCTGCGGTTCTGGCCCTTGGCATCGCCCGCAAGATCATCCTGCATCCGTTCATTCTGTCGACCCTTGCCGGCGTCATCGCGGCGTTTTTCGCGGTCCAGCCTCCGCTGCCGGCGCAGCGGTTGATCGACTATCTGGCGCAGGCCGCCGCTCCTTGCGCGTTGTTTGCGATGGGTGTGACGCTGGCGCTCCGGCCGATCAAACGCATCCCGGTCGAGATCGGCTATATCGTGCCGGCCAAGCTTATCCTGCATCCGGTGCTGGTGTTCACGGCGCTCGGCCTGACGGGCAACTATGATCCGGTGTGGGTGCAGACGGCCGTGCTGCTGGCGGCGCTGCCGACAGCGACCAATGTCTTTGTCATCGGCCACCAATATGGCGTCTGGCAGGAGCGGGCCTCTGCGACGATCCTGATCACGACGCTGCTTTCGGTCGCAACCGTGACCGGGCTGCTCTATCTGATCCGCTCAGGCGCTCTTCCGGCCGATCTTTTCCCGTAAGCTGTCCTTCAACGCGTGAAACGCGCTGCCGGGGTGCACGCCTTCGCGCATCAGCAGGCTGCGCAGCGGTCCGGCAGCCGAGAGGATGTGCAGGCCGACGGCGCGCAGCGCCTGAACCGGCAGGAAACTCGACAGCAGCGATCGGTTCAACAGATCGACGCTCGCCGTGCGGCTAACGATATCGAGGCGGCGCCGACTGTCGAACCGGTCGCCGATGTCGCCCGCGAGATTGTCGTCCGTCTTTGCGCCGATCAGATCGACCAGCGTCATCGCGTCGCGAAGGCTCAAGTTGAGACCCTGGGCGCCGATTGGCGGAAAGGCGTGCGCCGCTTCGCCGACGAGCGCGACCCGGCCCTTGCCGAAGCGATGAGCGCTCATGCCCGACAGCGGGAAGGACTGTGGGCTGCCTTCGACCGTGACCTTGCCGAGGATCGACTGCATCCGGTCTTCGACGGCGCGCGAGAGTGCGGCGAGATCGAGCGCCAGCGTGGCTGCGGCATCGTCGGGCTTGCGCACCCAGACGAGGCTCGAGCGGTTGCCGGGCAGGGGCACCTGGGTGAAGGGCCCGCTCTCGGTGTGAAACTCCGTCGAGGTGTCCTGGTGGGAAAGCTCGTGCGAAAAGTTGAGGACGACGGCCGTCTGCGGATAGGACCAGGTGCTGACCGAAATCTTGGCGGCTTCCCGCACCGGCGACCGACGGCCGTCGGCACCGACGACCAGATCGGCGGTGATGTCGCGCCCGTCATCGAGCGAGATCCGCACCTTGTCGCCGGAGAGGTCGAAATCGGACGCTGACATCGTCATGCGATCGAGCGTCTCCGTCTCGGATGCCCGCTCCCGCAGAATGTCGAGGAAGGGGGCGTTCGGAATGTTGTAGCCGAAGGCCGCAAGGCCGACTTCCGACGCGCGGAAGTTCACTGTCGGCGCGCGCAGCAGGCGGTTTGTCCCATCCAGAATGCGCATCGTTGATAGCGGCGCCGTCAGCGGCTGCACCTTCTCCCAGAGGTTCAATTTCTTCAGATAGTCGATCGACTGGTCCATCAACGCGGTCGTCCGTCCGTCTGATGATGCCGGTTCCGGTCCGATCAGCGCGACGCGGTAGCCGCTCTCCGCGAGAGCGATCGCTGCCAGAGAACCCGCGAGGCCAGCGCCGACGACGGCGATGTCGTAATGATCCATGATGGAAAGAACCCTTTCGCTCGCGCCATCAAGCGCCTGCTGCTTTCATCTCATCTTACTTCTAGTCTTGGGCAGAGGCGAAATAAATGGGTTGAATCAGCGCAGAAGCAATTTGAAAGTGTCCACAGAACAATCTTCGCCGGACAAAGTCGTGCTTGAATTTTGCTGGCGATGCGTTGCAAAGGGTGCATATTACGCGCAATGCGCCGCCACAGCGGTTGAGGCAGAGAGTAAAACTCTGTCTGGGGAAATGCAGAAGGGGATAGGCGGCGTCCGCAGATGAAGTTTTTCAACTACAAACGAGTCCCCTACGCCGAGATCCGCGCCTTCTCCGTGCACATATTGACCGCCTCCGGGTCATTCCTCGCTTTTCTTGGCGTCGTCGCCGCGGCCGAACACCGCTTCGTCGATATGTTCTGGTGGCTCGGCCTGGCCTTGCTGGTGGATGGCATCGATGGTCCGATCGCCCGCAAGGTGCGGGTCAAGGAAGTGCTTCCCAATTGGTCGGGCGACACGCTCGACAACGTCATCGACTATGTGACTTACGTGCTCCTGCCGGCGTTTGCGCTCTACCAGAGCGGCATGATCGGCGAGCCATGGTCCTTCGTTGCGGCCGGCGCCATCGTTGTCTCAAGCGCGATCTACTATGCCGACATGGGCATGAAGACCGACGAATACTTTTTCTCGGGCTTTCCCGTCGTCTGGAACATGGTCGTCTTTACGCTGTTCGTCATCCAGGCGAGCGAGCTGACCGCCTCGATCGTCGTCTTCGTATCGGTAGTGTTGACCTTCCTGCCGATCAACTTCCTGCATCCGGTGCGCGTCCAGCGGTTAAGACCGCTCAACCTCGGTGTCTTTTTCCTCTGGTCGGCGCTCAGCATGTACGCCCTGCTTCTGCATTTCGTGACACCGGCCTGGGTGGTGACCGGTGTTCTTGCAACAGGCATCTATCTCTACGTGATTGGTTTCGTCCTGCAGATCCTCCCCAAGCTCGGCCGGACCTAGGAGCTCTTCGATGGCACAGGCAATTGTCGTACGCGAACTCGGTGGACCTGAAGTCCTGAAGCTGGAGGGCGTTACGCTCTCGCCGCCGGGGCCGGGTGAGGTGCAGATCCGCCAGGTGGCTGTCGGGTTGAATTTCATCGACGTCTATTTCCGCACCGGGCTCTACAAGTCCGCCTCGGGCCTGCCCTTTGTCCCGGGCAAGGAAGGTGCGGGGATCGTGACGGCTGTCGGTGATGGCGTCAGCCTCTTCGGTGTTGGCGACCGGGTGGCCTACGCCTCGTCGGATGGCGCCTATGCCAGCGAGCGAAACGTCGAAGCCTCGCAACTGGTCAAGGTGCCGGACGGCATCTCGCTTGAGACGGCGGCGGCGATGATGCTGAAAGGTATGACCGCGCAATATCTGCTCAATCAGACATTCCAGGTTGGGCCTGAAACGACGCTGCTCTTCCATGCTGCTGCCGGCGGCGTCGGCTTGATTGCCGGCCAATGGGCAAAGGCTCTGGGTGCAACCGTCATTGGTACGGCCGGATCGCAGGACAAGATCGATCTGGCGCTTGCCCATGGCTATGACCACGTCATCAACTACCGCACGGACGATTTCGTTGCCCGGGTCAAGGAACTGACCGACGGCAAGGGTGTTGATGTCGTTTATGATTCGGTCGGCAAGGACACCTATCCGGCCTCGCTCGATTGCCTGAAATCGCGCGGCCTCTGGGTGAGCTTCGGCAATTCGTCCGGTCCTGTCGATGCCTTCAGCATCGGCATTCTGGCACAGAAGGGTTCGCTGTTTGCGACGCGTCCGACACTCTTCGGGTATGTGCAGACGCGGCCTGCGCTTGAAGCGTGTGCAAATTCCCTCTTTGATATTGTGCAAAGCAACAAAGTGCGTATCAATATCAATCAGACTTATCCGCTTGCCGACGCCGGTCGCGCGCATACGGATCTTGAGACAAGAAAAACGAGTGGAACAACACTGCTGATTCCTTGATCGAAGCCTTAAGGCGGACGGGGATCGACAGAGGGGAAAAGAGGGCAGCGTGCCTGTTGAGGGAGCAACTGCGAACGGTCCGTTGTTGACTGTGAGCAACCTGACGAAATTGTTTGGCTCGTTTGCGGCCTGCAATGAAATCAACCTGCAGATAGACCAGGGCGAAATCCACGCCCTTCTCGGCGAAAACGGTGCCGGAAAATCGACGCTGGTGAAAATGCTGTTCGGCGTTCTCGCGCCGACGGTAGGCGAGATCGTGTGGCAAGGGCGCAGCGTGCGCATCGCCAGCCCGGCCGCGGCCCGCAAGCTCGGCATCGGCATGGTTTTCCAGCACTTTTCGCTGTTCGAGGCGCTGACGGTAGCGGAAAACATAGCGCTGTCGATGGACGGCAACATTTCGCTGGCCGAGGTCGCGGAGGAAGCTTCACGCCTGTCGCACGCCTATGGCCTGCCGCTCGATCCGAAGGCGCATGTGGCCGACCTTTCCGTCGGCGAACGCCAGCGCATCGAGATCGTCCGCGCCCTCTTGCAGAACCCGCGTCTGATCATTCTTGACGAACCGACATCGGTGCTGACGCCGCAGGAGGCCGATCGACTGTTCGAGACGCTCAACAAGCTCAAGGCGGAGGGACGTTCGGTTCTCTATATCAGCCACCGGCTGGAGGAAGTGCAGCGCATCTGCGACCGCGCCACCGTGCTGCGCCACGGCAAGGTCACGGGCGCCTGTGACCCCAAGGTGGAAACGCCGGCGTCGCTGGCGCGTATGATGGTCGGAAGCGACGTTGCGGCGGTGACCGCCGAGGGCACCAGCACCAAGGGCGAGGTGCAGCTGGAAGCGCGCCACCTTTCCGTTTCCGCACGCACGCCGTTTGCCGTTTCGCTGAAGAACATCTGTCTCAAGGTGCGTGCCGGCGAAGTGCTGGCGATCGCCGGTGTGGCCGGCAACGGCCAGGGCGAACTCTTCGACGCGCTGTCCGGCGAGTATCCGGTTGCAGACGATGCTGCGGTGCAGATCAGGCAAAGGCCGGTCGGCAACAGGAACATCAACGCGCGACGGCTGATGGGCGCCGGCTTCGTTCCGGAAGAGCGCCATGGCCACGCTGCGGTTTCGGCGATGCCGCTCTCGGACAATCTCGTGCTGGCCAGAAGCCGGTCCGACGCCAGGGCCTTCCTCGGCGGCGGCTTTCTCAAGATCATCCGCCGGGACGCGGTGACCACGGCGACCAAGCGCATCTCCGAAGCGATGGACGTGCGCAAGAGCGGGGAAGATCCTCCGGCCGGATCGCTTTCCGGCGGAAATTTGCAGAAATTCATCGTCGGTCGCGAGCTCGACCGCCAGCCCGCCGTCCTGGTCGTCAACCAGCCGACCTGGGGCGTCGACGCGGGCGCTGCGAGCCGGATCCGTCAAGCGCTTGTCGATCTCGCCAAGGCGGGCTCCGCGGTGCTGGTGATCAGCCAGGACCTTGACGAGATCTTCGAGGTGGCGACCGAGATCGCGGTGATCAGTGAAGGACGGCTTTCCGATCCATATCCGGCGCGCGAGCTTTCGCGCGAGAAGATCGGCCTGCTGATGGGTGGCATGTACGGCAAGACGGAAGACACGGGGGCTGTGCATGCGCATTGAACTGGAAAAGCGCGCCAAGATATCGGCGCTGTTCTCGATCCTGTCCCCATTCATCGCCTTTCTACTGACGATCATCTTCGGCGGCATCATGTTTGCACTACTGGGCAAGAACCCGGTCATGGCGCTCTACAGCTTCTTCGTCGAGCCGCTGAGCGAGGTCTGGTCGCTGCACGAACTGGCGATCAAGGCCGCGCCGCTGATCCTGATCGCCGTCGGCCTTTCGGTCTGTTTCCGCTCGAACAACTGGAACATCGGCGCCGAGGGGCAGTTCATCATGGGAGCGATCGCCGGCTCGATCCTGCCGGTGGTGTTTTACGAGTGGCAGTCGCCGCTCGTGCTGCCGCTGATGATGCTGATGGGCATGCTCGGTGGCGCGCTGTTTGCCGCCATTCCCGCCTTCCTCAAGGCGCACATGAACACCAACGAGATCCTGACGAGCTTGATGCTGGTCTACGTCGCCCAGCTCTTTCTCGACTGGATCGTGCGCGGCCCCTGGCGCAATCCGCAGGGCATGAACTTCCCGGAGACGCGCAGCTTTGCGGCTGACGCCATCCTGCCGGAACTGATCGCGTCGGGGCGCACCCACTGGGGTTTTGCCTTCGCCATCATCGCGGCGATCCTCGTCTGGTTCATGATGCGTTATACGCTGAAGGGCTTCGAGATCGCGGTTCTCGGTCAGTCGGAGCGGGCAGGACGCTTTGCCGGTTTCTCGTCGCGGCGGATGATCTGGTTTTCGATGCTGCTCTCGGGTGCGCTTGCCGGTCTGGCCGGGATCTCCGAGGTCAGCGGCGCGATCCAGCAGCTGCGCCCGGTGATTTCGCCCGGCTATGGCTTCACCGCAATCATCGTCGCGTTTCTCGGGCGGCTCAATCCGCTCGGCATCATCGCCGCCGGCCTCGTTCTGGCGCTGACCTATCTCGGCGGCGAAGCGGCGCAGCTCTCGATTGGCGTGTCGGACAAGGTCACGCGCGTCTTCCAGGGCCTGCTGCTGTTCTTCGTGCTCTCCTGCGACACGCTCATTCATTATCGCATCCGGCTGGTCTGGTATCGGTTTGCCGAGACAAACACGGACGGGAGCCGTTGATGGGGATCGTCGAAGCCATACTGTTGAGCGTCATCACCGCCGCAACACCGCTTGTCATTGCCGCCCTCGGCGAACTGGTGACGGAGCGCTCTGGCGTGCTCAATCTCGGTGTTGAGGGCATGCTGGTCATGGGCGCCGTCTGCGCCTTTGCCGCAACCCGGATCACCGGGTCGCCCTACCTCGGGATTCTGGCCGGGGTCGTCTGCGGCGCTGTGTTCTCACAGCTCTTCGCATTCCTGACGTTGACGCTGGTTGCCAACCAGGTGGCGACCGGCCTGGCGTTGACGCTGCTTGGTCTTGGCGTTTCCGGTATGCTCGGAGAGAGCTTTCTCGGCATGCAGGGCATCAAGCTGCAACCCATCGTCATCCCGGTGCTGGCTGATATTCCGGTCCTCGGGCCGCTGTTGTTCCGGCAGGACATCATCTTCTATCTGTCGATTGCCCTGGTCGCGGGCGTTCACTGGTTCCTGTTCAGGAGCCGCGCGGGTTTGAAGCTGCGCGCGGTCGGCGACAGCCATGCCTCCGCCCATGCCCTTGGCGTCAACGTCATCAGGACGCGCTATCTCGCGGTGATGTTCGGCGGTGCCTGCGCGGGCCTTGCCGGCGCGCAGTTGTCGCTGGTCTACACTCCGCAATGGGTGGAAAACATGTCTGCCGGCCGTGGCTGGATCGCGCTTGCGCTGGTGGTGTTTTCGTCCTGGCGTCCGTGGCGTCTCGTTGCCGGCGGCTATCTGTTCGGTGCCGTTTCCATCAGCCAGCTTCATGCGCAGGCCTTCGGCATCGGCATTCCGTCGCAATTCCTGTCGTCGCTTCCCTATCTCGCGACGATCGTCGTGCTCATCCTCATTTCACATAACCGGCGCACGACCCTGATCAATACGCCGGCATCGCTCGGTAAGCCGTTTGTGCCAGATCGGTGACAATAACAACCCAGACGGACGTTTCTCAAACCGACAGAGGTCAAGAAAATGAAAAAACTACTGCTCGCTCTCGCAAGTACCGCTGCCGTCATCGGCTTTGCCAGCGCCGCTGCCGCTCAGGACAAGGCGAAGGTCTGCTTCGTCTATGTCGGTTCCAAGACCGACGGCGGCTGGACCCAGGCACACGATATCGGTCGCCTGGAACTGGAAAAGAAGCTCGGTGACAAGATCGAGACGCAATTCCTCGAAAGTGTGCCGGAAGGCCCGGATGCCGAGCGCGCGATCGAGCGCATGGCACGTTCCGGCTGCGGCCTGATTTTCACGACGTCCTTCGGCTTTATGGATGCGACGATCAAGATCGCCCAGAAGTTCCCGGACGTGAAGTTCGAGCACGCCACCGGCTACAAGACCGCCCCGAATGTGGCGACCTATAACAGCCGCTTCTACGAGGGCCGCTACATCCAGGGCGTGATCGCTGCCAAGATGTCCGAGAAGGGGGTTGCCGGTTACATCGCCTCGTTCCCGATCCCCGAAGTGGTGATGGGCATCAACGCTTTCGTCGTCGGCGCGCGCTCGGTCAACCCGGACTTCAAGATCAAGGTCGTATGGGCCAACACCTGGTTTGACCCGGGCAAGGAAGCCGATGCCGCCAAGGCGCTCGTCGACCAGGGCGTCGATATCCTGACCCAGCACACCGATACGACGGCGCCGATGCAGGTGGCCGCAGAACGCGGCATCAAGGCCTTTGGCCAGGCATCCGACATGATCGCTGCCGGCCCGAAGACCCAGCTGACCGCGATCGTCGACACCTGGGGCGCCTACTACATCAAGCGCACCGAGGCTTTCCTCGACGGCAAATGGGAAACAACGTCGAGCTGGGACGGCCTGAAGGACGGCATCCTGACTATGGCGCCCTACACCAACATGCCTGACGACGTGAAGAAGCTGGCCGAAGAAGCGGAAGCCAAGATCAAGTCGGGCGAGCTGAAGCCGTTCACCGGTCCGCTGAAGAAGCAGGATGGCAGCGAGTGGCTGGCCGCAGGCGCATCGTCGGATGACGGCACACTGCTCGGCATGAACTTCTACGTCGAAGGCGTCGACGACCAGCTGCCGAAGTAAGCACAACGGAAGAACGCAGAAAATGTTCAAACCCCGCCGTTACGGCGGGGTTTGTCGTTATCGATATATTGGGCCGAGGCTTGGTGGCGCATTATTGCGGCATGACCCAATCAGCCGAGATTGATGCAATCAACGGTCGTGCGGGCCGGTTTCAGCCATAGTGCAGCTTGGCTGCATTTCGTGTAATGCTTGAGGAATCGGTTGGCCATTCCTGGGCCTGCTCATCCTGTTCGTGGGGATGGGTGGACCGGCGAGATATGGCATTTTGAGGCGCTGCATTTGGCGCTGTCAGGCAAGGGAGTGCCTGGAGGAGGTGGGTTGAACAGGAGCTTGCTGGAGACTGTCCTTTCCGGGACGCGGAAGCGCACCAGTCATGCGCATGTGGTCGACCAGCTTGGCAAGGCGATCGTTTCAGGCGAGTTCCCGATCGGGTCGATCCTGCCCGGCGATCCGGAGCTTGCAGCGCGCTTTAAGGTGTCGCGCACGGTTCTTCGCGAAGCGATGAAGACGCTTGCCGCAAAGGGTCTGGTCGTGCCACGGGCTCGCATTGGCACGCGCGTCACGCCCAGAAATGATTGGAACCTCTTCGACAACGACATCCTGACCTGGCATTTTGAATGTGGTGTGGACGAGGAGTTCCTCTACCACCTCTCCGAAGTGCGTCTCGCCTTCGAGCCGCACGCTGCGGCTCTTGCTGCGCGCAACGCTTCTGAGGCCGAGATCAGCCGCATGATGCGCCTCGCGGTCGCCATGGGTGAGGCCGGCCATACTGCCGAGAGCCTCGCCTTTGCCGATCTGAAATTCCATCTGTCGATTGCGGAAGCTTCGGGCAACCCGTTCATGCGGACGGTCGGTGGGCTGATCGAGGCGGCGCTGGTCGGCATTTTCAAACTGAGTTCACCCGTCGAAGAAAAGGGCGGCGTCGACGAGGTCGCCCGCAATCACATCCGCATCGTCGAGGAAATCGGCAGGCGCGACGAAGCGGGCGCGCGCGCAGCGATGGAAAATGTCATCAAGATCGGGCGCGAGCGCGTGCGCGGCGCCCTCAGGTCGGGCGAAAACTGAGCCACCTTCGTCGGACGTGTCCGAGTTTCGGTCCGCTCTCGCCTCGCGAAATACGGGCGAAGCGCATTTGGTGACACGGATTTCGAGAACTGCGCTTGCTCGGATCGCCTGCTGGCCTTATCTGGTGAACGGTCGCTCTCGATTGGGCGACTTTTCGTCAACGGTGACTTGGAGACCATGTCCGAATTTTTTGTCATTTTCGTCCTGCTTTTGATCAACGCATTTTTTGCTCTTTCGGAAATGGCAATCGTCTCGGCAAGCAAGCCATTGCTTCGCCAGATGGCAAGACAGGGAAATCTCCGCGCCGAAGCGGCACTGAAGCTGGCGGAAGACCCCGGCAAGTTTCTTTCCACCGTTCAGGTTGGCATCACGCTGGTCGGCACGCTCGCCGGCGCCTATGGTGGCGCGACGATCGCGGCCAAGTTCGCCCCCTTCTTCGACAGCATCGCCTGGATCAGCCCCTACGGTCATCCGGTGGCGGTGGCGATCGTGGTAACGCTCATCACCTTCCTCTCCGTCGTTATCGGCGAGTTGATCCCCAAGCAGCTGGCGTTGAAGAACTCCGAGGGCTTCGCGATGTTCGTGGCGCGGCCGATGACGCTTCTTTCGCGCATCGTGGCGCCGGTCGTCTATCTCTTCGAGACCTCGGCCGCGTTGATGATGCGGCTGCTGGGCATACGTCCGGATGATCCGGACCATGTTACCGAAGAGGAAGTGCACGCGATCATGGCGGAAGGCGTCGAGAGCGGCGCGATCGAAAAGTCGGAGCACGAGATGCTTCGTCGCATCATCCGCCTCGGTGACCGCAACGTGAAATCGATCATGACGCATCGTACCGAAATGAGCTTCATCGATATCAACGACAGCCTGGAGACCATCGGCGAGAAGATCCGCCAATACGGCCACTCCCGTTATCCCGTGGTCGACGGGCCGAGCGGCGATGTGCTTGGCGCGGTTCTGGCGAAGGAAATCCTCAATGCCCCGACGTCCGTTCCGCTCGACGTTCGCAAGTATGTGCGCGAGATCCATACCTTGCCGGAAACCGCGTCCTGCCTGAAGGCGCTCGATGCTTTCAAGTCGTCGAGTATCAACATGGCGATGATCGTCGACGAATACGGCAGCACCGAAGGCATCATCACCATCGCCGATATTCTAGAGGCGATCGTCGGCGTGCTGCCGTCGAACTATGACGATCTCGAGCACGCACTGATCCGCCAGCGCGAGGATGGAACCTACCTGGTCGACGGACGCACGCCGATCGATGAGATCCACCTGACCATCGGTATCGAAGGCATCGATGCCGACGGAAATTTTGAAACGATCGCGGGCTTTCTCGTTCAGCAGTTGCGCAAGACGCCGGAAGAGGGCGACATCGCGATCGCCCACGGTTACCGTTTCGAGGTCATCGATATGGATTCCCGCCGCATCGACAAGATCCTCGTCAGCCGTTGCGAGAACACTGCCGCCTGAAACCTTGCTGGGGACGCGACGCTGCCTACAGGGCCGCGCGTCTTACTAGGCGCGCAAAGGTCGCTGTAGCACTTTGAATTGCGTCATGTTTTATCCTTAAATCGAATACGATTTAGGAAACATGCAGTAGGCGTCGCTGATCGCCCCCTCTGCCACCGTCGCAGCAGCAACGATGATCGTTCCGGAAAGCAAATAACCGTAGAAAAGCAAAAGGTCGGGCAATACCCGACCTTTCCCTCAAATCATCACGGCGCCTGCTAGTACATCCGTAGTCATCCGCCTTGAGCGATGATTGAATGATCCTGTTATTAATGGGTCTCCATGTCGGGCATATGACAATGGAACAGCAAATATTCTTTGTTTCTGCTGACGCCGGGTCCGGTCGACCAAAAGGGGTGCCTGTTTTATCCCGATGATTTCGCCGGAAGCTATCTGAGCCGGACGATTTCGCAGGGTGTACCGGCGGGCGCCTCTTCAGCGTTCGGCGCGCGAACGATCAGACAATCGGACTGCGCGAACACCTTCATCATCGACGAGTCCTGCCGCGGGAAGGGGTGGGCGACGAGCGAACCGTCCGCATCGCTCGAAAGCCGTGCACGCACATAATCCTGGCGCTTGTCGTTGGCAGGCAGCGGCGAGGCGAGGCAGGCCGTCGTCAGCCGATCTCTATCAGGTAGTCTCGCCAGTTTGCGGACCAGCGGCTCAAGGAACAAGAGTGCACAGACGAGGCTCGATACAGGATTGCCAGGCAGGCCGAGCACCGCCATGTCGCCGAGCTGTCCGACCATGAGTGGTTTTCCGGGCCGCATGGCGATCCGCCAGAAATCGAGCGTCATCCCGCTCGCAAGCAATGTCGACTGCACAAGGTCATGATCGCCGACCGAGGCGCCACCGAGCGTCACGAGCACATCGGCTCTCGCTGCCCTTGCACGCTCGACGGCCGCCGAGATCGCCTGGCGGTTGTCCGGGACGATGCCGAGGTCGAGGATGTCGGCACCGTTGTCACGCGCAATGGCAGCAACACCGAATGTGTTGGAGGCAATGATCTGGTCAGCACCGGGTATGCTTCCGGGTGTCAGCAGTTCATCGCCGGTTGCAAGGATCGCGACCGTCGGTTTCTTGAACACTGGCAGCACCGCATGGTTCATGCCGGCGGCGACCGTCAGGCGACCGGCATCCAGAACGTCTCCCGCGCGCAGCACCGTTTCGCCGGCTGCAAAATCCTGGCCGGAAAGTCTGATATGCCGCCCTTTGCCCGGCGCGAACGAGGTGCGGATCTTGTTGTCGGCAAGCCGTTCGGTGTCTTCTTGGATGATGACGGTATCGGCGCCCGCGGGAAGCGGGGCTCCGGTAAAGATGCGGACAGCCTGCCCGGACTTTACCTCGCCATCGAAGCCATGCCCGGCCGCGGACTGGCCGATGACCGTAAGTTCGGCACCGATGGCGTGGACATCCTCATGGCGAACCGCATAGCCATCCATCGCTGAATTGTCGAAGGCGGGATGGGTGACGCGTGCAGTTACATCTTGCGCCAGCACACGGTCGAGGCCTTCATGCAGGCTCACATGTTCGATTGCGTGGCGGGGTCTGGCGCTGCCGAGGATCCTGTTGAGCGCGTCTTCAACGGAAAGCAACGACATCGTCGGTCAGTCTCCCTGGCGCCGATAATCGCCGGAGCGTCCACCGGATTTGCTGACGAGCTGGATGCCGCCGATTTCCATTTCTCGATCCGCAGCCTTCGCCATGTCGTAGATCGTCAGGCAGGCGATGCTGACGGCCGTCAGCGCTTCCATCTCGACGCCGGTCTTGCCGGTCAGTTTGGCAAGCGCTTCGACCCGCAAGCCCGGCAATGCTGGATCGGGTGTGATGTCGACCGACACCTTGGTCAGCATCAACGGATGACAAAGGGGGATCAGATTCGACGTCTGCTTGGCGGCCATGATGCCGGCCAGCCGCGCCGTACCGATAACGTCGCCCTTCTTGGCATCGCCCTCCAGGATCAGCGCAAGTGTCTCCGGACGCATGCGGACATGACCCTCCGCAGTGGCGATGCGGACGGTTTCGGTCTTGGCGCCGACGTCGACCATGTTCGCTTCGCCGCTGTTGTCGAGATGCGTGAGTGTGGTCTTGCCCATCACTCGGCCGCCAGCACGCTTTCGGAGCCGGTGAGGAGCACACGTGTTGCCGTCTCGACATCGCTCTTGCGCATCAGGCTCTCGCCGACCAGGAAAGTGGTGATGCCGCTCCTTTCCAGACGCTGGCAATCGTCATGGGTAAAGATACCGCTCTCGCCGACGAGCAGCCGATCAGACGGAACCATCGACGCCAGTTGCTCGGATACGGCGAGATCGACGTCGAATGTTCTCAGGTTGCGATTGTTGATGCCAACAAGTGGCGAGGCAAGCTTGAGCGCCCGCTCCATCTCTTCAGCGTCATGCACTTCGATCAGTACATCCATTCCGAGAGAAAAGGCAGAATCTTCCAGACGCCGGGCATCGTCGTCGCTGAGCGATGCCATGATCAGCAGGATGCAGTCTGCACCCCAGGCGCGGGCCTCGAACACCTGGTAGGTGTCGAACATGAAGTCCTTGCGCAAAGCCGGAAGCACGCAGGCTGCGCGGGCCGCCTCAAGAAACGCCGGCGCGCCCTGGAAGCTCGGTCCATCCGTCAGCACGGAAAGACAGGCCGCACCGCCGGCCTCGTAGGCCTTGGCCAGCGCCGGTGGATCGAAGTCGGGTCGAATCAGGCCTTTCGACGGGCTCGCCTTCTTGATCTCGGCGATCAGGCCGAAGCGGCCTTGCTGTTGGCGCGCTGCCAACGCCGCATGGAAACCGCGCGGAGCGGATTGATCGGCGATGCGAGCCTTCAGCTCATCGATTGACGTTTGCGATTTGGCCGCAGCGATCTCGTCGCGCTTGTAGGCTTCGATCTTGCGCAGGATATCGGTCATGGCGCGGTTCCTTGTCTCAAGCAGCGTTGTCTCAGGCAGCGTTCGAAACGCTGATCAGGCGCTGCAGTGCCGCCTTGGCGCCACCGCTGGAAAGCGACTGGCGGGCGAGCGTCATGCCCTGACCAAGATCTGCGGCCTTGCCGGCAATCATCAGCGATGCAGCCGCATTGGCAAGCGAAATGTCCCGGTAGGCGTTTTCTGCACCGTCGAGGACGGCCAAGAGCGCAACGGCATTGTGTGCGCCATCGCCGCCCTTCAGGGCGTCGAGGGTGACCGTTGGCAGGCCGAAATCTTCAGGCGTCAAGGTGAAAGCGGTGATCTTGCCGTTATCGAGAGCGGCGACCTGCGTCGTGCCGGTCGTCGTGATCTCGTCGAGGCCTTCGCCATGCACGACCCAGACATTCTCGGAGCCGAGGTCGCGCAATACTTCCGCCAGCGGCTGGACCCACTGCGGTGCGTAGACGCCGACAAGTTGCCGCTTGACGCCGGCAGGATTGGATAGCGGGCCGAGCAGGTTGAAGATCGTGCGGGTGCCGAGCTCGACACGCGTCGGGCCGACGTGGCGCATGGCGGAATGGTGCTGCTGGGCGAACATGAAGCCGACACCGGCTTCCCTGATGCAGCGTGAAATCGCCTCGGGGCCGATATCGAGCTTGACGCCGAGGCAGGACAGGGCATCGGCCGTGCCGGACTTGGAGCTCAGCGCACGGTTGCCATGCTTGGCGACCGGGACACCCGCGCCCGCAACGATCAGCGAGGCGAGTGTCGAGATATTGTAGGTACCGGCGCCATCACCGCCGGTCCCGACGATGTCGACAGCATCGGCCGGCGCGTCGACGGGGAGCATGCGGCCGCGCATGGCGGCAACGGCGCCGACGATCTCGTCGACAGTTTCGCCACGGACGCGCAGGGCCATCAGGAAGCCGCCGATCTGCGATGGCGTGGCCGCACCCGACATGATGATCTCGAAAGCCGCTCGTGCGTCTTCGCGGTTGAGAGCCTCGCCGGCGGCGACTTTGGCGACGAACGGTTTCAGATCACTCATCGGTTGCTTTCCTTGCCGCTTATCTCTGTGCCAAAGCCGTTTCGGCAAGCGTCTGATTGATCGAAACACCGTAGGCCGACTGCAGGGTCGATACCATTTGGTCGAGAATGTCGTCGCCGCTGGCACGGGCCATGGCCTGGATCTGACGGCTGTCGTCTTCCAGGGCATCGGTCGGGCCGTTGTTCTCGATCGAGGTGACCCGCAGCAGGATCTGACCATCGCCACCGATACCGGCGGCATTGGCGACGTGGCCGTCCGGGCCGCTGAAGGCAGCAGCGACGGCGGCCGGGCTCAGCGCCGCATCAGACGTCGACCGGGTCAATCCCGTCTTTGTTTCGACGGCAAGGCCAAGCTCGGTTGCGATATCGGCGAGCGTCGCGCCTTTTTCGATCCGCTGCTTCAGTTCGGTCGCCTTGGTGGCGAGAGCCGTGCGCTGCTGTTCTGCAGTCCAGTCTGCGGCGACTTCGTCACGTGCTTCGTCGAGCGTGCGGTCGCGAGCCGGAACCACTTCGTCGAGGTCGAACCAGACGTAGCCGTCGCGGCCGATGTTAACAGGCAGGGTTTCTCCGCCTACTTCAGCCTTGAAGGCGTCCGGCAGCAGAGCCTTCGGCTCCGGCAGGCCGGCGACTTCATCGCCATTCATGTCCTTGCCGGTCGCATCGATGCCGTCGACGGTCGCGACCTTCAGCTTGAGCAGTTCGGCGATGTCCTTGAGCGAAGCACCGGTCGCGCGCTCGTCCTCGATCTTGTCATGAAGGCCGATGATCTCGTTCTGCGCGTTGGAGAGGGCAATCTCCTTGCGGAGTTCTTCCTTGACCTCGTCGAAGCTGCGAACCGTCTCCGGGCGGATGTTCGTCACGCGCAGGATCACCGGTCCGAAGGCACCATCGATAACGGGCGACGTGCCGCCATCGGCAGCAATCGCAAACGCGGCTTCGCCGATCTTTGCGTCCGGAGCGCTTGCGGTGGTGAAGTCACCCAGCAGAACGTCGGCAGACGTCTTGCCTTCGGCTTTCACGATGTCGTCGTAGGACGTGCCGGCTGCGAGCTTGGCTGCCGCGGCGTCTGCCGCCTCACGCGAGGAGAAGGCGAGCTGTTCGATCGTGCGCGTCGCCTCGGTGCGGAAGCTGTCCTTGCGCTTGTCGTAGTCGGCACGAACGTCCGCATCGACCACCGCCGTCGCATCGGCAAGATCCTCGGGTGCAAGCTTCAGGTAGGTGATCTTGCGGTATTCCGGCGCGCGGTAGTTTGCCTTGCGGCTGTCGTACCAGGGGGCGAGAACGTCGTCGCCCGGTGCCTTTACCGGATCGATGTTGGCGTTCGACAGCAGGACGTAGTCGATCGAGCGCTTTTCGTGGCGATAGGAGCCGATCGCGTCGCTCAGCACCTTTGGCGCGATATAACCGTCAGACAGGGCATCGACGATCTGCGAGCGCACGGCGACCTGGCTGCGGTTGTTGATGTAATCCTGTTCGCGAAGGCCGGCATTGCGCAGCACGCTCGAGAACGTCAGGCGGTCGAACTGACCGTTGACGCTGTGGAAAGCCGGGTCTTCGGCGATGAGCTTGGCCAGCCGGTCTTCCGAAAGGCCAAGGTTCATATCGCCGGCTAGCTGATCGAGGGCAGCACCCGCGACGAGCTGGGAATAAACCTGCTGCTCGATGCCGAATGCCTTGGCCTGCTGCGGCGTCAGGCGCGTGCCGAGCTGGCGGGAAACGAGCGCAAGTTGGCGCTCGTAGGCGAGCCGGAAGTCCGGAGCCTTGACCTTGACGTCACCGACGACGACCACGGCATCCGACTGGTTCGCGATCATCGATGTCGATGCGCCCCACACCATGAAAGACAGCACGAGAATGACGAGCAGGCCTTTGACGACCCAGGTCTGGGCGGCTTTTCTCAGGAATTCGAGCATGGGGCAGAAACCTCGTTGCAGTGCGGTGGCTGTGAGCCAAACGAGTTCGTTCCTTAAAACAAACGAAACAGGAAATGAAGGGCGCAATGCCGCAAATTGCGCGCCAGCCGAAGATCGCGGGCAATCATGTGATTCGCAGGGACTTCGGGCCGCTGACGAATTTGAGAGCCGAGATCGCTGTCTGCGACGTCGATGGCCATCGACGGGAAGACGTTGCTGACAAAACGGATGTCGGATTTATTAGCCGGCAACAGAAATTTGACCGAAAAAACGACGAATTTGCCGGTGTTGGATTGAGATCGAAAACACTTAGGAACTATGGTTGCGCGTATCGGGGCGAGGCGATTCATGCGGCCCTGCGGAAAGACATGCCATGCAATCGACAATCGTGATGGTCAACCTGTTCGGAGCGGTAGCACTGCTGCTGTTCGGCCTTTCCCTGGTCAAGGAAGGGGTCACGCGCGCCTTCGGGGCGAAGCTGCGGGCTGGCCTCGCACAGGGAACGAGCGGCCCGACCCGATCGTTCCTGACCGGTCTCGTCGCCACGATTGCTCTGCAAAGCTCGACTGCGACGGCATTGATGACCTCATCCTTCGTGGAAAAGGGGCTCATTCGCTCGCGCATGGCGCAGATCGTGTTGCTTGGCGCCAATGTCGGCACGGCGATCACCGCCTGGATCGTCGCCACCGGCATCGAATGGCTGTCGCCGATGATCATTCTGGTGGGCGTCGTGCTGCATCGCGTCAGCCGCTCGAACGCCCGGCAGGGTCTTGGTGCGGCCTTTGTCGGGATTGGCCTGATGTTGCTGTCGCTGCATCTGCTTGGCCTGGCGACCGAGCCGATGCGCGAATCCGAGGCGCTGGCCGCGTTTCTCGGCATGCTCGATAGCGCCTGGCCTGTGGCATTGATCATCTCCGCGGGCCTTGCCTTCGCCTCGTCCTCCAGCCTTGCCGTGGTGATGCTGGTGCTTTCCCTTTCTACGGCCGGCATTCTCTCCGTCGGCTTGACGGTTGCGCTGGTGCTCGGCGCCAATCTTGGCGGGGCGATCCCGCCTGTCATGGCGACGCTGTCTTCGGCGCCGTCAGCACGACGGGTCACGCTCGGCAATCTCGTGGTCCGCGCCATCGGATGTCTGATCGCGCTGCCTCTGACCGGTGTCAGCGTCGAGCTCTTGCAAAGCCTGCCTTTGCCGAAGCAGAACCTGCCGGTGGACATCCACCTGGCATTCAATCTAGCCGTGGCGATCCTTGCCTGGCCGTTTGCCGGCCTGCTGTCGCGGCTGATGATCCGCTTCATCCCCGATAACGAAACGGACGAAACCGGGCCGCGCTACCTCGACGAGAACGTGCTCCATACGCCGGTCATGGCGCTTTCAGGCGCGACGCGTGAAGTGCTGCGGGTCGGCGACCTGATCGAGATGATGCTGATCCGCGCCCAGACCGCCTTCAACAACAACGATCTGTCCGAGATCCGCGATGTCGGCAAGTTCGAAAAGCAGGTCGATCTGCTGCAGCAGGAAGTGAAGATTTTCCTATCGCGCCTGGGGCGCGATGGCCTGAGCCCGGAAGATGGCCGCCGCTCGATCGTTATCATCGACTACGCCATCAACCTCGAGCATATGGGCGATATCATCGAGAAGGGGCTCTGTGAGCAAATCGGCAAGAAGGTCAACAACGGCCTGAAATTCTCCGAGGACGGCTATCAGGAGCTGAAGAGCCTCTTCAACCTGACGATCGACAATCTCAGGGTTGCTCAGACCATTTTCGTCACCCGCAACGCCGATCTCGCCCGGCAATTGATCGAGGTAAAGGTCAATGTCCGCCACATGGAGAAGCGGTCGGCCGAACGGCATATCGAGCGGCTGCGGGACGGACTGCTGGAAAGTCTTCAGACCAGCTCGCTGCATCTCGACATGCTGCGTGATTTGAAGCGCATCAACGCCCATATAGCCTCGGTCGCCTATCCCATCCTGGAGGAAAGCGGGCTTCTGACCGAGAGCAGACTGAGGCCGCAGGCGTGATCGTTATGAACCGGCGGCCGTTTCGCCGGGGCGCAGGCCGTTGCGGACGAATGCGTCGTAGCATGGCGTCAGCGTGATGCGCGTGTGGCCAGCCTCGAGGCTCGGCAGGTAGAGCGACAGCAGCGTCCTGTTGACGTTTGTGCTCGGGCAGGTCGGCACGAGTGCGATGTCCACGGCAGCGACTGCCGCGCGCACCTCCAAGTCCGGTGGCGGGATTGCGCGGAACGGATCTGCGCCGATGGCGACGCGTTTCGGCGCGTGGCGATCCATCAGCCACGGAAACGGATTGGCGAAATCGATATTGAGGATCGTGTCGAAGCGAACGCCATTGGCGTGCTCATAGGTACGCAATGCATCGATGGCATCATCGACATTCGTCAGCCAGCCGGTCTGGAAGTCGAAATCGCTGTAAAGCAGGAATGACGGCAATTCGCCCATGTCGGCCAGTGCCTCAAAGGCGCCTGGCTCGGCAAGATAGGTGTCTCGCATCCGTTCGGCCCGCAGCGAGAGGATCGGGCGGACATTGACAGCCCCCATGGTTTTCAGATTGCGGCTCTCGATCCGGATATTGTTGACGGCGCCGATCCACGCGCGCGCGCTCTTCTGGACGACAGTTGTCATAGGTGGCAGCGCCGCCGCGATGGCGAGGATAAAAACCGCAATGGTCTGCCGCCTGGATGAGCCATTCGCGACACAATCGAGTGTGATCTTGAGAAGCAGCGGGTAGAGGAAGATGAAGGCCTGGCTGCCGGTGTTCTGGCTCTCAAACAGGATGCCGGCAACGACAAAGGCACCGAGCCACAAGAAATTCTGATCGAAGACTTTGCGAATGGCAGCGATCGAAGGCCGTCGGCAAGCGTCCCGCATTGACATGGAATAGGCCGGCAACGCGGAAAAGAAGAGGGCGAGGCAGAGAATGCCTGCGGGCAGAAGCAGTCCGGCGTTGAGCGATGCAGCCTGAAGCAGGCGCGCCAACAGGATCCCGTCATTGACGTCGACCAAAGCCAGAATGTCGGCGACATAGGCCGATACCGCGCCGAGCGACAGTTCGATAGCGGCAAGAATGCCGAAGAAGATCAGGGCCGCGGTGACCGCCGAGCGCAGGCCGAGCCGTCCGGCCGCGAATGCCATCAAGCACAGGATGACACCGGCGATTGCGCCGGTGATCTTCACGAAAAAAAGTGCGATCATCGCTCCCGCGGCAACAACAGCGAGGGTACGTGGATTGCGGACATAGATCAGCGCCGCTGCGAGCACGTAAAGCAGTTGGCAGACCTGACGGTTGTAGATGCCGAAGCCGTCGGATCCCGGATAGGGGTAGAAGTCGCCGGTGTTGAACGGGAGAATGGAAAAGAGAAGGAACGGCAACAGGATGGTGTAGGCCAGCGCGCGCGAACGCTTTTGGATGTCGAGCACCACCAGGCCGATCAATGGCCCGGTGACGATGAGAAGGCACCAGCTGGCCAGCAGCAAGGGATGGCCGTTCGGGAAAACCGACAGCAAGATTGCAAAGAGATAGTAGCCGAGCGCCCCGACCGGTGCGAAGAAGTCGACCGAGGGGATCTGCGCGTCAGCAAGGCGATTGGCGGCGTCGAGATAAAGATAATGATCCCAGAACATCGGGCCGATCGGCTGCGGGATCGTGACCGTGAGAAGCAGCGACAGGAGGATGAGCGCCAGAACGAGCGCTGCAAGCGGCGACCGGATTGCAGCCCGAGCAATGTTGAACGGCTTTGCCGCTGCGTCGAGATCGGTGCTGGCATGCATTACTGCTTCTCTCCCCGGGGGAGCGAGGCACGCGCATGGGTTGCCGAGGCAGGCTCCGCTTCTCCTTATGCCATCATCGGGTTTTAAGCGGGTTAACGTGACGTGATTGTGTGAATTATGCTTCCCGCAATATGTTGCTGATAGGAAGGGGCCGAATCGGGCGACCGGATCTGGTTCTCAAGAAAAAGACCAAGGAGATCATTGGATGGAACGGAGTTGCCTGGCGATTGTTCTGGCTGCGGGTGAAAGCACGCGGATGAAATCGTCGATGTCGAAGGTGCTGCATCCGGTGGCCGGCCGGCCGATGATCGCCCATGTGGTTGCCGCCCTGTCGAGTGCATCGATCTCCGACGTCGCTCTCGTCGTCGGGCGCGACGCCGAAACTGTTTCAGGTGCTGCCGGCATCGACGGCGTATCGATCGCTTCGTTCCTGCAAAAGGAGCGGCTCGGAACGGGACATGCGGTTTTGGCGGCGCGCGAGGCGATATCAAAGGGGTTTGATGACATCCTGGTGGTTTTTGGCGATACGCCGCTGATCACGCCTGAGCCTCTCAAGGCGGCGCGCGACGGCCTGGCCGCCGGCAACGATGTGGTGGTCATCGGCTTTGAGGCCGCCGATCCTTCGGGCTATGGCCGGCTGATCGTCGAGGACGGCGCGCTGATCGCGATCCGCGAGCACAAGGACGCAACCGAAGAAGAACGCCGCATCACCTATTGCAATGGCGGCCTGATGGCGATCGATGGGCACAAGGCGCTCGATCTGCTCGATCGTATTGGCAATGCCAACGTCAAGGGCGAGTACTACCTGACCGACCTCGTCGAGATCGTGCGGGCGATCGGCGGCCGCGCCATCGCCGTCGAGGCGCCAGAGGAAGAGCTGACCGGCTGCAACACCCGGGCGGAACTCGCCTATATCGAGCGGCTCTGGCAGCAGCGCCGCCGGCATGAGCTGATGCTGTCCGGTGTGTCGATGATCGCGCCGGAGACCGTTTTCCTCGCCTGGGACACGGAACTGCAGCAGGACGTGCTGATCGAGCCGAATGTCGTGTTTGGCCCGGGCGTTCGCGTCGAGAGCGGCGCCATCATCCATGCGTTCTCGCATATCGAGGGAGCGACGGTGCGCGCCGGCGCAACGGTCGGACCCTATGCACGTCTGCGCCCCGGGGCTGATCTCGGCGAAAAGTCGAAGGTCGGCAATTTCTGCGAGGTCAAGAAGGCGGAAATCGGCGCCGGCGCCAAGGTCAACCATCTGACCTATATCGGCGATGCCTTCGTCGGGGCCGGGTCCAACATCGGTGCAGGCACGATCACCTGCAATTATGATGGCGTGAACAAGCACGAGACCCGCATCGGCGAGAATGCCTTCGTCGGCTCGAATTCCTCGCTGGTTGCACCGGTGACGATCGGTGACGGAGCGCTGGTTGCTTCCGGCAGTGTCATCACCGAGGATGTGCCGGCCGATGCCGTGGCCTTCGGCCGCGCACGACAGGAGATCAAGCCGGGCAGGGCGCGTATCCTGCGCGAACGCTACGAGGCACAGAAGGCCGCGAAAAAGGCGGCCAAGGCAGCCGAGTAGGTTCGCGTTAAATACTGAAACCGAAAGTGAAATCGGGGGCGGATTGCCTCGTCCGGCAAATGCGTTACCAAGGCAACGCGCCGGGCGGGACTTCCGCGCTGTCGATTGGGGCGTCGAAACGGCGCGGGACGAATTTGGAGACGACTATGTGCGGAATTGTTGGCATCGTTGGAAACCAGCCGGTCTCGGAGCGACTTGTCGATGCGTTGAAGCGCCTGGAGTACCGTGGCTACGATTCGGCCGGCGTTGCGACCATCAATGCCGGTACGCTTGAGCGCCGCCGGGCGGAAGGCAAGCTGGTCAATCTGGAGGCCCGGCTGCGCGAGGAGCCGCTGGCCGGCATGATCGGCATCGCCCACACCCGCTGGGCGACGCACGGCGCCCCGACCGAGCGCAATGCCCATCCGCATTTCACCGATGGCGTTGCCGTGGTCCACAACGGCATCATCGAGAACTTCTCCGAGCTGAAGGACGAACTGATCGCCGACGGTGCGACATTCGAGACGCAGACCGACACGGAAGTCGTGGCGCATCTTCTGGCAAAGTTCCGTCGCGACGGCCTCGGCCGGCGTGAAGCCATGCATGCGATGCTAAAGCGTGTAACAGGTGCCTATGCGCTTGCCATTCTGTTTCAGGACGACCCGTCTACCATCATGGCGGCCCGCAACGGCCCGCCGCTGGCGATCGGCCACGGCAAGGGCGAGATGTTCCTGGGTTCCGACGCCATCGCGCTCTCGCCGTTTACCAATGAGATCACCTATCTGATCGATGGCGACTGGGCCGTGATCGGCGCCAACGGCGCCCATATCTTCGATCTCGCCGGCAATGCCGTCGACCGCCCGCGGCAGGTCTCGATGGCTGCCGCCTACATGATCGACAAGGGCAACCACCGGCACTTCATGGAAAAGGAAATCTATGAGCAGCCGGAGGTGATCTCGCATGCGCTCGGCCACTATATCGATTTTGCCGCAAACCGGGTGAAGGCCACAACGGCTTCAATCGATTTTGCCGGTGTACCAAGTTTGGCGATCTCCGCCTGTGGCACCGCCTATCTCGCCGGCCTCGTCGGCAAATACTGGTTCGAGCGTTACGCCCGCCTGCCGGTCGAAATCGACGTCGCCTCCGAGTTCCGCTACCGGGAAATCCCGCTGTCGCCGCAGTCGGCCGCGCTGTTCATCTCGCAGTCCGGCGAAACCGCCGATACGTTGGCATCGCTTCGGTACTGCAAGGACCATGGCCTGACGATCGGCGCGGTCGTCAACACCCGCGAATCGACCATTGCGCGCGAATCCGATGCCGTGTTCCCGATCCTGGCCGGTCCTGAGATCGGTGTTGCCTCGACCAAGGCCTTTACCTGCCAGCTGGCGGTGCTCGCCGCCCTTTCGATCGGCGCCGGCCGCGCCCGTGGCACTGTCTCGGCCGATGAAGAACAGACACTCGTTCGCCACCTCGCGGAAATGCCGCGCATCATGGGCCAGGTGCTGAACGCCATCCAGCCAAAGATCGAGATGCTGTCGCGCGAACTGTCGAAGTGCCGCGACGTGCTCTATCTCGGTCGCGGCACCAGCTTCCCGCTGGCGATGGAAGGCGCGCTGAAGCTCAAGGAAATCTCCTATATCCACGCCGAGGGGTATGCCGCCGGTGAATTGAAGCATGGTCCGATCGCGCTCATCGACGAAAACATGCCTGTTATCGTCATCGCCCCGCACGACCGCTTCTATGAAAAGACCGTGTCGAACATGCAGGAGGTGGCAGCCCGCGGTGGACGCATCATCCTGATCACCGACGAAAAGGGGGCGGCCGCCTCGAAGCTCGAGACGATGGCGACGATCGTTCTGCCGAATGTCGACGAGATCATTGCGCCGATGATCTTCTCGCTGCCGATCCAGCTGCTCGCCTATCACACGGCCGTGTTCATGGGCACCGACGTCGACCAGCCGCGCAACCTGGCAAAATCGGTGACGGTCGAATGATCATCATACGGCCGGAGCGAGCGGGCGACGAACAGGCGATCCACGACGTGACGGCCGCCGCATTCGAGGGGCACCCGCACAGCGACCAGAGCGAACCCTTCATCATCGAACGCCTTCGGGGCGAGGGCGCGTTGATGCTCTCGCTCGTCGCCGAAGAGGAAGGTCAGATCGTCGGCCACGTTGCCTTCTCGCCGGTGACCCTTACGCCGCCGGCAGCAGGCTGGTTTGGGCTTGGCCCGGTGGCCGTCATGCGGGAGCGCCAGGCAAACGGGATTGGCAGTCGGCTCATCCGCGAAGGGCTAGCGATGCTTGCCGCTGACGGCGCCTTGGGCTGTGTGGTCGTGGGCGATCCCGACTATTACCAAAAGTTCAGATTCCGACACGAATCTTCACTTGTATTCCCAGGTTGTGCGCCGCAATACTTCATGGCGCTGGCCTTCTCCGGCGCGGTACCGACAGGTACGGTTGCCTATCATCCGGCTTTCGGCACTGAGTGAGGTTTAAACGGAAGAGGCATGGGCGAAAATTCGAAGAGCGGCTATATTGCGACCCGGTTGCGGAACTATTTCCTGACGGGGCTGATTATCTGCGCGCCGCTGGCCATCACCGTCTGGTTGGTGCGCACCTTCATCGAGTGGGCCGATGGATGGGTGAAGCCCTACCTGCCGAATTTCTATAATCCGGATACCTATTCGCCTGTGGCTATTCCCGGATTCGGCCTTCTGGTCGCACTCATCGTCATCACCTTGGTGGGCTTCCTCACAGCCAATCTGGTCGGTCGCTCGATCGTTGCCTTCGGCGAATCGCTCGTCAGCCGGACGCCGCTCGTTCGCACCATCTACAAGTCGTTGAAGCAGATCTTCCAGACGGTGCTGCAGGAGCAGTCGTCCTCGTTCAAGAAGGCGGGCTTGATCGAATATCCGAGCCCCGGCCTCTGGTCGCTGGTCTTCATCGCCACGGATGTCAAAGGCGAAGTCGCCGCCAAATTCTCCGAGCGTGGCATGGATATGGTGACCGTGTTCCTGCCACCGACACCGATCCCGACCGCTGGCTTCCTTTTGTTCGTACCCCGCGACAAGATCATTCCGCTTGAAATGAGCGCCGAGGATGCGGCCAAGCTCTTGATTTCTGGCGGTCTCGTCGCACCGGACTACAAGCCGCTCGCCAACGCTCCACCGCTCCAGATCGCCCAGCAGAAGAGCGCCTGAGGCTTCAGCCGGCGCGCAGGAAGCGGATCGCTTCGTCGCGGCGGTGGAGATAGAGCAGGGTTCGAAGCGCCTCCCCACGGGGCGATGTAAGATCAGGATCCCGCTCGATCAGATAGGCCGCGTCCTTGCGGGCGATTTCGAGCAGATCGCCATGCGCTTCGAGGCTGGCGATACGAAAGCCGGGCGTGCCGGATTGGCGCGTTCCCAGCAGTTCGCCTTCGCCGCGCAGCTTCAGATCTTCCTCGGCGATCAGAAAGCCATCTTCGCTGTCGCGCAGGATCGAAAGCCTTGCCCGGCCGGTTTCACCCAGCGGGCTCTTGTAGAGCAGGATACAGGTCGATGCTTCGTCGCCACGGCCGACGCGGCCGCGCAACTGATGCAATTGCGCCAGGCCGAAGCGTTCCGCATGTTCAATCACCATGATGGTGGCATCCGGCACGTCGACGCCGACTTCAACGACGGTCGTGGCCACGAGCAGGCGGATTTCACCGTTCTTGAAGGCGAGCATGACGGTGTCTTTTTCCGCGCCGTTCATCCGGCCGTGCACGAGACCGACATCCCGGCCGAAGCGCTTGGAGAGACCCTGATAACGTTCATCCGCTGACATGACGTCGATCGCTTCGGATTCTTCGACGAGTGGGCAGATCCAATAGGCTTTCTTGCCCTCCTTGAGGGCTGCAGCGAGGCGGTCGACGATCTCGTCGGTCCGCTCGGTCGGGATGGTAACCGTCTGAATGGGTTTTCGACCCGCCGGCTTCTCCGTCAGCTTGGAGACATCCATGTCGCCGAAGGCCGCTAGCACCAACGTGCGGGGGATCGGCGTGGCCGTCATCACCAGCATATGGGGTGAGATGCCTTTGGCGGTCAGGCGCAGGCGCTGGTGGACGCCGAAGCGGTGCTGTTCGTCGACGACCGCAAGCGTCAGCCGGTCGTAGTTGACCGTATCCTGGAACAGGGCGTGTGTGCCGACCACGATCCGCGTCTCGCCGGAGGCAATGCGCTCCAGGATCGCGTCGCGCTCCTTGCCTTTGGTGCGTCCCGTCAGAACATCCATCGTAATGCCTGCGGGTGCAGCCATTTTCGACAGCGTCGCGAAATGCTGCCGGGCGAGGATTTCCGTCGGAGCCATCAACACGGCCTGGCCGCCCGATTCGACCGCCGCCAGCATCGCCATCAGTGCAACCATGGTCTTGCCGGAGCCGACGTCGCCCTGCAGCAGCCGCAACATCCGGTCGTTTCCGGCCATGTCCTTGAGGATATCGTCAATCGCAGTCGATTGGCTCGTGGTCAGCGAGAAGGGCAGTGCGGCGGTGACAGGGCCTGACAGCTTGCCTGTCGCATGCACCGGCGTCCCGGTAACCTTGCGCAGGCGCTGGCGAACAAGGGCCAGGGAGAGTTGGCCGGCCAGGAATTCGTCATAGGCGAGCCGTCGGCGCGCCGGCGCCTGCGGGTCGATATCGGTGGCGTCGCGAGGTTCATGCAGAGCGCGGAAGCTGTCGGCGGCACTTTGAAAGCCCTGCTTGTCCGCAAGCGCACCGTCGATCCACTCGGGCATGTCAGGCACGCGGGCGACGGCCGCCTCGATCGACTTGCGCAAGATGCGGGCGGAGAGACCGGCCGTCAGGCCATAAACCGGTTCGACCAGCGGCAGGTTGTCCGCCTCGCTGGCCTTTACCATATAGTCCGGGTGAACCATCGACGGCCGCCCATTGAACCAGTCGACCTTGCCGCTGACAATCACGGTTTCGTCGACCGGCAGCGATTTTTCCAGCCAGTTGCCTTTGACGCGGAAAAAGGTGAGCGCCAGTTCACCGGTGTCGTCATGCAGGAAGATACGGTAGGGCAGGTTTTGCTTGCCCGGCGGTGGAGGCTGATGGCGATCGACGCGGCCGGTGATCGTGACGACGACGCCTTGCGGCGCATTGGCGATTCCTGGCTGCTGCCGTCGATCGATCAGCGAATGCGGCGCATGGAAAACCAGGTCGACGACGCGGCAGTCTTCGATGCTTTCGCGGCCGAGAAGTCGGGCATATAGCTCGCCGATCTTCGGGCCGATGCCGGGTAGGGTGTTGAGCGGTGAAAAGAGCGGGTCGAGCAGGGCAGGGCGCATGGCAATGAAATTGCGACGACAATTCGGGGTTTTGCAAGGCTGACAATCATCTATTCAGCGTTTATAGAGCCCAATGACGACAAACCGTACCTCCGCGGACGGCAGGAAGGAATCTCCATGACTGGCATTTCACGCACCAGCGCCGATCTCGATCCGCGTCGCCGCCGGATCCTGTTTCGTGCCTGGCATCGCGGCATACGCGAAATGGACCTGATCCTCGGGCAGTTTGCAGAAGCCGAGCTTTCCGCCTTGTCCGACATTGAACTGGACGAGCTTGAGATCATCATGGGCGAGGAAGACAACGATCTCGTTAGGTGGATCATCGGCGAAAAGCCGGTGCCCGAACGCTACCAGACGCCGATGTTTACGCGCATCGCGGCCTACCGCCCCAATTTCGAGCGGCTCCCCGAAGAGATGAAGTAGATCGATGCTGGCTGGCCTTGACCCGAAGAAGATTGTCGCCGCGACCCGTGAAGTCACGATTGGCCCGGTTCCATCCGGCGCCGAAGCGCTGGTGCTTGCCGATCTGGCCCGCGCCGGTGCGCCGATCGCCTACATTCTTTCCGATGGCCAGCGCATAGCCGACCTGGAGCAGGTCCTCGGGTTCGTTGCCCCCGATATACCGGTCCTGACCCTGCCTGGGTGGGACTGCCTTCCCTATGACCGGGTATCTCCGAGTGCCGATACCTCGGCGCGCAGGCTTGCGGCCCTCAGCGCTCTTATCGCCCACCGCAAGAAGCCGCATGCGGCGATCGTGCTGGTGACGGTCAATGCCGCGCTGCAGAAGATTTCGCCGCAGGATGTGATCGAAAGCCTCGCTTTCTCCGCGCGTCCCGGCAACCAGGTGCGCATGGACGATGTCGCGGCGCGTCTGGAACGCAACGGCTTCGAGCGCGTGGCGACCGTTCGCGAAGTCGGCGAATATGCCGTGCGCGGCGGCATTCTCGACGTCTTCGTTCCCGGCAGTGGCGATCCGCTGCGGCTCGATTTCTTCGGCGACACGCTCGAAACCATCCGCTCCTTCGATCCGGCCAGCCAGCGCACGACCGGCCAGGTCCGCTCCCTCGACCTCAACCCGATGAGCGAGGTGTCGCTGACGCCGGAAACCATCAGCCATTTCCGCAAGCAATATCTGTCGCTCTTCGGTGCCACGACCCGCGATGATGCGCTCTACCAGGCCGTTTCCGAGGGGCGTCGTTACGCCGGCATGGAGCATTGGCTGCCGCTCTTCTACGATCGCCTCGAGACCGTCTTCGATTATCTCGAAGGCTTTCGCATCGTCACCGACCATGTGGCGCGGGAAGCCGCAGCCGAACGGTCGAAGCTCATTCTCGACTACTACGATGCCCGCCACACGGCAGCGTCGCCGGGCAGGTCGCTGGCCACTCAGGGCACGCCCTACAAGCCGGTGCCGCCTGAGTTCCTCTATCTGAACGCGGAAGGATTTACGGCGGCGCTAGTCGAGCGCAGCGCCGTCCGGCTCACGCCCTTCAACGAGCAGGAAGGCGAGGTCCGCCAGGTCGTCACCGTCGATGCGCGGCAAGGTGCGCGCTGGGCAAAGAGCGCCGGCGAAGGCGAGGCGGAGAGCGATCGCGTCAACGTCTTCGACCAGGCGGTGAAATACATCGCTGAGAAGCGCTCCAAAGGCTTCAAGGTCGTCGTATCAGGCTGGAGCGAGGGGTCTCTCGACCGCCTGCTGCAGGTTCTCGTGGAACATGGCCTTGGCAATATTCGCCAGATCAAGGCGCTGGCCGACGTCAACACGCTGAAGTCAGGCGAAGCCGCAGCGGCGGTCCTCAGCCTTGAAGCGGGTTTTGAAACGGGTGATCTCGTTGTTATCGGCGAGCAGGACATTCTCGGCGATCGCATGGTCCGCCGCTCCAAGCGGCGCAAGCGCGGTGCCGACTTCATTGCCGAGGTCGCGGGCCTTGATGAAGGCAGCTACGTGGTGCACGCCGAACACGGTATCGGCCGTTTCGTCGGACTGCGCACGATCGAAGCGGTCGGCGCGCCGCACGATTGCCTCGAACTCGTCTATGCCGACAACGCCAAGCTCTTTCTCCCGGTCGAAAACATCGAGCTCCTGTCCCGCTACGGGTCCGAAGGGACCGATGCGATTCTCGACAAGCTCGGTGGCGTCGCTTGGCAGGCTCGCAAGGCGAAGCTCAAGAAGCGTCTGCTCGATATGGCGGGCGGTCTCATCCGCATCGCCGCCGAGCGCCACACCCGGCATGCGCACGTGCTGGTGGCCCAGGATGGAGCCTATGACGAATTCGTCGCGCGCTTCCCCTATGACGAAACCGAGGACCAGCTGAGTTCGATCGATGCCGTGCGCGAGGATCTTGGCAGCGGGCGGCCGATGGACCGCCTTGTCTGCGGCGACGTCGGCTTTGGCAAGACGGAGGTTGCGCTGCGGGCGGCCTTCATCGCGGCAATGAATGGGGTTCAAGTTGCTGTCGTCGTGCCGACGACGCTGCTTGCGCGGCAGCATTTCAAGACATTCACCGAACGTTTTCGCGGCCTGCCGATCCGCATCCAGCAGGCGTCGCGCCTTGTTGGCTCCAAGGAACTGGCGCTGACCAAGAAGGAAGTAGCTGATGGCAAGACCGATGTCGTGGTCGGCACCCATGCCCTGCTCGGAACGACGGTCAATTTCGCCAACCTTGGCTTGCTGATCATCGACGAGGAGCAGCATTTCGGCGTCAAGCACAAGGAACGGCTGAAGGAGCTGAAGTCGGACGTGCATGTGCTGACGCTGTCGGCGACACCGATCCCGCGCACGCTGCAACTGGCATTGACCGGGGTGCGCGAACTGTCGCTCATTACCACGGCGCCTGTCGACCGCATGGCGGTGCGCACCTTCATTTCGCCGTTCGACGCGCTGGTGATCCGTGAGACCTTGATGCGCGAGCATTATCGCGGCGGCCAGAGCTTCTATGTCTGCCCACGCCTCAGCGATCTCTCGGAGATCCATGACTTCCTGAAATCCGATGTACCGGACCTGAAGGTCGCCGTCGCCCACGGCCAGATGCCGGCAACCGAACTCGAAGACATCATGAACGCCTTCTATGAAGGGCAGTATGACGTTCTGCTGTCGACGACCATCGTCGAATCCGGCCTCGATGTGCCAACGGCCAATACCTTGATCGTGCATCGTGCCGACATGTTCGGCCTGGCGCAGCTCTACCAGCTTCGCGGCCGCGTCGGTCGTTCGAAGGTGCGCGCCTTCGCGCTGTTCACGCTACCGGTCAACAAGACGCTGACGGCAACGGCCGAGCGGCGGTTGAAGGTGTTGCAGTCGCTGGACACGCTCGGCGCCGGCTTCCAGCTGGCAAGCCACGACCTCGACATTCGCGGCGCCGGCAACCTGCTCGGCGAAGAACAGTCCGGCCATATCAAGGAAGTTGGCTTCGAACTCTATCAGCAGATGCTCGAGGAAGCGGTCGCTGAGCTCAAGGGTGAGGAAGAGGTCCACGATACCGGCTGGTCGCCGCAAATCTCTGTTGGCACGCCGGTGATGATCCCGGAACATTATGTGCCGGATCTGCATCTGCGGCTTGGCCTTTACCGCCGCCTTGGCGAGCTGACGGACCTCAAGGAGATCGACGGTTTCGGCGCGGAGATGATCGACCGCTTCGGCCCGCTGCCGATCGAGGTGCAGCACCTCCTGAAGATCGTCTATATCAAGTCGCTCTGCCGCACGGCCAATGTCGAAAAGCTCGATGCCGGCCCGAAGGGCGTCGTCGTGCAGCTCCGCAACAAGGAATTCCCGAACCCGGCAGCGCTGGTCGGCTACATCGCCAAGCAGGGCACGCTGGCGAAGATCAGGCCGGATCACAGCATCTTCTTCCAGCGCGAGCTGGTTACGCCGGAAAAGCGCCTCTCGGGCGCGGCGATGGTGATGACGCAGCTCGCAGGGTTGGCGAAACAGGTTTAATCGCCTTCGCGCCGCTGTTCCTTTGGCGGCGCGAGAGGACTTGCCATTGCTTTAGCTTTTCTGCGTACTTCCTTGAATCGCTTCCGATTTAAGGGAATCAAGCGGTAGCCTTCATCTGCGCGATTTCGCGAAGCGCGTTGCTGAGCACTTCGACCGATTGCGCACCCATGACGGCATATTGCCCGTCGAGGATGAAGCAGGGGACGCCGGTGACGCCCATCTCGCGTGCCATGCCGATCTCTTCTTTGACTGCATCCTTGTCGGCATCCGAGTTGAGGAGCGCTGCGATAACGGGCCGGTCGAGGCCGGCCTCAGCGGCGATATCGAGCAGAACAGCCTGATCGCCGACATTGCGGCCGTCCTCGAAGTTCGCCTTGAAGAGCAGGCTGACGACGGCCGATTGCGCCACTTCGCCATTGGTCGCCGCCCAGCGAATGAGCCGGTGCGCGTCGAGCGTATTGGGGCTGATCTTCACCGCATCGAAATCGAAGGCGATGCCATCGGCATTGCCGAGTGCTTTCAACGTCTCATGCGCCTTGTCGACCGCTGCCTGGCCACCGAGCTTGGCGGCAAGATGCTGCTTGTGATCGACGCCTTCAGGCGGAAGGTCGGGATTGAGCTGATAGGGACGCCACTGCACTGCGACCTGCAACTCCGAGGCGACATCGGCGATCGCCTGGTCGAGCCTAGCCTTGCCGAGATAGCACCACGGGCAGACGACGTCGGAGACGATATCGATGCTGACGGTTTGCATGATGTGAGATGCCTTTCCTCTTGGACAAAGCTGCGAGATAAGCCGGTTCCATCGGGCTTTCAATGCGTTCCTGCTGCATGTTTTATCCTTAAATCGCATTCGATTTAAGGATAAAACATGCAGCAATTCAAAGTGCCGCAGCGACCCTGGCGCGTCTGAGAAGACGCGCGGCGCTGTAGAGGGAAGCGACCCTTTTATTGGGCGTTCGCGTCCCACCAGGCGGGCAACTGGTAGCCATAGAGCGGCACGGTGGCCGGCCGGGCAATATGCTTGCGCCGTGCAACCCACTGGGCATCCAAGTGGTAGAGCGGCACGAGGTAGGAATTGTTGACCAGCAACCTGTCATGGGCACGAACGGCCGCGGTGAAATCTTCTGTCGTTCTGGCCTGCAGGATGTTCTCGACCATCCGGTCGACGTCCTTGTCGGCAACGCCGGCAAAGTTGTCGCTTCCTTGGCGATCGCGCGACTGCGAGGTCCAGCGCCCCACCTGCTCGATGCCCGGCGAGAGCGTGGACGGGAAGGACTTGATAATGACGTCGTAGTCGAACGACTGGCTGCGTTGCTGATACTGCGAATCGTCGACCGTGCGCACGGAGGCCTTGATGCCGAGCGGCGCCAGGAAGCGCTGGTAGGCAAGGGCGATCTTCTCCTGGCCGGCATTCTGGCTCATGATTTCGAAGGCAAGCGGTGCGCCCTTGGCGTCGACCATCTTGCCGTCCTTGATCTGATAGCCGGCCTCGCGCAGCAGCGAGACGGCAACGCGCAGCACATTGCGGTCGCGGCCGGAGGCATCCGTCACCGGCAGGCGGTAGGTGCCGTCGAGGATCGCCGGGTTGATCTGTTCGCGCGCATCGCCGATCAGCCCGAGTTCGCGGTCATCGGCTGCCGCGCCTAGGAACGAAAGCGTCGAGTTCTGCCAGTAGCTCTGGGTGCGGGTGTATGCGCTGTCGAACAGGTTCTTGTTGACCCACTCGAAGTCGAAGACGAGCGCCAAGCCTTGGCGGAGCTTGAGGTTGTCGAACATCGGCTTGCGGGTGTTGAAGACGATGCCCAGCATGCCCGAAGGCGTCTTCGGTGTGAACGTCTCCTTGACGACATCGCCAGAGCGCACGGCCGGAAAATCGTAGCCGCGCGCCCATTTTGTGGCGCTGCCTTCCGGGTAGATGTCGATTTCGCCCTTCTTGAAGGCTTCGAAGAGGGAATTTTCCTGCAGGAAATACTCGACGGAGATCTCGTCGTAATTGTCGAATCCGACCTTGGAAGGAAGGTTCTTGGCCCAATAATCCGGGTTGCGGCGATAGACGATCCGTTCGCCCGGCTTGACTTCAGCAACGCGATAGGGGCCCGAGCCAAGCGGGGCCTTGAGCGTTGTCTGGTCGAAGGTCGCCACATCGGTTGCATGTTTCGGCAGAACCGGAGAAAGCCCGAGCAGCAGCGGCAGCTCGCGGTCAGCATCTTCGGTGAAGGTGAAGCGGACGCTGAGGTCGCCGACCTTCTCTAGTTTCGCCACCTTCGCCATTCGGTTGCTGAAGGGAACGCGGCCCTTGTCGCGCATCAGTTCGAAGGTGAAGATGACATCATCAGCCGTTACGGGCTGCCCGTCCGCCCAGCGGGCATCCGGGTTGATGTTAAATTGAATGAACGTCCGGTCGTCGTCCCATTCCACCGTCTGGGCGAGCAAGCCGTACATCGTGAACGGCTCGTCGCGGGAGCGTTGCATCAGCGATTCGTAGACGAGATTGCCGTATTCTGGATCCCACATGCCGCGCGCTGTCGTGCGCATGCTCTTCAGGATGAAGGGATTGACGCTGTCGAAGGTCCCGACCACGCCGTAGGAAATCTTGCCGCCCTTCTTTACATCGGGGTTGACGTAGGGGAAACTTTTGAAGTCCGCGGGCAGGGCAGGCTCGCCGTGCATTGAGATGGCATGCACGGGAGCGGCCGTCGCGGCGCCACCGAATGCGGTTGCGGCCAGCAGGATGGCCAGACCGGAAAGAATTGTGCGCAACGTTATCTCCAGTGAAGTGGCATTAGGCCGATTCCCGGCACGTTACCAATGCCGGTCGACAATTCCAACCGAAGCTATACGCAAATTCCGGCGGGCAAGAGGTCAAAAAAAAGCAAGAAACACTGGATAAACCGCACGAGCCAATGTAACAGGTGTTTCCGGAAACGGGGTCATGCATTTGCCTTATTTGGCCAACAGGACAACGGCGGCTGACGATACTCACCTGCGGAACGAATTGTTCCGTTACCGGATTTCAGGAGACGGAATCACAATGATCTTCAAGTCGAACTTCACCAAACGTGCGGGACTGGCAACGCTGGCGCTTTCTGTAGCAGCTGCGGGCGTTCCGGGCGTTGCATCTGCCCAGCAGGCAGGTGGCAAGCCCCCGCAGGGTTGGTTCAAGGTCTGCACCAAGCAGGAAGACAACGATGTCTGCATCGTTCAGAATCTGCTGACAGCAAACAACGGTCAGCTCGTCACCGCAGTTGGCCTCATCACCGTAACCGGCAAGGTCAACCGCAAGGTCCTGCAGATTTCGGTGCCGTCAGCGCGACTGATCCCGACCGGCGTCCAGATGCAGATCGACGGCGGCAAGCCGGTGAAGCTCGACTACGCCATCTGCATGCCCGACAAGTGCGTGGCTGAAGCCCCGCTGTCCGACCAGCTGATCGCAAGCCTGAAGAAGGGCAACGAGGTGGTCTTCACCTCCGTCAACTTCCAGCGCGCACCGAACCCGATCAAGATGGGTCTCGAAGGCTTTACCGGCATTTTCGACGGCGAGCCGATCGAACAGTCGCAGCTCGAAGAGCGCCAGCGCCTGCTGCAGGAAGAAATGCAGAAGAAGGCTGAAGACGCGCGCAAGAAGCTTGAAGACGCCCAGAAGGCGGCCAAGCAGAACTAAGCGCTTCGGCCCACGCCAGGAATAAAGAAACGCCCGGACGAAATCCGGGCGTTTTTCATTTGGGCGAGGCGGCAGTATCGGCCGCTAGTGGCGGAACGTCACCTTGGGCTTGTAATGCCCGATGTCATCCTTCTCGAACAGGGCGTCGACCTGAGCGTGGCGTATCGGCCGATCGCTCTCGTCGGAAACCAGGTTCTGTTCGGACACGTAGGCGACATACTCGCTGTCGTCGTTTTCGGCGAACAGGTGGTAGAAGGGTTGATCCTTGCTTGGGCGGATCTCCTGCGGGATGGCATTCCACCATTCCTCGGTGTTTGCGTATTCCGGGTCGACGTCGAAGACGACGCCGCGGAACGGGAAAACCCGATGGCGAACCACCTGTCCGATCTCGAATTTCGCGTTTCTCTGTTTCATGACGCAACACATCCTTTCAAGGGATTATCTGGGTTGCCAAACCCAAAACATCAATAGGGTGCCATGCACGGCTTCGTGTACGTCTTCCCTGCCTTCTTACACCTCCGCGGCAGGTTGCCCCTAAAAAACAAGCCGACGGGGTCCCTTGAACCCCGCCGGCTTGCCACGTCGTTTCGGGCCGGGTGCGGCATCCGCCGTCCGACCCGTCGGTCTTAGACCGAGTAGTACATGTCGTACTCAACCGGGTGCGGGGTCATTTCGTAACGCATGACTTCCTGCATCTTCAGTTCGATGAAGGAATCGATCTGATCGTCGTCGAAGACGCCGCCGGCGGTCAGGTACTTGCGATCCTTGTCGAGGCTTTCGAGCGCTTCGCGCAGCGAGCCGCAAACGGTCGGGATCTTCTTCAGTTCCTTCGGCGGCAGGTCATAGAGGTCCTTGTCCATGGCCTTGCCCGGATGCAGCTTGTTCTTGATGCCGTCGAGGCCGGCCATCAGCATCGCTGCGAAGGCGAGGTAGGGGTTGGCGGTCGGATCCGGGAAGCGGACTTCGACGCGCTTGGCCTTCGGGTTGGTGCCGAACGGAATGCGGCACGATGCCGAGCGGTTGCGGGCGGAATAGGCAAGCAGAACCGGGGCTTCGTAGCCGGGGACGAGACGCTTGTAGGAATTCGTCGACGGGTTGGTGAAGGCGTTCAGCGATTTTGCATGCTTGATGATGCCGCCGATGAAGTAGAGGCAGCTTTCCGACAGGCCGGCATATTCGTCGCCTGCGAAGGTCGGCTTGCCGTCCTTCCAGATCGACAGGTGCACGTGCATGCCCGAGCCGTTGTCGCCGAAGATCGGCTTCGGCATGAAGGTTGCGGTCTTGCCATAGGCGTTTGCGACCTGATGCACGACGTACTTGTAGATCTGCATCTTGTCGGCGTTGCGAACCAGAGCATCGAACTTGACGCCGAGTTCGTGCTGCGCAGCGGCCACCTCATGGTGATGCTTTTCGACGGTGACGCCCATTTCGGACAGAACCGTCAGCATTTCGGAGCGCATGTCCTGGCAGCTGTCGATCGGCGGGACCGGGAAATAGCCGCCCTTGACGCGCGGACGGTGGCCGAGGTTGCCGGTCTCGTAGTCAGTGTCGTCGTTGGACGGCAGTTCCGAGGAGTCGAGCTTGAAGCCGGTGTTATAAGGATCGGCCTTGTACTTGACGTCGTCGAAGACGAAGAATTCGGCTTCCGGGCCAACGAAGACGGTGTCGCCGATACCGGAGGCCTTCAGGTAGGCTTCGGCCTTCTTTGCCGTGCCGCGCGGGTCGCGGTTGTAGGCTTCGCCCGAAACCGGATCGAGAATGTCGCAGATGATGACCATCGTCGACTGCGCGAAGAACGGGTCCATATGCGCTGTTTCCGGATCGGGCATCAGCACCATGTCGGACTCGTTGATGGCCTTCCAGCCGCCAATCGAGGAACCGTCGAACATGACGCCGTCGGCGAACATGTCTTCGTCGACGCAGACGACATCCATCGTTACATGCTGCAGCTTGCCCTTGGGGTCGGTAAAGCGCAGGTCGACGAACTTGACGTCGTTGTCCTTGATTTGCTTCAGAATATCGCTTGCAGTCGTCATTGTCAGTAATTCCCTGTGTGAGATGACGAGGTTTGAAAAGTGCAGGGCCGAGTGGCCCCTGAGGATCAGATGGCGTCGAGGCCGGTTTCGCCGGTACGAATTCGGATGACTTCCTCAATGTTGGAAACGAAAATCTTTCCGTCGCCAATCCGGCCGGTTTGTGCAGCATTGCGGATTGCCTCGATGACAGCCTCCGCGTTTTCGTCCGCCAGCACCACTTCGACCTTTACCTTCGGCAGGAAGTCCACGACGTATTCGGCGCCGCGATACAGCTCCGTGTGACCCTTCTGTCGACCGAAGCCCTTTGCTTCCGTGACGGTAATGCCCTGCAGGCCGACTTCCTGAAGGGCTTCCTTCACTTCGTCGAGCTTGAAGGGTTTTATGATCGCTTCGATCTTTTTCATGAGAAAATGTCTCTCCGCTTCTCCCTTTAAAGCAGGATCATGCCCGCTCGCCGCTCAATATGCACGTTGCATGCCAGTTTTTCTGCAAAATGATTGCCGAGTGGCAAAATTTCTTTTGGGTGACGAGCGGTGGCTGCTTTCCATGCCTTTGCCGCCAGGAGGTCTGCCTATTTTTTATAAGTTTTCCACCGGTGTCCTCGGATTTGCGACGATGGTCTGGTCGTGGAAGGCATCAAAGCACGTTATTTAAGCAATAAATATGTGCAGATGCATCAAAGATGAGCAGATAGCATTTTGTGCGTGCCACTTGCCGTTGGCCGGCGCAGAGCGTTAAGTCTGAGGCATGCACTCTTCGCTTCATGACGTGTTGATTACGCCGGCCGAAATGGCGGCTATAGACCTGGCAGCCGCGCAATCGGGGATCGACAGCTTCCTGCTGATGCGCAGCGCCGGGTTGGCAGTGGCTGCCGCAGTGCTCAGGTTGTTTCCGCAGGCACAACGCTATGTCGTGCTGTGCGGCCCCGGCAACAATGGTGGCGACGGCTATGTCGCGGCATCAGCGCTTGCCGAGTGCGGTGCGAACGTTGCCGTTTTCGCCTTCGGCGACCCGGCCGCCGCCCTTTCTGGCGATGCGGACCGTGCACGGCAACTGTGGGATGGCGCGATAGATCCGCTTGCTTCGCTCGTGCCGCATCTTGGAGATGTTGTCGTCGATGCACTCTTCGGCGCAGGGCTCTCGCGCGATCTGCCGGAACAGGTGGTGCAAGTAATTGAAAGGATCAACGCTAAGGGCGTGCCCGTCATTGCCGTCGACCTGCCGAGCGGCGTTGACGGTCGAACCGGGCAAATCCGGGGGGCGGCATTCGCGGCAAGCCACACGATCACCTTCATGGCGAGGAAGCCGGGTCATCTGCTGCTTCCCGGCCGCTCCCTGTCCGGCGCGCTTGACGTAGTCGATATCGGCATACCGGCTCGCATCGTGCAGGCGCAAGGCGGCGGCTGGCGCCTCAACACGCCGGCGCTCTGGTCAGATCAGGCGTCAAGGCTTGACGCGTCGACCCACAAGTTCCGCCGTGGCCATCTGGTTGTCTTCTCGGGAGGAGCTCAGGCGACTGGTGCCGCGCGGCTGTCGGCAGCGGCCGGTCTTGCCGCCGGGGCCGGTCTGGTGACGGTGGCGTCACCGAAATCGGCTCTTGATATCAATGCGGCACAACTGACGGCGGTGATGCTGAGGGAGATCGATGATCGGCAGGACCTGGAGCATTGGTTGCGGGACACAAGGCTCGGCGCTTTTGTTCTCGGGCCCGGGTTCGGCGTTGGCGACCGAGCGTGCGACTTTGCGCTACAACTTTGCGACCGCGCGCTGGTTCTCGATGCGGACGGCATCACGTCGTTTCAGGAGCGCAGGTCAGAATTGTTCGAGCGGCTGGCGGTTGCGGCCGGCAGGGTGGTGATGACTCCGCATGAGGGCGAGTTTGCCAGGCTCTTCCCCGAGATCGCTCGCGACGAAAAGCTGTCGAAGATCGAGAAGGCCCAGGCGGCGGCGCGGATCAGCCACGCCACAATTGTCTACAAGGGAGCCGATACCGTCATCGCGGGGGCGGATGGGAAGGTTGCCGTGAACGCCAACGCCCCGCCGTCACTGGCAACGGCGGGATCCGGCGATGTTCTCGCAGGCATTGTCGGTGCGCATCTGGCGCAGGGCATGCCGGCCTTCGAGGCTGCCGCGGCCGGTGTCTGGCGCCATGGTGCTGCCGGTGCGCGTGCCGGACCGGGGTTGACGGCCGAAACCTTGGTGACGTCGATCCCGCCGCTTGGCTGAAGCGTTCGGCGTTGTAAAAAAAGCCCTCGGTTCGCTGGCGCGAGCCGAGGGCGTACATGTTGGCATTAGCTGATTATTAGCCGCGCGTTCCCTTGGCGATCGGCTCCTGATAGGTGAAGCCCAGATCCCACGGAAAGTAGATCCAGGTGTCCTGGCTCACTTCGGTCACGAACGTGTCAACCATCGGCCGGCCCTTGGGCTTGGCGTAAACGGCGGCAAAATGTGCCTTCGGCAGCATGGCTCGAACTTCGGCTGCCGTCTTGCCGGTATCGGTCAGGTCGTCGATGATCAGCACGCCTTCGCCGCCATCCTTGGCAATCTCAGGCGCGATGCCCTTCAGCACCTTCATCTGTCCCTGCGTGTCGTAGTCGTGGTAGGAAGCGATGCACACCGTCTCGATCATGCGGATATTGAGCTCACGGCAGATAATGGCCGCCGGCACGAGTCCGCCGCGCGTGATGCAGACCATGGCACGCCATTCCTGCCCCTGGTCGGCCAGCCGCCAGGCAAGCGCGCGCGCGTCGCGGTGGAACTGATCCCAGGAAACGGGGAAGGCTTTATCGGGCAGGGACATTTCTGGGCTCCGGCTTGTCTGGACGAGGTAAAGGCGAAGCATCCGGCAGATCGGGCAGGCGCTGACGCTTCATCCTGATTTGCCGACATGCAATAGCGGCAATGACGGCCGGTGCGCAAGAGCTTCGCATCCTTCCACATCTGCCGGCTCCTCCCGCCGGCCGTCAGACTTTGGCGCGGGAGGCGGTGATCGTATCGATCATTGCCTGCACATCGGCAGCGGCCGCCGACAAAGCCTGCGGATCGCGCGCCCGCACGACGATGTCGGTGGAGAAGACCTTGCCGTCGAATTTGGGGTAGGAGCCGATGCTCGTCTCCGGATGGTTCTTCTGCACTTCGGTCAGCGGCGTGCCGATGTCGCCTTCCCCATAGGGCGAGCGGACCGATTGCGAGAGCAACGGCGTACCGGTCTGCAGATCCGGCATGATCGCGTCGAGCATCGCCTGGAACACCTGTGGCACGCCGGCCATCACGTGCACGTTGCCAATGGCAAAGCCCGGTGCGGTGGAGACCGGGTTGGGGATCAATCGGGAACCCTCCGGCATGCGCGCCATGCGCTTGCGCGCGTCCGAGAATTCCATGCCGCGGCGTTCGTACATCGCGCCGAGCAGTGTCATGGCTCGTTCGTCATAGATGCAGTCTACAGCGAAAGCCTTCGAGACCGCGTCGGCCGTGATGTCGTCATGGGTCGGCCCGATCCCACCAGACGTAAAGACGTAGTCATAGCGCTCGCGCACGGCGTTGATGGCGTCGACGATCGAGGCTTCCTCGTCGGGAACGATGCGGACCTCGCGCAGATCGATCCCGACCATCGTCATCATGTCGGCGAGATGGCCGATGTTCTTGTCCTTGGTCCTGCCGGACAGCAGCTCGTCGCCAATGGCGACCATGGCGGCAGTAACGATCTTAGGGCTGCTCATTGGCGATCCTGCTTATGTGAGATGATTGTTCAGTAGCATCAGGTGATTGTTCGAGAATTGAGGACGCTCTGTTGACCGTACGGCTCCTGGCAACCGGACGCATTTTGATAAATCCTGCAGGCGACGGTAATCAAGCGGAATTGCCTGAATCCAAAGGAGCATTTATGGCCAAGGTTCTCGTTCTCTACTATTCGGCATATGGACACATCGAAACGATGGCCAACGCGGTTGCGGAAGGCGCCAAATCGGCAGGTGCCGACGTCGTCGTCAAGCGCGTTCCCGAACTGGTCTCGGAAGACGTTGCCAAGGCATCGTACTACAAGGTGGATCAGGCCGCACCGATCGCAACTATCGACGAACTGGCGGACTATGACGCCATCATCTTTGGCGCCGGCACACGCTACGGCACCGTTGCCTCGCAGATGCGCAACTTCATCGACCAGACCGGGTCTCTCTGGGCGCAGGGCAAGCTGGTCGGCAAGGTAGGCTCGGCCTTCACGTCATCGGCAACGCAGCATGGCGGCCAGGAAACAACCATTCTCGGCTTCATTCCGACCCTGATGCACCACGGCATGGTCGTCGTCGGCCTTCCCTATGCCTTCCAGGGACAGATGGGTCTTGAAGAGATCAAGGGCGGTTCGCCCTACGGCGCTTCGACCATCACCGGCGCTGACGGCGCGCGCCAGCCTTCGGCGGTCGAGCTCGATGCCGCTCGCTATCAGGGTGCGCATGTCGCCAAGATTGCGACGAAGCTGTCAGCCTAAGCCACGGAAAAGACTTGAAAGATCACAAGGAAAGCGGCCCCCGCAAAGGGCCGCTTTTTCGTTGTTGCACGGCCTGTCACATTCTGATTCGCGAAAGTGGCCTATCGGCCTATTCCTGTGTTAATATCCGCCCCGTTCGGCATGAGAATGCCATTGACGAGGAGGAATATTGGGCCGGGCGGTAACGGCCCGCGAAAGGCGGGATTGCCTTTCGGAGTGCAGGGAGAGAAGCATGGCGCGCATCACGTACTCCATCGTTCCCCACGACGGCGGTTGGGCCTACAAGGCAGCCGACGCTTTTTCGGAACCCTTTCCCAGCCGAGAAATGGCGCTGGCGGCCGCCAAGGCCGCAGCGGCTGAACAGCAGGTCGGCGGCGACGACGAGGATATCAGTTTCCAGGACGAAAAAGGCGACTGGCACTTCGAGCATACCGATGGCGGTGACCGACCCGAGGCAACCGTCGAAGACGGTTGACAGACTTTTCGGACAATTTGATCGGTCCGTTCCACGTAAGCTTCTGCAAGAGTATTGCGTCCACTGCATCTGCATAGCGGAGGATTTTCAATGCAACACTACAGCGTTCAGATCTTCACCTGGACCGCCCGCAATGGCGTGCAACAGGTAGGGTCGGCAATTGAAGTCGATGCACTCAACCCTAAGGCGGCAGCGGTTTCCCTGCTTGGCCTGCGGTTAGAGGACAAGGGAGCCTGCACGAAACTGGCGGTCAGGGTCTGGCACGATGATGCTCAGCGGGCCGAATGCGATTGCTTCTACTACCACTAAGCGGCACACCAACTAAAGGCGGACTTACGTAGGGCCATCCGGTGAGCGGGTAGGCGCGCTGTGTTGCGCGTGAAGCACTTTCCGCAACAGCCATCTGGTGCGGGCGGCGGGGATCGAACCCGCACAGCCGAGGCCGAGAGATTTTAAGTCTCTTGCGTCTACCAGTTTCGCCACGCCCGCACTGGGCGTTTTCAGTACCTTGGGCGTTATCGTTTTGGAAGGGCTAACAGCGGATTTTTCGTTGCCCAGTTCATGTGCCCGTGTTGCCCTCACTGGTTTGAAACAACGCCCGCGGAACGCGCGCCGGTGTTCGATGCGCTACATAGGGTTTCGGGCCAGGGCAAATACGCCAAGGGCGTGCGCCCGACCATGGGTGAAAATATCCGGAAATCAGGGCGACCGAGGCCGCCCTTTCCTAAAATTCAGTTGCCGTTGTAAAAAGACTTACCGTTACTCGATGCAGCCCCACGTTTATCCTGTGCCTTTTTTTCCGAGGCTGGAGGTCCATCACGACTTATAGCGTTCATGCGATTCCGGCCATAGGCCAGTTCAAGACCGATGTGGGTCTTGACGGCTGTCTGCTTTTCGACAGGCGCGGACGACACAGCGGCGAAGGCCGAGCCGGCAAACGCGAGCGATGCCACTGCGGCAATGATGATCTTCATTGATAGTCTCCAATGAAAGAACACAAGGGGCGAAACGCCTTCGATTGGCGGCTTTTCCTTGGGTTCGGTTGGTTATTGATCGGCATTTTCGCCGATCGGCTAAA
>NZ_LMCO01000029.1:0-57893 GCF_001424825.1 Ensifer sp. Root31 | reverse complement strand
CCGACGAATGGAACGACTTCCTCGACAGCTTTGTCGACGACGAGGAGCTGATCGCCCGCCTCAAAGCGAAATCTCCGCGGTAACAATCGGTCGGTTACGCTGGTTCTGCAGGCGGATTGCCCCCACACCTCGTATTCAGAGCGAACAGCCACCAACCTGGATGCAGCACTAAGCTCTGTCGTTTCATGAAACGCTTCCGTGCAGGGGCTGGAACTAATCCAGATACAAAGCTTTGTGTTAAATACTCTCGAATACGCCATAATCTCCAAAGGTCTCGGTGACAACAAAAGCCGCTGAGACCTTCTTCGAGAAAGTGCGATCTCCACGCGCAATCCCACAGCGAGGGCCCTGATTACGGCAGCGTCGCCTACCCCCAGGGGCCGGCTGGGATTAAGGCTAAGAGTAAAAACGATAGGACTTCGCACTGAGGTGATAATGCCTGACGACTTCGAGAATTTAGTCGGCGTCTTCATGGAAACAGTTCGGGAAAGGCACCTCCCCCTTGGCAGTGAAGGACCGAGGCGATTGCGGCGGGCCTGATCAATCCGAGGCGCCTAACGAGATGGCCGGTAACTTTGGTTCTGCCGGTTCCAGAACTGACAGCTAACGTCGACCGCCTTCAATGCTGTTCAAGACCTCTCTCGCCATCGGATTGCCGGACTCCTGGCTGTCTGGGGACCCGGGTCCTTGCAAGCGATGTTCTCCGTGCTGCCCTTGCGAGTGGAAGATGCGAAGCAAGACCCGCCCCGTTGATGCGTCGTGTTATGGCGGAACTATTCTTTCCGGTTTCGGTTGGAGCGTGAGGTTTAAAAAAGCTGCTGATCGGCGGTGGACTTCGAAACGATTGTCCGGAGGCTTTGATGATCCAACTACCTGCGTATCGCCGGCAGTAGGACGCGTCCGCCCGACGAGCTCTGGCGTAGCCCTGTCACTGTCCTGGCATCGTAATGTCCACCCCATCATATCGGAGGCGAGATAAAATGAACCGCTGGAACAAGGACGGCCAAGGCAACATAAGGGTATCTCCTATTATTGGCTGGAAGACCGCGACGCTTATAAACCAGAACTCTGATGTTTTCCTTCGCCTCGAATTCGGCGTCGATCACGATCTGGAACAAGTTTCAGCTTTGCAGTTTGGACTTACCGCCCTCCAAGCCAAAGCGCTCGGAGAGCAACTCGCCTCCCACGGGGACAAGTTGGCTGGGATAGTCAAGGTGGTCAAATAATGAGCAACCCAACGCACTCCGCTTTCAATCGGAATAATTAACAGCCCCGCTTGGAAGAGGCCAGCGCGACACCACTTTGCAATTCACAGCCCGGCGGATTTTGATGTTGTTTACGTCCGAGGAGATCGCCTGCGCTATCTCAGCCTCCATTTCAAAACGCGTCGGGCCGACGTTACCGATTACCGCAGGCAATCCGTGAATAGGGCACTTGGGAGGCTTTCTCGAAGGTTTCGCTGAAACAGCGGCTCAAGCATTTGAGGCGAGTTGTCAGCAGCTTGTCGTCTCTGGGGGAGCCTTAACGAAAGAGCCCTGGTCCAGAAACCAGGGCTTCTCCGATGACTTCGAATCTTACCTGCAAATATTCAGCAATCGGCGCCGCAATATGCCTAGTTTGTTAGCAAATTCGTCAAGACCAGGTGGTGCCCCGCAGTGCCAAGTCTATGGGTATGGAGGAGAAAATCAATTAATTCTTATGGGTTATTTCGTGATCAACGTCACAACAACAACAACGGTCCAACACCGTTTGGCCGGCGGTCGATGGAGCAACGAGGCGTTCAATCGGCGAACAGCTTGAGCTAGGTGATTTCGCGACAGGCTAATACCATGTCAAAGGACCACAATCTTCCCGGTTGCGTGCTGTCCCGCCGTAAGCAAATCGGTGTTTTCGGTTGTCGTTTGTTGAGGTCGCGCTTTCCAGAACCACGATACCCGAATAGAGAACCGGACTGCCTTTGTCGCGGAGGCATCTACCGAAGGCAATGACTGAAACATAGCGGCCACCGTGCGTTTGACGCGATCGGCGGATGCTGCGCTCGCCCTCCAACCACTGTTTCGGTGGTCGAAAGCAGCATCGGCACCTTGAAATACAAGGAAGGGGCTCCGAGTAAGGAGACGGTGGACAAAGTCTACGATTATGTCGACCTGATGCACGGCGTCGAAGCCTTCGTGAATGCCTACCAAGGCGCTTCGGTGGCGGCCATCTTCAAGGGCTTCGAGGATGCGGGCGTGCCGGACAACACGGCTGTCATCTGGTCAGATCTGATGGACGCAAAGTCCCTATTCCTGGCGGCAAATGCCGACACGGTCTATTTCTGGGTAAACCTGAACGTTGCTGACGGACCGCTCGTGATCGAGACGCCGCCAATGTCTCTGGGCGTAATCGACGACATCTGGTTCCGATGGGTCACCGAGGAAAAGGCGGTCGATTCCTGCTGGTGCCTCCCGGCTACAAAGGGGACCTGCCCGAAAGTGGATACTTCGTGCACAAGCTGGCGACCACTCGCGCGACAGCGTTGGGCCGCTCGTTCCTTGAGAACAACGACCCCAAACCTACGGTGGAATTGATCAGGAAGACGTTGAAGGTCTACCCATATGTGCCGGGGGGATTCGGCACCAGCATCGCCTCCGCGCTCGACGGCAAAGCCACGTTGCAGCGCACGCCTGACCACAAATTGGATTGGTCGTTCCTGAAACCCCAAGAGCCTGTCAAGTTCACAGAGGGCACCGGCAAGGCGATGAATACGATCCCGCCCAACGACTTCAGCTATTTCGAGATGATCAATGACCTGGTGCAAAAGGAACCGGCAGAGGCGCTCGATCCAGAGATTATGGGGTAGCTGGCCGCAATTGGCATCATCAAGGGAAAGCCCTTCGAGCCCGACGCCCGGATGAAGAAGCGACCGGCCCACGTAGAGGGTGCGGAATATATTCGCGCACACTAATGGAACTTTTAGCATCAGGTCCGATTCTACAATTATTCACGGAAGGAGCGAATTAGTGGCCCGACCCCAGACTGCAGCAATGCATCGACAAGTGCCTCCGCTGCAATTCCGGCTGTCCCTCGACCCGATGCACAGCGGACTGCGCGCGCCTGAGCGATATGAGCGTTTGTGTCGAGACTTGCGGCAGATGCACGGGAGGCTGTCGCCATTGGACGGATGGTTATTGATGTAAGGACGGCTGTCAAAGGCTTGCGATGCCTGGCCATTACGATGGTCTGCGTCAGCTGTGCTACCTGTACATCCACGCAAGTGCCGCACAAGAACCGCAGCAGTGGATATACCTCCCAAAGCCTACATGGAGTGAAGACGAGCGCGCGGGGCTACGGCAAGAATATTCGCAAGGGTAGTGGCCGCTATATAATCGGCAAACCCTACGTGGTGAAAGGCAAGCGCTATTATCCGAAGGAAGACCCTAACTACAACAGGAAGGGAACCGCTTCTTGGTACGGCTCCGCGTTTCGCGGGCAGCAGACCGCAAATGGCGAAATTTTCGATCCGAATCACCTTTCCGCCGCGCATCCGACCCTTCCCTTGCCCAGCTATGTGCGGGTGACTAATCTTGAAAATGGTTCTTCGGTGATCGTGCGCGTCAATGATCGCGGTCCGTTTCATCGGGGTCGCATCATCGACGTTTCCAGCAAGGCAGCCGAACTGCTGGACCTGAAGCCCCGTGGCACGGGCGCCGTTCGGGTGCAGTACGTGGGCCGCGCCCGCCTGGGGGGACAGGATATGCCCTATCTCATGGCCTCCTTTGTGAAGAAAGGTGATCGCTTCCCGGCCGTCAATCCGGAGCCTCAGATTGCAACCGGCGTTCTGGTGGCCTCGAAGCAGGCGAAGCACGACCATTCACGGAGCGACGGTCAGCCTCTCAGGTCGAAACCGACGAACTTTGCCGGCAATCGACAAAGCGCCTCTTACCTGGCGGGTACCAATACCGCGGCCGCATTCCAGACAGTCGAGCAGCCTTTGATGTTGCCTGAGATGGGCGAGGTTATATTCGAACGGCCGTCCGAATACGCCTGGGCCAACGGCCTGGGCGGCGATGCAGATGTCAAATACTGCTTAGACGAGGACATTGATGATGGTGCGCGCGACATGTGCGAGATTCAAGTTGTCCCCATGCCGGGTGCTGCCGATCGCGATAAGCGTCTGACCGGTGTGATCTCCATAAGGCGACGCCGCTCTTGCGGAAGCGTTTCCGGTTAACGAGCCGATGTTTTTCGATTGGGCGGATGAAGCCGAGATTGATCTGGTCATTCTCCAGCCATTGCATGATGTCGTTGGTCGAGCTGATCATGATATGCAGCTCGATATCGGGGTATTTGCGGCCGATGCGCGCCAGGAACGCCGGCGGCACGTCAATGGTTGCGGGATAGACAATTCCGATCCCGATCTTGCCCATCGAATTGCCGGCAACCGAACGCAACACCTTGGGCGACAGATCGACATCGCCCAAGATCCTCACAAACTGACCATAGTAGATCTGCCTGTCCTGGTTAGTTCGGCTTTCGCGTCGATCGCTCCAACAGGCGCTCAGTTCCTTTTCCGGCGACTGAATCTGACAGCTCAAGCCCGGCCGGGCGATATGCACCCGGGCTGTCGCGCGACCAAAATAAAGCTCCTCGGTAACCGCCACGAAATAGCTCAGCTGGCGAAGTCCCATAGTGTGTTGTGCATGGGGCAGCCGCGCTCTTCCCTTCCACCAACTTCTGGAACTTTCCGCTCCGTCGCCAGTTCTCCATCACATCAAGAAAGGAAAAAAGACGTGGCGACGGATGACCTCACTGCCGGCTTCACCGGCACTCCAAGGTGTACGTAAAGCCACCAAAACAGCCACAGTCGTTCAAGCGCGAAACAAATGCAACGGGTGCTGCGGCCGCGGAACGATCGTCAGTCGGGACGAGGCTACTGGTGGTAACCTGCGTTCGTCTCGGTGCTCTGCAATTGCTGACTATGCGATCTGGGACAGGAGCGGTGCGGACCGACGAATTTTTGAAGATTGCCCTCAGAGGAAGCGCTCATGACCCACGAACCATTAGGAGTTTCTGCACCGTCCGCGACTGCGAAACATATTGAGTGGCCGAAAGTCGCGGCGCAGGAGGAGTGGGAAAAGGCCCGAGACGCGCTTCTTTCAAAAGAGAAGGCGCTCATGAAGCAAAACGACGCGCTAGCGGCAGAGCGGCGCCGGCTGCCGATGGTGGAAGTGCCTACCGACTACACGTTTCTAACGGCCGACGGCGAAACGAACCTGATCGGTCTTTTCGCGGGCCGTCGCCAACTCATCGTCTACCGCTTCTTCTATGCTCCCGATGTGGAGAACTGGCCGGACGGCGCCTGCTCGGGATGCTCCATGTTTGCAGACAGTGTCACGCATCACGAGCACTTAGCCGCGCGGGACGTTACCTTCGTCTTCGCGTCGACCGCGCCTAAGGACAGCATCGCTGCATACAAGAAGCGGATGGGCTGGTCGACGCCTTGGGTGACATTGCCGGATGATCGGTTCTCGAAAGATTTCGATGTCGAGGAAACGTTCGGCATCAACGTGTTCGTTCGTGACGGTGACCGGGCGTATCGCACCTACTTCATGAATGGCCGCGGCGTAGAGGCAGTCGGTCCGATCTTTACGCTTCTGGACCTCACGCCTCTCGGCAGACAGGAAACTTGGCAGGACGTGCCATCCGGCCGCCCACAGGCAGAGCCATACAAGTGGTGGCGCTTGCACGATCATTACGGCCCTGCGAGCAAGGCCTGATATCTCCAGCGGGCGTCCTGCCTAATGCCGCCTTGCGCATTCTGACGATCGTGAAGATATGCCCGCCGATGCCTCCCCACAGCGTCGCGCCGGCAAGGCGTGGTGCTCAAGCCTGCGTATGCAGGTCCTGGCTAGTCGATATTTCTGCGAACGCACCCAATCCTGTCACTCAGGGAATGAAACCTCGTTGAGACGGGTCCCAAAAAGCAGCATGTAAGGAAAACCGGACGGCTCACCCCCGGGGGGCAGGCACGATGAAAGGGTGAGATACCGTCCGGCTCACTCACAACTCCCAAAACTTCTTTCGAATACAAATGTTCCATCGTGTTCCCTGCCCTTCGGATCAAGGAAGACGCTCACGACAGAAATCCCCGCCAGAAGGTTGGCTCGTTCCCCACGTTGGGCGGGTGTACCCGCGAGATGACGTTGCCCACCTCGTCGGCGACAGTTTTTCGGGGCGTCCCGTCTGGTCGAAAGTCACCGCGACCGTGCTGCCCATGGGCGTATCACGTGCGCCGATGAAGCCTGTGAGAATGTCCTTTGGCCGGTCGGCTGGTTGACCGTTGCGAACTGCGTGAAGATTACTTTGTAACCGCGGTGCACGCTGTCCTTCTGCCCGCCGGAGAATTATGATTTCGAATGGAATTTGTTGAAGCCTTCCAACGACTCGGCGTGGCGCTTGCAATCGGGCTCCTAGTGGGGTGCGAGCGAGGCTGGCAGGACCGTGATTTGCCATCCGGCGGCAGAACCGCGGGCATCCGGACGTTCGGACTTTCTGGTTTCCTCGGCGGACTTGCCGGCTATCTCCAGCTACGATCGGGTCCTATCATGCCTGCGGTGCTGCTCTTGCTCTTCGGCACTGCTTTCGTCATTTTCAAGCGGCGCGAGGCGGAGGAAGAAGAGGATTTCGGCGCAACGACAGTCATCGCGAGTTTCGTTGTCGTCGCGCTTGGCGCGGTTGCGGTCGTGGGCGACATACGGCTAGCCGCCGCCGGTGGGGTTGCAACCACGGCACTGCTTGCGGCCAAGCGCAGCCTGCATGGCTTTCTCCGGCAATTGACCTGGCTGGAGGTTCGAGCAGCCCTCGTTCTTCTTGCCATGAGCTTGGTTGCTCTCCCGCTGTTGCCGAACGAGCCCATCGATCCGTGGCAGGCGCTAAACCCATTCGCGCTGTGGCTGCTGACGATCACGATCGCCGCCATCTCCTTTGCCGGCTATGTCGCAATCCGCGTTGCCGGGCCCAGTCGCGGAATACTGTTTGCTGGTGCCGCCGGTGGACTGGTCTCCTCCACAGCGCTGACACTCTCCTTTGCTCGCTTCGCAGCTGACGCACCGGAGAGTGCTCGGCGACTGGCTTGCGGCGCGGTGATTGCCGGCGCCCTGTCGCTGGTCCGTGTCGTCATTATCGGTGCCGTCATAGCGCCTGTTCTCCTGGTACCTCTCGGGATCGTATTAGCGCCGGCCGTGTTCGTGCTACTGGCTGCAAGTGGTTTGATTCTGTGGCGAAGCGGCGGTAAGCGTGAAGCGCCGGATCTTCACCTGAAAAACCCATTCGAACTCGGGGAGGTACTGCGTTTCGGCGCCCTGCTCGGCGGCGTTACTGTGGCGTCAAAGTTTCTGGTCGAGAGAGTCGGCCAGGTCATGCTTTTTGTTGTCGCCGCCGTCTCGGGCCTGATGGATCTCGATGCGATCACGCTTTCGACTGCACGGCTTACGCCAACGTCGGTCGATCTCACAACTGCCGTCGCGGCGATCCTGATCGCGGTGATGATCAATTTGCTGACGAAAGTGGTGCTGGCCTTTTCAGCCGGCGGCAAAGGACCCTACGCGCTCACGCTCGCTTTGGCGACGTTTGCTGCAATCGCCGCAGGTTTGTCCGCCTATTTCCTGCTTGGTACCAACTTTCCCAATTATCGGTAAGCAGCAACGATCCAGCAGTTCGAAAATCGGTGAGAGTAGCTTCGCCAGCCGTGCGATTGGCCGCAGTACAGGCGCGCAGCCGAAGTCAATCACCGCCGCCGCAAGATTTCTTTTGCAGTGGTCGGACGCGGCTGAACAAAACGGTGCTCTGGCGGTTATATTAGTGCACGCACAAAAACGATCCAGATGATGATCCGTCGGGATCGTGTGCAAGGATGACCTTCGCCACGGAGGTCATCCTTTTCTGCATTCGGGCGTAGGGACCCAAGTCCGTCCCACGCCCGAAATGGTCTGTTCGCCAATCAGCGATTGGCAAGCAGGTCGTTGACGGAACTCTGCGCTCTGCCAAGGGCTTCGTCGACGGTTTTGTCGCCGTTCACGGCCGCACCCACCTCTTCGCCGATGATGTCCTGGATGGCGAACTGACGCTGGACGGCGCCGGGCAGCGAGCGGCCAGTATCGGCGGCGATGCTTTCACGATGCGGCAGCGAGTTGAATTCTGACATGTCGAAGACGGCCTTGACCGCCGGAAGGTGACCGGTGCGAGCCCACTGGAAGTCGTTCTCGGCGAGAAACTTGAAGAGCTTGTCGATCGCTCGACGCCTCGCGCGTTCCCCAGATGGAAATTACATTCTCCAGGACTTGGGTGATGTCGTTGGTCGAAGCCAGGGACATGCAGCTCGATATTGAGATGGTTGCTGTGCGGTGGACAACTTAATCGAGCGGTGCCTCATCAATTCGCCAATGCTACCGCAACCCCAGCACTTGAGCAGGCATTACTCCCGGAAATTCGCGATTGCACCGCGCCAAATGCGGCGCATAATTATCTGCGCTGGGACAGCATGACATGTCCTCCTTACCGGTGGGGAGTTATGTGTGATGAACAAAACCGTTGGATCTCGCCAAGAGATAATAGCGCCTGAAGACTTTAGGAAAATCGAAGGTGTGTTTCGCGAATTGGTGCGTCGAAAGCGGGTTGCACTGGAAAGTGAAGAGGCTGATGCGCTCGCCGCCCGCCTTATAGGGCTGTACCAAAGCGGCATCCAAGACGCGGAGGCCCTCAGGCACCTTATGAGCTGTTAGCGGTCGTCGCCGCTCCAAAACAAGCGGGCACTGCGTAGGCCGCAACGGCTCAAGATTTCGAACCGGCCGAGCAATGAGGGCAGGATCGATAGCTCGTCTTTGATCCTGTCTGGGTCTTGGAAAGGTCCAATCTATTCAAGCCGCGAAGCTGCTTTCGACAACTCTTCATGGCCCTTGCGAGGAAAGTTCTGCTACCTTGCTAGGGCGCGACCGACTGACCACGGCATCAGTGAACAGTAGGGTAGTTTGTTGTCACTCTCGTGTCCCATTGACGAATATCAATTCGTTGTTTTCGCACTTGAAAAGCACTTAGCGGAAGATAGATGGTCGAACACGAGGCGCTGCAGGAGGGGGCCAACCATGGGACAGTTGACGACCATCGAACGGGGGCTGGCGTCCGCCCGATCCGACCCGTATCGAGCGATACTATGATGATCCGATCAAGGCCGGTGTCGCATTCACCCTCGCCTGGGCGATCTTTGGGATGTTCATCGGTGTTTGGGCGGCCGCACAGCTCGCTTGGCCCAGTCTTAACTTCGATACGGCATGGACAAGTTTCGGCCGCATCCGTCCAGCGCATACGACGGGCGTCATTTTTGGATTTGGTGGCAATGCCTTGATCGCAACTTCATTCCACGTCGTCCAGAGAACGTCCCGCGCAAGGTTGGCCGACCAGCTCAGTCCGTGGTTCGTGCTGATGGGCTATAATCTATTCTGCATATTGGCAGTCACCGGGTATTTCATGGGGATCACCCAATCGAAAGAATATGCCGAGGCGGAATGGTATGCTGATCTCTGGCTGGTAATTGTCTGGGTGACCTACTTCATCCTGTACATCAGGACTTTGGCGCGTCGCCGTGAACCTCACATCTATGTCGCCAACTGGTACTATATGGCTTTCATCCTGGTGGTCGCTATCTTGCACATCGTCAACAACCTGACGATCCCCGTCTCACTCGGCCACGCAAAAAGCTATACAATCTGGGCAGGCGTCCAGGATTCTATGGTGCAATGGTGGTATGGGCACAACGCTGTTGCTTTCTTTTTGACTGCCGGCTTTCTGGCAATGCTTTATTACTATTTGCCGAAACGAGCCGAACGACCTATTTTTTCCTATCGCCTATCGATACTAAGCTTCTGGGGTATCACGTTCTTTTATATGTGGGCCGGATCCCACCACTTACACTACACAGCATTGCCTCATTGGGTACAAAATCTTGGCATGACATTTTCGGTCATGTTGCTCGTTCCATCATGGGCCTCAGCGGGGAACGCGCTGCTCACGCTCAACGGAGCGTGGCATAAGGTTCGGGATGACGCCACACTTCGTTTCATGATGACCGCCGCCTTTTTCTATGGGTTGTCCACCTTCGAAGGCTCGTTTCTCGCCATACGCCCGGTGAACTCCCTTTCCCATTATACGGATTGGACCGTCGGGCACGTGCATGCGGGTGCACTCGGGTGGGTGGCGCTGATCACCTACGGATCACTGTACACGCTGGTGCCCGCCATCTGGAAACGGGAACGCATGTATTCAGCCACGCTGGTCGAAGTCCACTTCTGGCTCGCTCTTGCAGGCACGCTGATCTATGTGTTTGCCATGTGGAACTCGGGCATCATCCAGGGTCTGATGTGGCGCACCTATAGTGAAGACAACAATCTTACCTACTCGTTCGTCGATTCACTGGTTGCAATGTATCCCTATTATATCGCCCGCGCCTTCGGGGGGTTCCTCTTCCTGTTGGGCGCGATCGTTGCGACCTACAATATCTGGATGACCGTTCGGGAAGCCCCTGTGGGGGGTTACGCAGGAGATGCGCCGCCCATCACGTCAATCCCACAGAACACGGCAACAGGCCCAGCGGAGTAAAGCGATGCCAGAACTGTTTCATCGCAAGCTCGAACGGACTGCAATCGGATTTGTACTGGCAATCATCGCTGCGGCAAGTGTAGGAGGCATTGTGGAGATTGCCCCCTTGTTCACGATCGACGAGACGGTCGAAACTGTGGACGATATGCGGCTTTATACGCCGCTCGAGTTAGCAGGCCGCAATATCTATGTCCGGGAAGGTTGCTACGCCTGTCACAGCCAGATGATCCGCACGCTACGCGATGAGGTTGAACGGTACGGCCCCTACTCGCTTGCAGTCGAGTCGAAATACGATCATCCAATGTTATGGGGATCTAAACGCACGGGACCCGATCTTGCCCGCATCGGTGGGAAGTATTCAGACTTCTGGCACGTCGCTCATCTAAGCAATCCTCGTGACGTTGTGCCGGAGTCGAACATGCCGGCATATGCTTGGCTTGCGAGGACGCCATTGCGGATGAACGACCTTGCCGAGCACCTCCAAGCTCAGCGAGTGGTTGGCGTGCCCTACACAGACGCTATGATTGCCAATGCCTCGTCTGACGCCTACGGCCAGGCAATGCCCGACAGCACGCAATCCTCAGGCGTCTCCGAGCGATACGGGGAGAATACGACAGTCACTGCCTTCGATGGCGTTGCCACGAACGTGACCGAGATGGATGCGCTCGTGGCCTACCTCCAAGTGCTTGGCCGTCTGACCGAAGCCGCCTATGCCAACACGGCAGCGACGGAACAAGCACCCGATCCCAACGATTGAACCCGGGGAGAGCCGAAATGTTTACGCACGATACTCTGGTTGAAGCAGCCAAGAGTTGGGGCTTATTCTACCTCATCGGCTTCTCGATTTGCGTGCTTGTTTACACTTTCTGGCCGTCTAACAAGGCTCGGTTCGACCGGGCAAAACACAACATTCTCGATGAGGACGATGTGCCATGGAAGTAGACGAAATCGATCCCGTTAGCGGCCGCAAAACAACCGGGCACGAATGGAACGGCATAAAAGAACTGGACACTCCGGTACCGCGAGGGGTCCTTCTTTTCCTCATCATCACGCATATTTTCGCGCTTGTATGGTGGGTACTGCTTCCTACATGGCCGCTTGGTTCGACCTACACCAAGGGGCTGCTGGGTATCGACCAGCGCAAAACCGTCGAAGAGAAATTGGCAAGTGCCACATCAGCCCGGGCCGCCCTGACGACACAACTTGAAACCCTATCTTTCGACGAAATCAGAGCCAACGAACGTTTGATGGCCACCGTCAGATCGATGGGGCACCAATTGTTCGGAGATAACTGTGCTGCCTGTCATGGCGTCGATGGGCGGGGTAGGAATAACTACCCAGACCTCACGGATGACGATTGGCTGTGGGGCGGCAGTCCGCAAAACATTGCTCAGACGCTCAAAGTCGGGATCAACACCCAGCATGAGGAGAGCCGGGTGGCGCAGATGCCCGCCTTTGGCCGTGACGAAATGCTGGATCGCAATCAGGTCAGGGATGTCGCATTGTATGTTCGCTCCCTCACTATTCCCGCCGCCTCCACTGCCGATAACGTCGGGCAAATGGAGCGCGGCCGCGAAGTCTTCCTCACAACGTGCGCTGCGTGCCATGGTGAGGATGCCCAAGGAAATCAGGAGGTTGGGGCACCCAACCTTACAGACCAGTATTGGGTATATGGCGGTAGCCTTCAAAATATCATCGATACAGTTCACGGCGGACGGCAGGGCCACATGCCAACTTGGGACGAGCGGTTGACGCCCCTCGAGATCAAGGTCCTGGCTCTTTATGTGAACTCCCTTGGAGTAGAGAAGCCGTGATGACGACAAGAAACCGATCAAAATCGGCCATCCTGGTTTTCTCTCTCATTGCTGCGGCATGCGCGCTCTTTGTGGGCGCGAATGCTCATTTGTTGTTTGTGGCGTACGACAGCGATCCTGGATGTGTAGCGCATCTGAAGGATGCCGGAACTGGACCGGGGCAGTTCAAGGCAGCCAAGTCATCGTGCTGATCGCGAGCTTAAGGAGAGTCATATGGTTTCGCACAACAAAACCAGGCGTCTCATTAGTGAGGTCTCGGGTATAGAAGAAACTTGGAACCCAAAATGGCAACGACACCTGCCCATAAACGCCCCGTTCACCTGGCTGGCTAAAGGCTGGCGCGACTTCTTGATCTCCCCTGCCCAAAGCCTGGCCTATGGCGTCGTCGTCTGCGCTCTTTGCAGCCTCTCGGTATGGGTATTGTTTGCAACCGGGCGCGATTACTTTCTCTTTCCAGTTGTTGCCGGTCTGATGATCATCGGACCACTTCTGGCGTCGGGTCTTTATTTGAAGAGTGCTCGCCTTGAGAGCGCGCAGCAGACCACGTTCGGTGGGATGCTTGGCGTCCGCCCGAGAGCTGGCGCTCAGGTATTTTTCACAGGATTGCTCCTTTGCATGCTCATGCTTTTGTGGATGCGAGCCGCAGTCCTGATTTATGCACTCTTTTTTGGCGTTCGCCCCTTCCCCGGCCTCCAGCACGTCGCCGAACTGCTCCTCACCACGCCGACCGGCTGGGCGATGCTAGCCGTGGGTCTATTTGTGGGGGCCTTGTTCGCAGGTTTCTCATTTGCAATCAGCGCCTTTTCGATTCCAATGCTACTCGACCAGCAGATCGATGCCTTCACGGCGATGGGTGTCAGTGCCGCGTTGGTCTGGAACAACTTGCGTCCAATGCTGCTCTGGGGTGCGCTGATTTTGGCTCTGTTTGTGATCGCAGTGGCCACCGCGGGCATCGGGTTGATCGTCATTTTCCCGCTTCTCGGCCACGCAACCTGGCACGCGTATAAAGCGGTGAAATAGCCATGGCTTGCTGCTCGTTCGCTGATATTTGTCCAGACAAGGATGCGGTTCGCTCTCGTGGCGAGGAAATATTCCTGGCAAGCCGGGGTGTTGGAAATGGACTTCGACAGGTAACCCTTTCTACACCTGAGGTGCATTGCGCAGGTTGTATCGCAAAGATCGAACGGGCGTTGGGCGACCTCCAAGCTGTTGAATCCGCGCGCGTGAACCTGTCACGAAGACGCGTCACAGTCAGTTGGGACAGCGAAAAGGCCCAATGCCCCGATTTCATCGGGGCGTTAGCCAGGGCGGGCTATTCTGCTCACATCGTCACTGATGTGTCCGCCGATGAATCCTTGTCGTCGTTCTTGGTAGCGCTTGCGGTTGCCGGCTTTTGCTCAATGAATATCATGATCCTCTCTGTTTCGGTCTGGTCAGGGGCAGATCCAGCAACACGAAACGCATTTCACATGATTTCCGCTGGTTTGGCCCTTCCGGCTGTCTTCTACTCCGGCAGGATTTTCTATGCATCCGCATGGAGGGCGCTGCGGAGCGGACAGACCAACATGGATGTACCTATCAGTGTCGGCATCATCCTCGCTTTCATCCTCAGTTTGTACGATACCTTTACAGGCGCGCGACATGTTTATTTCGATGCCAGCGTGTCGCTCATCTTCGTCCTCCTGGCTGGCAGGACCCTGGATCAAATGATGCGGGGCAAGGTACGTTCCGCGATCGAGGATCTTCAAAAACTCATACCGATGGGCGCCAACGTCGCGCATGAGGATGGGACGTTTTCTTACACCCCACTCGAGGAAGTTCAGCCGGGAATGCGCCTGCTTGTCCGGTCAGGCGATCGCGTACCGGTCGACGCCGTTGTGCACGAGGGAGGAACCGAAATCGACTCGTCCTTAGTGTCAGGGGAAAGTCGATGGAGGTCCGTCGACGTGGGCGCAACGTTGTCAGCGGGCGTACTGAACGCTGGTAGCCCAATCCTGGTTGTTGCGACCAAAAATGCCGGCGACTCATTTTTAGCAGAAATGGCACGCATGGTGGACGCGGCCGAGAGCGCTCGAACAAACTACAGGCGCGTGGCGGATCGCGCCGCAGCCTTGTATTCGCCGGTGGTCCACTCCATTGCCGCAATCACGCTTGCTGGCTGGTTGTACGTCTCGGGAGACCTTCACCAAGCCGTCACAACTGCGATCGCGGTTCTGATCATCACCTGCCCATGCGCACTTGGATTGGCGGTTCCCATGGTCCAGGTCGTCGCAACACGGCGGCTTTTCGAACGGGGCATCATGGTGAGGGACGGTTCTGCCCTGGAACGGGTATGCCACGCGCGCACCGTGTTGTTCGACAAGACAGGAACGCTGACGCTTGGCCTACCTCAGTTGGTCAAGGCCGAGCAAATACCTGCCGGCGCTCTTGGAATTGCAACCAGCCTTGCGCAGCTTTCAAACCATCCCGTCGCGCGAGCAGTTGCCGATGCGGGTACGCGCGCGGGTTCGAAGCCGGAAGTATTCGACAGTGTAGACGAAATTCACGGTCTTGGTATCGAAGGGCGCAGGCACGGGCAGACCTACCGTTTGGGCCGAGCATCCTGGGCAACGAACCTTCCGGACTTTTCACGAGACTTCGATGGGACCGCTTCGGTGCTCACCAGAGACGATCAGATACTTGCCGTCTTCGAATTTGAGGACGTCGTCCGACCAGGAGCGTCAGAGCTGGTTCAAACACTGAGGGCGGGTGGGACCTCGCTCGGTATTGTCTCGGGAGATAATAAACGTGCCGTATCTCGCGTTGCAAACCGTCTCGGTATTGAAAGATACAGCGCGGAGCTGCTCCCAGCTGACAAGGTTGCCGCGATAAGGGCTCTCCAATCCTCATCAGATAAAGTCGTGATGGTTGGCGATGGGTTAAATGACGCCCCTGCCCTCGCCGCAGCCGATGTTTCGATCGCGCCATCAACGGCCTCGGACATTGGCCGAAACCATGCTGACTTCATATTCCTGGGCGATAATCTGTTGGCTGTGCGAGACATTATCGAGACCGCCAAACGAGCAAACGATCTTGTCCGCCAAAATTTCGGTTTCGCGGTGGCCTATAACGTCGTCAGTATTCCGTTTGCGATTGCGGGAAGCGTCACGCCGCTAGCAGCAGCGATTGCAATGTCGTTGTCGTCGGTTCTTGTCGTTTGCAATTCCATGCGGTTAGCTAGCCCGATATTTCGCTGGGAACAATGGAGCGGCCACCCCGCCGTGATATCATGAGTTATCTGGTGGTTCTCATACCCGTGGCACTCCTTATGGGCCCAGTCGGCCTGTGTGCTGACAGTTCAGCAGTTCAGCGATTTGGACGGTGCAGCGGCGCGAATCCTCTTGAACGACGGCGAGGGTCGCCGGCGATACAAGGGCGTTTCGCAAGTGGGCAATTGAAGCGGCGATAGGGAGTGGAAAATGGAGCAAGGCGCAGAAAACGAACATCCGCCGATTGATGACACCGCACGTTCAACAATGATCGATCCGTCGGAAACGGTGACGGGCTTCGCAATTATGCTTGGCATTGTGGGTGCCGTTTTGGGGCTGGCGGCAGGGATTTACGTGCAGGCCGCGTCCGGCGTCCTGCCTGCACTGCTGAACGCCTTCATCGCAGTTCTTGCGGGCGGTTCCGCAGGCGCGGTTACAGGTGGAACTTTGGGAGCGGTTCTGGGCGTCGTCCGGGGCCGCCGCGTACCAAAGGCCATTGAGCAACCTTGAGCCGAATGGCCATCCATAAGCCTAGGTCGGCTTGACGGAGCGACGGCTCTTGATGCGTCGCGGCGAAGTGATGGGGCGTGATCCTCGCCCGGCTCGATCGAAAAGCCGAGATCGGCGGCAAGCAAAACACCGCCAAGCCCGGCGACACATCCTGACAGACCAGCTGATTGCTACTGCCTCAGCGACAGTCGGCGCTCTTTTGAGAGTGAGGCTCCACCTGCCCACCAGCTGACAACAATCCAGGGCGGCGCTTTCCAGGCTACGAGCAGCATGAACCCTGTCAGCGCTAAACCGTAAGGATCGAGCACAGCATTGGCCCGCACAGGGCTGTAGAGAGTCGACATTTCGCCCAACATCAGCATCAAATCAGCCTCATGCGGCTCGCCTCTAGTCTACCCCTCGCTACCTACGAGAGCGCAGGATTGTTGCCAAGCGACCTGCAGCAAAGCCTGGCCACTATGATCACTGGATCGCGAGGACGGCCAACGAAGCAGCGAGCGCGGGCACCATCACGACAAAGCCAGTCTTCATGAATGCCCAGGCTCCGATCTGAAGTCCCTCGCGGCGAAGCGCGGTTAGCCAAAGTATCGTCGCAAGCGATCCGGTGACGGAGAGGTTGGGACCAAGATCGACGCCGATCAGCACCGCGCCGGCAATCTTATCGGACGCGTGTGCCAACTGAACGGCGCTTCCAGCGACAATCCCCGCGGGCAGATTGTTGACGAGATTGGACGTCAGAGCCACGACTGCGCCCGCAGCAGCTGCGGTCTGTGCCGGAGAGGCCGATGCCTGGTCGGAAAGATACTGCGCGAGATGATCAATCAGTCCTGTTCGGTTCAATGCCTCAACAACGACGAACAAGCCGGCGACCAGAGGCAGCACACTCCACGAAACATCTTTCAGCGTCTCGATAGCGCTTTTTCGCGTGATCAGCAGAACTGCGGCGGTTGTCACACAACCGGCGAGAAACGTAGGGAGACCGAGATCGAAATGCAGCGCCGATGCGCCAAGCAGTATGACGGCCGTCCCGCACAAAGCAAAACCAGCAAGCTTCGCACTGAAGGATAATGGCACGGCCTGTACATTGGACGCGACGCCATCAGCCGCAATGACCGAGCGTTGCGTCCAGTACAGTGCGAGAAATGTGACGATGATGGAGGCGAGAGAAGGCTGTGCGAAGTAGGCGAACCAACGCGATAGTGGCGGCATGTCCCCGCCTCCGAAAATCACCAGGTTGGCCGGATTGGAGATGGGAAGGACAAAGCTTGCAGCGTTGGCGATGAAAGCGCAGATAAGGAGATAGGGCATAGGGTCCCTCACCTTCGCTGCCCGGCAGGCCACATAGACTGCAGGAGTGAGCACGACCGCTGTAGCGTCGTTCGACAGGAATACGGTCACAACAACTCCGACCGCGTAGATCAGGACAAACATGCGTTTGGGCGATCCCTTGGCGTGGGTGGTGGCGATCGAAGCCAGCCAGTCGAACAGCCCCTCCTGACGAGCGAGCTCGGAGAGCAACATCATGCCAATTAGAAACAGATAGACATCGGTACCTTTTGCAATACCAGCCCAGGCATCGGTCGGACCGATAAGCCCAAACCCAACAAGCAGAACCGCGCCGAGCATCGCCCATATTGATTCCGACCAGGCAAAGGGCCGTGTAATCACCCCGAGTGCGGTCAAGCCAGCTATGCCCCAGGTCATGGTCAATGCGTTCATCGTGTTTCCAAATTAGATTTCGGAGGCTGCAACAGCAGGAAAGAAGGGCGGTATATCCGCAATCGCTCACCGAAAAAAGGCCCGTGGAAATGCGCTGCCCTGAGTTGGGGTAGCCAACCTGTCCGGAATCAATCCGCGTCTGAAGAAGTGCAGCTGAAGCCGGAAACCGGGCGCTGGATTAGGCAAAGCGTGTCATCGGTAAATCGGGGTTCATCGCCCGGCTTGCCGCATACGACCCAGTCGCGCTTCGCCCGCAGGTAATTGGTCAGCTCGGCCAATTGGGTTGCCTTCTGCTCAAGCTTGACGAGCTGGACGTTCATGATCTCGATTTCCCGCGCCGGCGATAAACCCTCGCGTTGCAGTTCCGTAGCAATCTCCGCGATCTCCTTGAGTGGCAGACCCAGTGATTGTGCGAAACGGATCATCCGAACCGTCGAGGCGTCCCGGTCGCTGAAGATCTGATAGGGATTGCGACCACCTTGGGCACCGAGTTGCGGCGTGAGCAGACCTTTGCGGACGTAAAATCGGACAGTGTCCTGGCTCAACCCTGTCCGCTGGGCGAATTCTCCGATCAGCATATTTCACCCCTCAAGCTCTTGACCATGGACCTTAGTCCAGCCTTATACGAGGTGTTCCCTCAAATATGGAACACTTTCATGCTGAACTATCCCAATAATGATTCCCATGCGCCGACTGCCTTCGTGACGGGCGCAACCGGCCTCCTTGGCAACAATCTGGTCCGCGAACTAATCGCCGACGGCTGGAGCGTGCGAGCGCTGGTTCGCTCGCCCGAAAAAGCAACATTGCAGTTTGCCGGGCTGGATTTGGAGATCATCACCGGCGACATGCTCGACGTGCGGGGTTTCGCTGACGCGCTTAAGGGCGTGGACGTGGTTTTCCACACAGCGGCCTATTTCCGCGACTCTTACAAGGGCGGGAGTCATTGGGACGCGCTCTACGCCGCCAATATCGCGGGTACCCGTGGCTTGCTCGATCACGCTTATCGAGCCGGCGTGCGGCGCTTCGTCCATACCAGCTCGGTCGCTGTACTGCGTGGTGCGAAGGGACAGACCATAGACGAGTCCATGTTGCGGGATGAGCGGGATGCCGATGATTATTATCGCAGCAAGATCCTGGCGGACCGCGTGGTGCTCGATTTTCTCGACAAACATCCCGATTTCTGGGCGGCCATGGTGCTACCGGGTTGGATGCACGGGCCTGGGGATATCGGGCCGACCTCGGCTGGCCAGACGGTGCTGGACGTGGCGCTCGAGCGCTTGCCCGGTGTTCCACCCGGCTCCTTCTCGGTGGTCGATGCGCGCGATGTGGCGCGGGCGATGATCCTGGCTAACCGCCGGGGGCAACGGGGCGAACGTTACCTTGCCGCCGGACAGCATATGACCATGACCGATTTGTTGCCCTTGATCGCACAAGCCACCACGGCAAAGGCACCGACGCGCCGCATTCCGCTCATTTTGCTTTACCTGATCGGCGCTGGCAATGAACTCTACGCTCGGATAACTGGCAAGCCGGTCCTCTTGAGTTGGGCCATGGCGAAAACGGTGGCAGCGGAGAATGATCGCTCTCGCTATGATTGTGCGAAGAGCACACGAGAATTGGGTCTGGAGTTCCGGCCGGTGATCGAGACCCTGCGTGATGAAGTGGCTTGGTTCCGTACGCACGGCTTCTTGCCTAGCTGAAACGTTCGGTGAGAAGGCCCGCATGCGAGTCCATCGGCAAGATGGTGCCGAGGTGCAAGGGCAATGCGCCGATCATTTACGCTCGCCAGCCAATGGTGGTCCCGATCTACTCGAGGACCCACCCCACGCTGGCGGGCGTCACCTCTCATGTGATAGGGCATCAAAGTGAACAGGATCGGGGACGTTTCTTCGACCGCCACCGCGTGCTCAGGTTTCGGGTTGGCCAGCACCCGACGGCAGAGCTGCGAGCCCTTCCTCGTCGCTACTGGCTCCCCTCCTGGAAATGCCGTCAGGCTTGGTAACGACAATCGAGTTCTGCCAAAGCGCGCTGAACCTCGTCAATAGGAACCGGTTCAGGTGTTCCCGGAATTTGACGCAGGGCCGGTTGTGAGTCTATCGCGTAATAGTCCGAAGCCCAGGCAGCGAGGATCGCGCGCTTGTCATCGACAGAAAGTGCAGGTGCCATCACAACGTCGATTGGCCGTTGAAACGCCAGACCTTGCAAGGCCAGAACTGTTGGTCCTTTCGTCATCGCATTGTTGACCGCGTTTTCCAGAGTCTTGTGTATCATTGGGCCACTCAACGCACGTGCGGATCTCTATCGCGCGGCAGGCGAAACGCAACGATGGATTTGGTGTCCGGCGTCAGCATATCATGTTTCTCTGCAAAGGCGGCGAACAAGCCACGCGCGGTCTCTGCTTCTATCTCGCCGCGAAGCGCGGCTCCACATGCCCTTAACGCAACAGAATGTGCCGTGTCTCTGAGTGACGTCGGACACTCGGAGAGATAGCGGTAGGCCTCGAGGACGCTGCGAACCTCTGCGGGAAAACCGAGGCCAACGAGAATGGATACGGGCGCTTTGAACATATCGGGTTTCATCGTCTCTCTCCTTCCTGACCCGAAGTGTCATAGGGCGCCGACGCATCGGCGCCCCCTCACAGCTTCTCAAGCAGCCCTGTCCGCTTTGATTTGTGCCGGAGCGGCTGATGGCGCCAGAGATTGTTCACTCTGGATGGAGATTTTCCTCGGCTTCAGTGCCTCCGGGATTTCTCGAACGAGATCGATGGACAGAAGACCGTTCTTCAGATCCGCGCCAGTCACCTTGACATGGTCGGCAAGCTCAAACCGGTGTTCAAACGGGCGGCCGGCAATGCCACGATGCAGATAGCCGTCCGTGGAAGGTTCCTGCCTCTTGCCGGTCACGGCCAGCAGGTTGGACTGAAAGGTCAAGTCAAGATCGTCCTGCGCGAAGCCGGCCACTACGATCGAAATCCGGTAGCTGTCCTCGCCGGTCTTGACGATGTCATAGGGCGGCCAGTCGCTGATCGAGCGGCCGCGCTGCGCATCTTCCAAAAGATTGAAGATCCGGTCGAAGCCGATGCTCGAGCGGAACAGCGGTGCGTAGTCGTAAGATGTTGCCATAGCCATATCCTCCTTGAGCAACATGGGTACGGAAGCGCCGAAAGACGGGGCTCCCAGCAAAGCCAGCCCTGATCGCAGCGGCCGGCGACAATTGATCTGGTTTTCGCGAATTTCGGATTCAAGAGCGATGGCTGGGAAAATTTTCGGCCTTCAGACCAGCGGTAAATCTCTGGTTTCCCGATCAAGCTCATCGATCCTCGAGAGCACATGGCCAGGGAGTAACTAATTCCGTTCAAGCCCGATCAGACGCTGATACGAATAGCGGACAGAGTGCAGCGGACCTTCAAGATTGGCCTGCCAGAAGTCGAGGAACCTATGCAATTGCGGGAAATCGGGAGCCAAATCGTAGTCCTGCCAGACATGGGCCTGCAGGACGGATTCGAAATCGGAATGCGATAGAGGATATGCGCAGTGGTGAGACCATAACCGTTAAGCTGGTAATCGAGATCCGATGAACGGGCGTCATAGAAACCAATTCCGGGCAGAGCATGAAATCCTCCATTCGCATCTACACACCGGATGAAAAAAGAACCCAAGAAAACTTGACGCCGACAAGGCGAAATTTCAAGACGCCGCATAGTGGATCGATTGACTTTGGAGTGATGAGCAAGTCGGGACCGGATGCACAGCTACACCACCGGTTCGATGGTCTGCGCTTCCAGCATCGTGGACCATCGCCGCAATTGATTGGTCGGGCACCTGATTTTCCCGATCCTCCACGAGCCTCATTAGCTTAGGAACAATGCTGCTTTCGGGAAGTTGGGCGTGATCACTCTCGCGTTTGAAAGGCTTCTCATGACGATCATGGTGAGGGAGATGAAGGTCAAAGACATCATGCCGGACCTGAGGACATGGGCCCGCGGGATGTGCTCCAATCCGACTTCAGCAGCGGCCCTGGTAGAGGAAACGTTGGACCTAGCTCTTGAGGATTTTGACATCTTCATCCTCTCACGGGATCAAAGGTTATGGCTCTTCAAACTGATGCAGGACATTCAATGCGGCCGCCGCATGCCTCGAACGTCGTTTGCTACCGATTGACGACCCGCGCCGACCGGACCCTTGGAACCCGAAAGCGCGCCGCCATTGCCGCGCAAATCGGGAAGTAGCGTCATTATAGATCATAACCTTATTGCTCCTCGGGCCAGGACGATCGACGATCACGGTCGAAGTGGCTTTAGCGCAGGCCTTCTTGCGCGTTCTGCCAGGTGCCACCGCCATGGTCTTTGGCTTTAGGGCTTAAGGACGACCTTGATGCAGCCGTCCTGCTTGTCGCGGAAGGTCTTGTAGAGGTCAGGTCCCTTTTCCAAGGACGCTCGGTGGGTGATGATGAAGGAGGGATCGATCTCACCCTTTTCGATGCGCTCCATCAACAGCGGCAGATAACGCTGGACAGGCGTCTGCGCCATCTTGAAGGTCAAACCCCGATTGATGGCTGATCCCATGGGAATCTTGTCAAGGAACCCTCCATAAACCCCGACGATGGAGACAGTGCCAAAGTTTCGACAGCAATGGATTGCCTGGCGTAGCACATGAGGCCGGTCCGTACCCATGAAGGTTGCCACTTTGATCCGGTCGATGCGCGAATCCCAACTCGCGGCCGCATCAGCCTCTGTGCCCACGGCATCGATGCAGGAATCAGCACCCCGGCCATTGGTCAACTCCATGACCCGGTCGTAGATATCCTTGTCCATGAAATCGAGTATGATGGCGCCTGACCGCTCTGCTAAGGCAAGCCGCTCAGGCACTGTATCGATGGCGATGACCCGGCCGGCACCCAAGATAAAGGCCGATTTGATTGCCATCTGCCCAACCGGGCCGCAACCCCAAATCGCGATCGTGTCACCTGGCAGAATGTCGCAGAAGTCCGCTGCCATGTAGCCGGTCGGGAAAATATCGGAAAGAAACAAGACTTGCTCATCGGTCAATTCATCCGGCACCTTGATTGGCCCTACGTCGGCATAGGGCACACGTAGATATTCAGCCTGCCCGCCGCTATATCCGCCCAAAAGATGGGTGTAACCAAACAGCCCCGCCGGTGAGTTTCCCCACATCTTTGTGACCTTGGCGCGATCTGGATTGCTTCTCTCGCAGCCGGAAAAGAACCCGCGTTTGCAAAAAAAGCATTCACCGCAGGAGATCGTAAAGGGAACAACGACACGGTCGCCCACTTTCAATTTGCTATTGTCCTTGCCGACCTCGACGACCTCGCCCATGGTTTCGTGCCCCATGATATCGCCACTGTGCATGTCCGGCATCACGCCATTGAACAGATGCAGGTCGGAGCCGCAAATAGCACAGGCCGTGACCTTGATGATGGCATCCCTACCCTCTTGGATTTGTGGGTCAGGCACGCTTTCGCAGCGGATATCGTGTTTGCCATGCCAGGTCAGAGCTTTCATCGGGGCCTCCACAGTTCGAAAGTCTGTGCCCAACCACGCGCAAGCCAATTTGATCCGTTGAGGTCCGGTGAGGTTTGGGGGTCTCTGGCCCACCCGCACGGTTTCCTTCTTTCAGTCACGCGGATCGGTGCTAACGAACCGCAGCGCTCGGGCGGCTTAGGCCGCAACCATTGCGGCCGCACAAGCATCGCGATCCGCGTCGGGCCTTGCCTGGCGCTACATGCAAAGGGCGCGCCGGCCGCCGAAAACCAGGCGTTCGAGATCAAATTGGTTAGATATCGCCTTATAGTGCTTGTCCAGCCAGGCCGGGTGCGCAATCTGTGGCGCGATGGAACGGCTGTACACATCCATTCCGGAAAGAACGCGTTGTACTGCAAGCCAGCCTTTGCCAATGAAACCACCTGTACCGAGATGACCAGTGGCGGGGAGCTCGCGCCCGGGCGCGTCGGCCTCACAACGAGGCTGTGATACCGCCGTCGACGTAGAGGACGTGGCCGTTTACAAAGGAGGAAGCGTCCGAAGACAAAAAGATGCAGGCGCCGACGAGTTCCTCGACCTTGCCCCAGCGACCGGCCGGCGTGCGCTTTTTCAGCCAGGCGGAAAAGGTCGGATCCGCGACGAGGGCGGCGTTCAGCGGCGTGTCGAAATAGCCTGGTGCGATGGCGTTGCATTGCAGACCGTACTTCGCCCAGTCGGCCGCCATGCCTTTGGTCAGGTTGCCGACCGCGCCCTTCGTAGCCGTATAGGGTGCAATGCCAGGGCGAGCGAGCGCTGTTTGCACGCTGGCAATGTTGATAATCTTGCCAGCGCCGCGCTCAATCATGTGGCGCGCAACCGCCTGACCGACGTTGAACACGGTCGAAACATTCGTCTTCAGGAGCCGCTCGAATGCATCGGCCGGAAAATCTTCCAGCGGCATGCGGTGCTGCATTCCGGCATTGTTGACGAGGATGTCGATTGCGCCGACCTCCGCCTCGAAGGTGTCAATGGCCACCCGCACAGCATCATGATCCGTGGCGTCGAACGCAAGTGTATGCCTTGCCCCGAGGCCTTCGGCGGCAGCCTTCAGCTTTTCCTCGTCGCGTCCATTAAGAATGATCTCGGCGCCTGCCGCTGCCAGCCCGTGTGCCAGCGCATGGCCGATGCCCTGCGAGGAGCCCGTAATGAGGGCGCGTTTGCCTGACAGGTCGAAGAGTTGGATGCTCATGGTTCCTCCCAAATGGTTTCGTCGCTTCGCATATCCGCTAAAATCGATCTGCGCCTTCCTCGCCCTTCTCCGAGCCAATATCGAAAGCCTTGAGCGCATCGGGCCGTGGCAGAGTATGGGTGATTAGCGGCTTGACGTCGATCAGGCCGAGCCCCTAGATGCGCGGAAACGGCATGGCCGAGCTTCGGCAGCCATTTACCCGGTCGCGCCCGTCCTTGGTATCCCACGCGATCGCCTCTAACGGTGGCGCTTGCTCACTTGGCATCCTTTAGGCCCAATCGAGCTCGCCTGATAGTCACACTTGTGCACGGTCTGGCAAAGCAGGGTTTGAGACGCGGCGCGCAGGTTTCGCTTTGCATGAACCTTGGATAACGACGCAGATCACTTCTTGGCGGAAAAAGCCGGCGCAAGGTGAATGCCAAGACACCGATCAGAACGGATAATAATCGAAGGCTTACCGCCGCGAGAGATCAGAGATTGAATTGCCGGTTCAAGTGAGCGCCATCCTGGCCTCGTCGTGATGTCGCCCGGGCCCGTTCGGCCTCACCGGTTGTTTGACGAGCGCATCCAGGATGCGATGAAATTGGAGATTGATCTCCTTGATCTTGAATCTCCTCGGAGACCGCGGCTGACTTTCGCGTTCCTCGGCCCCAAATGGCAAAAGTGACCGTCACGGCCAAAGCTCTGGGACGATTTCGAATGCTGCTTCTTTAGGTTGCCACTCATCACGGAAAGATATGATTCCATCTGAACCTTTCATGATTTCGTCGGCTCGACGGCCTTGACTCGAGAATACAAGCACTGACACATTCGGTTGTCAGACATCTTACATAACAGGGGATCATGGCTGACGGATCGAATAGGAGGATCATGTGAGGAAGCTCTTTGTACGATTGGCCGTAGGCGCCGCATTCGTCGCCGCGGCCGCGTCTGCCCATGCCGGGCAGACGCTCGACCGCGTTATGGAAAAAAAGGCAATGGTCGTCGCCACCAACAGCGGCTGGCCACCCCAGAGTTATCTGGACGACAGCAACGAGATGGTCGGCTTCGATATCGATGTCTCCCGCGAAATCGCTAAGCGCCTCGGCGTCGAAGTGAGCTTCGAGACGCCAGACTGGGCAACGCTGACCGGCGGCCGCTGGCAAGGACGCTACGATCTCGGCGTCGGTTCTGTAACGCCGACCAAAGCGCGCGCGCAGGTCATCGATTTTGTCGGCATCTACTACTACAGCCCCTATGTCTATGTCGTGCACAAGGACAGTGACGCGAAGTCAGTTGCTGACCTCAACGGCAAAGTCATCGGCGTCGAGACCGCGACGACGTCGGAAGACTTCATCAACCGCCGACTGGAAATCGACGCGCCTGGCCTGCCGCCGATCGAATACAAACTGGAGCCGGGCGAAGTGCGAACCTTTGCCGATTCCATGCTGCCGTTCGACGATCTTCGGCTTGGTAGCGGCGTGCGCCTCGACGCGGTGATCGCGCCTGAGCAAACGGCCCTCAATGCCATCAAGAATGGCTATCCGCTCCGCAGCCTGGAAGGTGAATATGCCTTCCGCGAGCCGCTCGTCGTGATCGCTGAAAAAGTCGATCCGGAGTGGACGGCAAAGGTCGGCAGCATCATCGAGGAGATGAAGAAGGACGGCACTCTCAGCACGTTGACGACCAAGTGGTACGGCAAGGACTACAGCACGGACTGACGACATGGCGGCGTGGGCCGATCTGTCTCACGCCGCACTAAGCATCTGGGGGAGCCGGACAGCATGACATATCCTGATACCTATTATAAACGCACCATGGTAGATCTGACTGCGCGTCCTTCGCTGTCAAACTCGAACGATTGCGACGTCGTGATCGTCGGCGGCGGCCTCGCGGGGCTGTCGACGGCCCTGCAACTGGCGCGAGCCGGCAAAAGCGTTACGGTTCTGGAAGCCGAAAGCGTTGGTTACGGCGCATCCGGCCGAAATGGCGGCTTCGTCAGCCCGGGCTATGCAACCGACGGCGACGAAATCGCGCGTATCACCGGCGAAGAAGCAGCCCGTAGTCTCCATCTGCTGTCGATCGAAGGCATGGAGTTCATCCGCGAAAACATCCGCGACCTATCGATCGATGACGCTCAGCCGCAACCCGGCCTGATGAGCGTGCTGCGCTACGACAATGCTGCAAGCCTCAAGGCCTATGCGGAAGACACCAGCCGGCGCTATGGCTACGAACTCGAATTCATGAATCGCGAAGCGGTCCGCGCGACCCTCAAGTCAGACCGGTATTTCCAGGCATTGCGCAACGGCAATGCGTTCCACATGCACCCGCTGAACTATCTGCGCGCTATCGCCCGCGAAATCGAACGCCTTGGCGGCCGCATCTGCGAAATGTCAGCGGTACAATCCGTGGACCTGGCAGGCGCCCAGAAGCGGGTGAAAACCGCAGGTGGACACGTGACCGCCCGCGATGTCGTCTTCACGACAGGTGGTTACACCGGATCGCTCAACGGAAAATTGAAGCGCTCTTTCCTGCCGATTGCAACATACGTCATGGTCAGCGAGGATGCACCAGATCTTATCGCATCGGCGATCGCAACGAAGGATGCCATCGGCGACAACCGGCGCGCGGGCGACTACTACCGCGTGATCGATGGCGGCCGGCGCCTCTTGTGGGGCGGTCGCATCACCACTCGCGCAGCCTCGAGCGACGCGCTCGTGCGCGAACTGCGGGCCGAAATGGTCGGCACCTATCCGCAACTCGCCGGGTTGAAGACCGAAATTGCCTGGTCCGGCCTGATGTCCTACGCCCGCCATTTGATGCCCCAGATCGGGCGCATGAGCCCCGGTGTGTGGTATTGCACTGCCTTCGGCGGGCACGGCCTCAACACGACGGCGATCGGCGGCAAGGTCATCGCCGAAGGCATTCTCGGTGAGACAGAACGCTACAAGCTCTATGAACCGTTCGGCCTCGTCTGGGCGGGCGGGCTTGCCGGGCTTGCCGTCGCCCAGCTCACTTATTGGAAGCTCCAGGCACAGGATTGGTGGCGCGAGCGCGCCGCCTGAGAAGACGGGAAAGGTCTAAACCATGATCGGTCGATTGATACTAATCTATCCCGAGGCCTCGCGCCGTGCCGGAGCGCTGCTGATCCTCACCCTGGTGGTCCTTGCGCTCTATATGCTCGGTGTCAGCTCCGCCTGGATCGGCCATGTCTTGCCCGCCACGGCCGGTTGGCTTGGCGAAAACCCCACCATGGGACGGCTGGCTTCGTCTCTCCTGATCGCGCTCATCGTTGCCGCCAACTGGAAGGCATTGCGTCAGCTGTCACGGCGCCAGCAGGTGGTCGGCGTCTGGCTTGAGCTTTTCGTTCTTCTGATGCTCTTCTTCTACTCGTTCGATCTGTCCTTCGCGTTCATCGCCAAGAAGATCGGCTTTCTCATTTCACAGGGCGTGGTGACGACGCTCTACATTTCCGCGATCTCCATCGTGATCGCGACGGTCATCGCGTTGGCGGGCGCAATCGCCAAGTTGTCCAGCAACGGTGTCATCTACGGCCTCGCCACCTTCTACACCTCGCTGTTTCGCGGCCTGCCGCTGCTGATGCAGATCTACATCATCTATCTCGGCCTGCCACAGGTCGGCTATGTGATCGGCGCGGTGCCTGCCGGGATCCTGGCGCTTTCGCTGTGCTACGGCGCCTACATGACGGAAATCTTCCGCGCCGGCATCCAGAGCATTTCACGCGGCCAAACGGAAGGCGCCACCGCGCTCGGGCTCAGCCCCAACCAGACCCTGGCGCTCGTAATCCTGCCGCAGGCGATGCGTGTCATCATTCCTCCGACCGGAAACCAGTTCATCGCCATGCTGAAGGACTCCTCACTCGTCTCCGTAGTCGGCGTCTGGGAAATCATGTATCTCGCCCGCACCCAGGGCCAGACGGAGTTCCGTCACATCGAGATGCTGATCACCGCTTCGATGATCTATTGGATCCTTTCGATCGGCCTGGAATACGCCCAGTCTCGCATCGAGGAACGTTTCGGCCGCTTCAATGCCCGTTGATGCGCCCGCCCACGACCCGCGGCGGCGCATCCATCGTGCCGCCGAACAGCCGTGGATCTTCTTGTTGTTGCCCTCGCGATCTTCTCCGCCCACTGGTGCCATCGTGAAGGTCATGGCATGGGGGGTTGCCGGCGCCTAAGGCGACCTTTCTTGTAACCGCCGCCGTCCTCGTGGCACTGTAAATCCAGTCTTTCGCAATCGGCCGAAGGCTGCGGCTGTTACCGCGCCAGCCTGGTGTCCCCGTCTGGCGTGCATCGCCCGACCCGTCAGAGCGGCTGCGGCACCTGCGGAAAACCGCCAACATGCATGCAGGTCATTGCGGCCTGATCGCGCCCGGCCGCAAGGCAATCAGGCAGCGGCAGACTTGCAACACGGGCTGCGAGAAAGCCGGCAACGAAGCTGTCGCCGGCACCGGTCGTGTCGACCACCTCGACCGGCCGGATGCCGATCGAAACAGTTTGTCTTCCATCGCTGACCACGGCTCCCTTGCTGCCTCGGGTAACGACAGCAAGCGGCACGCCGCATTCCAGCAGGCGGCGCAGCAAGTCTTTGGCCGTTGCGTCGTCGTCGCCGGCGGAACCAAAGGCGATCGTCAGACCTTCGGTTCCCAGATTGACGGGATCGGCATTGACGGACACATCCTGGGACACACTGACCCCGGCATCGGCGAGCGTGCGACGCACCACGCCTTCATCGTCCATCCAGCCGAGATGCACGTGATCCATGGTCTTGAGGACAGCAATTTCGTCCGCGTCCGGCTTGTAGCCGGCGCAGACGCCGAAATCCTCGAAAGCGAAGACACGCTCGCCGGAGGGAAGCACGTCTATCTCGGTATAGGCGGTGACGCCGAAACGTTCCTGTATGTGGGTTACGTCGACACCGTTGTCAGCCAGGAGATGTCGCGTTCGCTGTCCGGCCGGATCCGAACCGACGGCACCGAAATAGTGCGAGCCATGGCCGAGCCGGGCGAGCTGTACCGCAACGTTGACAGCGTTGCCGCCAACCAGCGATTGCGAAAGCGGAGGCTGGAACCGGTCTATGCAATTGTCGCCGACGGCGGCGAAGCGGAGGGTTTTCATGCGCATCTCGGGATAGGACGCGGAAGCCGCGAACGCGATGATGCGCATTCGCAGCTCCGGATTATAGCGGCAAGCAGCAATATCAGTAGGCGACGCGCTTGTAGTAACGCCTTGTCGTGAGAGGATGATTGCGCAGGACTTCAAGATGGGCGCTGATGCGCTCCAGCACAGTCGCCATCAGCACCGGCGACACCAGCGCCCGCACATCGGCCGAAACGCCGGGCAGTTCGAACTCGGCAGTGTCGAGAACGGTAAGCTTGTCGGTGTAGCCCGGCGCAAAGTTCTGGACGCGTTCGGCAAGCGGGCGTGCCGCATCCTCACCCTTGAAGAGAATGACACTGACGCCCTTTTCGACGAGTTCGAGCGTGCCATGGAAAAAATCGGACGCATGCACGGGACGGGTGCGGATCCACTGCATCTCCTCGAGGATGCACATGCCGTAATAGAACGCTTCCGGCCAGACGTTCCCGGCGCCGGTAATGATGTGGTAGTCCGAGGCGGCGAGGATCTTGGCAAAGGCCTCTGCCTTGGGCTCATAGGCTCGTTTCACCTCCAACAGCAGCGCCGGCATGCCGGAGAGCTGGCTGACGATCTCGGCGTAATTTTCGATCTCGCCACGATGGTTCAGGATCGCGAGCGCAATGAACAGCGACTGCAGATAGAAGGATTCGCAGGACGTATCGTCCTCGGCAAAGTTGACGAAGACGTGGTCCCCGCCCCTGCCGAGCGGAGTCTCCTGATGGCCGACCAGGGTAACAACTGTCGCGCCGATTTCCTTCAGGCTGGAGAGAAGGGCTACACTTTCCTTCGTCGTCCCGGACAGCGACGGCATGACGACGATCGACTTGTCCGTCAGCTGCGCCGAGCCTGCGAGCACCAGTTCCGCCGGCATGTCGATGAAGGTGGGAAAGCGTGAGCGCTGTTGCAGCAACTGAACTGCAGGCTGCATCAGGATCGCAGCGCCGCCGGTGCCGAGGAAGAAAATGTTCTCTGCGCCGGCCGAAAGACAGGATACGATCACTGTTTCCAGGCGGCTCTGCAGCGCGATTGCGCCGGACTGGATACGCAGGAATCTCTGTTCGTCAAAATTCAGCATGGTTCTGTTCTCGGTGTCTACATGAGATAGTTGTAAGACAACTGACATCATCAGGAATATCTGTCAAGGCGGCTTTTCCGCGATCTACGGAAACAAACGTGAAGCGAGGCGGACGCGCTGTCCAAAGCCGGGCTTCGTACACTTGACCGGCAAGGATTTGTCAGACAAGAACAATTGAACGATCAACGACGACATGAGGCGTTTAAGTGCAGGAGCCCCTTCGCGACTCGCGCACCCTGGCCATTCAGCTTCGGGACAGGATTGCCGATCTCATCCGGTTGGAGGGGCTGAAACCCGGGGACAAGCTGCCCACAGAAGCGCAGCTCACGCAGCGTTTCAAAATTTCCCGCCCGGCGCTTCGCGAAGCACTGAAGCTGCTCGAACAGGACGACGTCATCTATGTTGAGCACGGTCGCGGCCGTTTCGTTTCGGCGCTCTCGGCCGTGAAGGTCGATCGCCCGATCACGGTCTTCGAGAGCGTCACGGACATGGCGCGCCACTACGGTTATACGACCGTCAACAAGGTGCTGTCGATTTCCGAGGAAACACCCGACGCGCGCGTCGCTGATAGCTTGCATCTCCCACCCACCGGTCGCGTGATCCGCATCGAGCGCATCCGTTTGCATGAGGACGAGCCGATCCTGTACTGTATCGACTACGTTCCGCGCAGCATTATCCCGGCGAAGCTCTACGACCTCGACTGGAGCGGATCGCTGATGGACCTGCTCGAGGAACGAGGCAGCCGCCCGCGTATGTCCGCCGCAAGGGTATCCTCCATCATGCTTCCCGATGACGTCGTCGCGCGCCATGACCTCAGGGATTTCGGGCCAGCCCTGCTCATCACCGAAACCTGCTTCAACGCAGCCGGCATCCCGGTGAACTACGCGCTTGACTATCATCGCGGCAGCCATTTCTCCTTCAGCCTGACGCGCAAATAGGCTGTCCGATGAAAGGATGCTGGACGCGATTCGGGAGCGTCGGCGTCCGGTTGCCCGCGACGGCAATGCAGACTGGCAATGCAACCTGGTTATCGATTTCGCGATCTCACAGGAGGTCGATGACAGTCTGCCTCCGATCTTGGGTATCCTGGAAGCTGTCGATCCCTCGTTTCGGGCGGTCCCCCATCAGGCCGACAAGGCGCGTGTGACCGCATTCGTAAACCGGACCAATTTCTCGACGGGCAACCCGGCGTCGCCGGCTGTCATTAGCGTTACGATCATCGCACACGAAAACTCTGCAAGAAGGATCCCTTGAACCTTTACGAACAGAGTGGTTCAAATATATTCAAAGTGAACCTGAAAGGTCCCCTCATGGCAGCATTTACAATCCGCGTCCCGGACGAAGTTGCCGACCGTCTAAACCAACTTGCCCAAAAACTCGACCGTTCCCGCTCCTACATGGCCGCACAGGCTATTGAAGATTTCGTATCACGCGAAGAGTGCCAGATTGCGGAAATGGAAGCTGGTATTGCCGAGGCGGACCGAGGTGAATTCGCTTGTGAGGACGACGTGGCACGCGTGATCGGCAAATACGTCAAGGCGGCTTCTCGGTCATGAAGCAGAGGCGCATCCGCTGGACCGTGCGGGCGTTGCAGCGGCTTGACGAAATCGGTGCGTACATCGAACATGACGATCCAGATGCTGCTGCACGGGTCGTTGCCCGTCTCGTAGCGTCTGTCGATATGCTAGCAGAGCTGCCGGCAGCTGGGACGCATCGGTCGCATCGCAGGCACGCGCGAAATTGTATTATCCGATATTCCTTACAATAATCCCTTTTCGGGTTCGACAAGGACATTGAAATCATTACTGTGATGCACGCTTCTCAGAAATGGCCGAAGATGCTGTAAGCGCGCGCATTCATTTCAACGGCCTCCCATTTCCGCGCGTCGCTGTTTGTCTTATCCTTGCGGAGCGAGGCTCGTTCTGATGCCGGCCTCGGCAAAGCGGGTCAACTGCATCTGAGTAGCGTCGTCGGTATAAAGGACGTGAACGGCACGGCCGCTTGCAGTGAGCTTTTTGGCCTGCTCGAAAGCCTCTTCAAAACTGACAGGAATCGCATCGGTGGAGCTGGAGGCGTCGTGCTGTTCCAGGACGTAAAATGTCGAGCTTCTAATATCTCGTGTCATCGGTATTCTCCTTTTAGGCACCAACAGCTCGCGAGCACGATAGTTCCCGACGTCGGTCGTCAAACCCGGCCAGCAGCAGCGGAACCGGCCGGCCTCTCGACTACCGAATTGACAAAGTCTGATCGGCGCCCCAATTCATCAAGATGAGTTTGAGCGAGGTCGTGCGCAGCAACGCACAACGAGCAACAGCACTGGTAAGATGGCCCCTCCGCGGAAAACGCCGACGCCGGAGCAGCCCTGTTTCCTCAATGCGCAGCTTCTGGGGCCTATTGCTGGCTTATTGGCTATCTGAACGGTGGCGCGAGGCCTGGGGCTTAACGTTCCTCATCCTTCTACTCACCGGTTTGTCGGCTCAAGCGAGCGTCTGGTTCGCTTTGACGTCCGGCGAGCTCGTCAATCGGATTGCCAACTTCCACCATCCAACCGTGCCCACCACACCTTCGTCGCTGCTGACTACCGCGGCGACCCTGGCCGCGATCGCGATCACTAGGGATGCGGGATTTACTGCGGTCCGTCACTTCTTTTCGACCACGCTCCATCGGAAATGGCGCCAATGGCTTGACGCACGCTTTAACCAGGCCTTGCTCGATTCCAACCATACCCATTTTCATCTTCAGCAAAACGGGTTCGGGGCGACGACGGGCCAGGACACTTCATCGCCCGACAACATCGATCAGAGGGTACAGGAAGCCATAAAGGGCATGACGGGTGGCGCGATCGGCCTTGGCGTGGGAATCGCCGGCGTTGTGCTATCGCTGGGATTTGTCGGGACAAAACTGATCGAAACCTCGAGCCCCGTCAGTGGAATTGAGTTTCTGGGTAGCTACGGTACCGCCTGTCTGACATTGCTGGCTATCGCGATCTACGTGCCACTCAATACATTCGTCGCAGCCAAGCTCGGCAGTGTGATGCAAGGCCTATCCGTGCGCATTCAATCCGCAGAGGGGAGTTATCGTGGCGAACTGAACCAATTGTTGCACCGTAGTTTTCATGTTGCAGTCATCAAGGGCGAACCGGCACAGAGAGCCATCAACGGGCGCCGATATCGCGAGATTGACAACACTTGGGCGAGCCTTAATCGCGTGACCGCCGGTTACATGGGCTTCGAGCTGGTGCATAATTTCCTAGGATCGCGTATCGTCGCCTATGCGCCCGGACTGATCCCCTATGTCGACAAAACGATCAGCTTGCAGGATTACGTCACCGGCGCCGAGCTGGCGACAGCGCTCATCAACGAATGTTCCTGGTTCATCCATGCGATGCCCGATATTGCGACGTTAAGGGCCGACGCACGCAGAATCACCGAACTTGCGCAAGCGGTCGAAGCGGTTCAGCAGCCGCAGGATTATTATGCTCGCAGCGGTCCCTCAGTGTTCGAATACAAGACCCAGGATGCTGCGCTCGGTTTGACCATCGAGCGGATTGAGCTCCTGCACACGGGTGATGACGAGCCATTCTTGGTCGCTGACCAGCTGCGCTTCGTTCCCGGAGAATGGATTTTAGTCGTGGGAGAATCCGGAAGTGGCAAAACCTCGCTTATCAAGGCGGTAAATGGTCTCTGGGCGCACGGCCGCGGCACGATCACGACGCCAGAGACCGGAAAGAGCCTCTATGCCGCACAGGACGTGAAGCTTCAGAGTATTTGCCTGAAGGATCTCATTTGTTTGCCAGACCGGGCTGACGCGCACACCGACGCCTCTGTAGTGGCGGCCTTGGAAGGCGCCGGCCTCGGAGAGTTCGGGGAGGAGCTTTTGAGCGATGGACGCGATGGGCAGAACTGGGACAAACTCCTGTCGGGGGGTGAAAAACAAAAACTCGTCCTTGCGAAAATTCTTCTGCTAAGGCCGGATCTGCTATTCCTTGACGAAGCGACGAGCGCACTTGATGGCCAGGCGGCGCAGTCGTTTCACCAATCGATCAAGGACCATTGTCCAGAGGCGATCGTAGTTGCCGTTATGCACGATACCTCGTCCATCCAGTCAGAAGAAGGAGCAGACTTCTTCGATAGTGTGCTCGCCATCAACGACGGCGTTGCGGAAAGGATACCAATAAATGCCTGGCGTGACGCACAGGGATAGGATCGATAGCACGAAGTTCGCTACCACTCTTCGAAGAAGCCCCCGTTACGCCCTCGGTTCACACGAGGATTTTAGCCACTGGCGGACGGAACAAATTCCGGCGTAGGCAGTTGGATTTTCGAAAGTCGCGGCGCAGACCTTCACCCGCAAAGTTGAAAGACCACCCGATGGCACGAAGGATCACAGCCGACAAAGCCCATAAGATGAACCTGATGCTCAGCCACGCGATCACCGCTATACGCGTCAATGAGCAGCTGATCTGTCGCCTCCTTCAATGGGCTGCGGCGCACAGCCAGGATCCTCATGCCTTCATCGAAAGTGCATTGGAAGCAGCCAGGAGCGACATACGCCGTTCGGCAGACGATGGCAGCACAAACTCCGCGATCGCAACGGGTGAAGCGCTTGAGTATCTTGATGATCTTGCCCACGAGATGAAGCCGCGCTTTTCAAAGTCAAACGGCCCGTAAAGGACAGGATCGGCTTACGGCGCCGCGAGTAGGGCTTGGTGAGCGCCGTTAGGCGCACGACACGTCGGGCCGTCGGGAGTCGCATTAGGCTGTGCTGGCTAGAACCGCAGATTCGCTTGGCACACACCACCCAACTGGCTGCGGGGCATAGCGCTGGCCAGTTCTTAAGATTACAGCTTTCGGTCTATATCTAGCGGTTCGCAATCGCGGCCGGGGAGCCGTAAACCATCTGGTTCAGCGCCATGCTTGCCTTGACACCGCCTCGGCGTCCGCGACACGCCACGAGGCCGCTATGGTGCAGTGCCTAACTCTTTGAACATTATGGGTGCGTAAAAATCCATGCATTCTCCAACCCATGCCGCGACCTCCTCGTCGGTATCGTTCCATGGTGTTTCAAGGCCGATAGCGGCCCTGCGCAAGGGCTCAGCAACAAGAGCAGCAAGGATCATCCGGGCAGATCGGTTGACATCACATGGTGGGACATCGGCTTCGTACTCGCGCAGCCAGTTCGCCACGGCCTGCACTCCTCGCTCGACCCCGTTTCGATTATAAATTTCTGCGAGCCGTTCTCGACCCTCCTTGTCAGCACAGATGAGACGGAAAAGTGCTACAGCTTCCTTGGATAGGGCGATCCGGTAAATCCTGCTCAATAGCGCCCGCAGGCTCCCCGGATCAGGACGCGCCTCGCCCGGCCGGGGATCTCCACCGGTTTGGAGTTGCTCAGTCCAGGACGCTACGATTTTCCCGACTAGTTCCTCACGATTGGTCGCCATAGCGTAAACAGTCTTTTTGGCAACTCCTGCGCTACGCGAGACTGCATCGATGCTGAACTTGGCAAATCCCTGGTCAAACAGAAGCTGGGTAGAGGCTTGGAGAATATTGCGTTCCACCTCAAGCCGATTACGGGCCGGACGCCCTCTCGCTCGCTTTTCCAAATCTTGATCTCCTTGACCAACGTCGTACGAACGGTATACCGATCATATTTAGGAAACGCCACACGTTTCCTAAATATGGGAGATTGGAAATGCAACATGATTTGGAATCAGCAATCCCTGTCGAACTGCTGCGTGCCGACCCAATTAGACTCGAAATGGGGATCGAGCGCTTCGCCTCCGGCACTCTCACGGTCGCCTGCAGAACGATAATGCCAGGGTGCGATGGAGCGATGCTGGAATGGTGGTTCAAGTATTTTGAAACCGACGAACACCTTCGCTGGTGGCACCCCATTGATCACAAGCGCCATTTCGGTTGGGACGAGTTTTGGAAAAGAGGTGAGAACTACATCGGCGCGACGATCAGGGCGACGGAGTCGCTAGGAGAGGTTCCTCCGATCAAAGCAACCATCAAATTCCTAAGCCCAGCCGCATACTTCAGTGCCACGGACATCGATGCCGCAAAGCGGGTGGGCGGCGTATCCGCACTTTTCTACGCCGGAATTGGCTTTGGCGATGATGTTGAGATTGACGAGCATGGAATTCCAATAAGCGGCCGGATGATGCACGTCACACGGGACACGCCCGATGGCCTCGTTCTGCGAAGCAGATTCGTTCTTGGTCTCGATAGCGACAAGGGCGGCCATGCCGTCCCGGACGAAATCGGACTGGGCCTGATGCGCCATTGCCATTCGGAGTTTTCATTCCTCGCGAAGGCACTCCCGTCTGTATTTTACGGTGATCCAGCAAACCCAAGACCGGCCGACAACTGGTAGTTGCTCGATGAGCATAACGCAAGATAGCCGAGCGTCCAAGCACCAGGAACGCTCGGCCTTCTGAAACTCTGACTATGGAATAAGCTCCCTCGTCGATGATTGTATTTTCATGCACTCCTTGCATTGTCGACTTCGAGAACGTCGCCGGGTTTCATCCACAGCGGCGGATTACGCTTGGCCGATCATTGGTGCCACTTGCTGTCACCTGTCGTTAGGAGCGTAAATTTTTCCTGATGGGGTCGCCGCAGAGCGATCGGCATAAGTCCAGGGGGCGTCAGCCGCTCTCGGCGTCACCTTGTATCCATCTTGCTTTCAAGGAGGATACGACTATGAGGAAAACGCGAGCGTAATCTTGCCAAAGATTGATAAGGCGCGTCGCAGGTCAAGCGCATCGCAATCAGGAGCTGAGCGAAAACCCGCGCGCGGCGTCGCCGACTGGCAGTTGCCGCATCCTTCGCCGCATGGGCTTGGGATTTCCGGCCTTCGAACGATAGTCGGATCAAACAATCTTTTTTCTTGAATTATTGCACCCCACTCTCGATGCGGAAGCCATGCCGCCCACATCTAGTCAACCTCGTGGCGAGAGATGCGTGCTCAGCAGATGATATCTAGAGGTCCCTTGACGGTTTACGGGCGACGATCGCGTATCGGTGTTGCAATCCGCGAGAAAGCCCTTTCAGGTAACTTAAGTGCTTCGATTGGGCACGATAGATTGCCTTCAGATCAGTATCGACGGTTACGTTCGCAAACCCGGTATTCTGGATCAGGGCAGCAACATCCTCAGCGCGCGCGCCTTCTGAGAAATGCACCTGCGACAGGATGCGGTTGTGAATTTCGGCCATGCCCGCCGGCGCGGGGACCTGGTCCGCTTTCGTCAATCCCAACTGCTGGAGCAATTCTGCTGCTGTCTTCACCACACGCTCCGCCATACTGAGGTTGACGAAGTCACCATCAACGACAAGCAAGGTTCCGCCAGGCTTCAAGACCCTCAACCATTCCGCAAATGCCTGCCTCGGATCGACGAGTGTCCAAACGAGATGACGTGTTACCACGACATCATAGCTTTCATCCGGTTCCATGGTATTTTCAGCATCGGCGATGCGAAACTCAATCGCTCGTCCACGCGTCTTCGCCTTTGCCCGGGCCCGTTCCAGCATCGGCTCTGCCCAATCAAGGCCTGTGACCTTGTAACCTAAATCGTCCATGAGATGCGATATGACCCCAGTGCCGCACGCCAGATCCAATGCGTGACGTCCTTCTCCTCGAGCGAGGTGCCTGATGATCAAATTGTGCCAGGCCTGGCGTTCCTCTTCTGAAAAGATCTCATGTCCGGGCGATTGATCGAAAGTCGCCGCACGCGCCGACCAATAGGTTTTAATCTCGTCCCGCAGCCCAAAATTGTGGCCCGCAGCCGCTCCTGTGTTCATCCTGCTCGATCCTGATTGCATGAGATTAAAATGGTTCTAATAGATATAACTTGACTGTTAAAGTCATAAAATAATACAGGCATCGCAGTTTCCACGGAGTGAAATTCGATGCGCATTAAAGCCAAAGCAGCCGCACTTGCAATGGGTCTACTTGCCACCGCTACCTGGCCGGCTTTCGCCGACAAGATTACCATCAAGGACGTGACCGGACGCGACGTCGAAGTTGAAGCTCCGGTCAAGAACATGATTCTCGGCGAAGGCCGGCAGATCTATTTCCTTGCTGCGCTCGACAGGCAAGCTCCGTTCGAACACGTTGTAGGCTGGCGCGACGACCTGCCGAAAGCCGACCCTGAATCCTACGAAGCCTATCTGGCAAAATACCCAGAAATCGCCAAGCTGCCGACGTTTGGCGGCATGAAGGACGGGACCTTCGACATCGAACAAGCCGTCGCGCTTAAGCCCGACGTGATCCTCATGAACGTCGACGCCAAGACTGCCACGGAAGAAGCTGGTTACATCGAAAAGCTCGGCAAGGTCGGCATCCCACTGGTCTATGTCGACTTCCGTGAAAAGCCGATGGAAAACACCGAGCCGAGCATGCGCATCATGGGCAAGCTGATGGGCAAGGAATCAATCGCCGAAGACTTCATCAAGTTCCGCGCCGACAGCATCGAGCGGGTCACGGGCGTGCTGGCGAAGGCCGACCCGAAGAAACCGCTGGTGTTCGTCGAGCGTGCCGGTGGATATTCCGATGATTGCTGCATGTCGTTTGGCAACGAGAATTTCGGCAAGATGGTCGAGATCGCCGGTGGCATCAACATCGCAAAGGACATCATCCCCGGCACCTTCGGTACGGTCAATCCGGAGCAGGTGATTGCCTCCAATCCGGACCAGATCATCATTACCGGCGGCAACTGGGACAAGTATGTTCCAGGGGGTGCCTGGGTCGGTGTCGGCTACGGTGCCGATCTGAAGGAAGCCCATCGCAAGCTTGAAGCGCTGACCAAGCGTCCAGCCTTTACCGGCGTCAAGGCTGTCGCGGACGGCAATGTCCACGCCATCTGGCATCAGTTCTATAACAATCCGTATCAGTTCGTTGCAATCCAGGAGATCGCCAAGTGGCTGCATCCGGAACTGTTTGCCGACCTTGACCCCGAAGCGACATTCAAGGAACTGCACGCGCGCTTCCTGCCGCTCGATTACAAGCCGGGATACTTCGTCTCGCTCAAGGATGAATGATCCATGGCCATCGAGGCTGCGACCACCAATTCAACAGGACGCGTTCTATATCGCGCCCTCGCTTTTCGCCGCATTGCCATCTTGAGCTTGCTTGTCATTGCATTGTGCTTCAGCATATCGCTCGACATGGCGCTCGGGCCGGCAAATTACCCACTTTCGGACGTCCTGTCGGCAATGCTCGACCCGGCCGCCGTCGCGCAACAGCTGCGCGTCATCGTTTGGGATATCCGCATGCCGATTGCATTGATGGCAGTGACGGTAGGCGCCTCCCTATCGGTTGCGGGCGCCCAAATGCAGACGATCCTTTCCAATCCGCTTGCCAGCCCTTTCACGCTCGGGATTTCCGCTGCAGCCAGTTTCGGCGCTGCGTTGGCATTGGTCGGTGGCGTCGCGCTGTTTCCGGCAGCGATCCAGTACATGGTTCCACTCAATGCCTTCCTGATGGCGATGGTGGCAGCCCTCTTCATCCATTTCGCCTCGACAATGCGCGGCGTCAGCGTCGAAACGATCGTGCTTCTCGGCATTGCGCTTGTCTTCACGTTCAACGCCGCACTTTCCTTGCTGGAATATCTGGCCTCTGAACAGGCGCTCGCAGCGGTGGTGTTCTGGACAATGGGCAGCCTCACCAAGGCGACCTGGCCGAAGGTTTACTTTACTGGGGCCATTCTGGTTGCGATGGTCCCGTTCCTGATGAAGGACGCCTGGGCATTGACGGCGCTTCGTCTCGGCGATGATAAGGCAGCCAGCATGGGCGTGAACGTGCGTCGACTGCGCCTGCAGACGATGATGATCGTCAGCCTGCTTGCTGCCATCCCGGTGTCGTTCGTGGGCACTATTGGCTTTGTCGGCCTGGTCGGACCCCATATCGCCCGCATGCTCGTCGGCGAGGACCAGCGCTTCTTCCTGCCGGGCTCGGTTATTTGCGGCGCGCTGCTGCTCTCGGCGACATCGGTCGTCAGTAAGATGATCATCCCTGGTGCGATTTTGCCGATCGGTGTGATCACCGCCCTCATCGGCGTACCGTTCTTCTTCGTCCTGATCTTCAGCAATCGGAGGCGCGCATGGTAGCGCTTGCACTTGATAAAGTCGGCGCCATGTATGGCCGCAGTTCTGTCCTTTCCGGCGTCAGTACCGACATTCTGGAAAAAGGCAGTATGACCGCCGTGATTGGCCCGAACGCTGCGGGCAAGTCGACACTTTTCAAACGCATAGCGTCGCTTATTCCCGGGCCAGGTCTCGTCCATCTGTCTGACACCGAGCGCGCGCAAACGAGCATCTGCTACATGCCGCAGGACACCGGCGCAAACGCTGTCTTGACGGTATATGAATCTATTCTCCTATCTGCAAAGCAAGGCAGCGGCTGGCGCGTTCACAATGACGAGCTCGATGAAATCGACATCATTTTGAAGGCACTACGGATCGACGCGCTTGCGTTTCGCGGCCTCGGCGAACTTTCCGGCGGACAGCGCCAGTTGGTCTCCCTCGCCCAAGCGCTAATCCGCAAGCCCGAAGTGCTGCTGATGGACGAACCGACCTCGGCTCTTGACCTTCACCGCCAGGTTGACGTGCTGAGTTTTGTTTCCAACCTTGCTCGCCGCAAAGGCATGATCGTTCTCATCGCGCTTCACGACCTCAACCATGCCCTGCGTTATTGCGAAAACACCATCGTCATAGCCAATGGAACAATGGTTGCAAGCGGCAAGACCGCAAGCGTCATCACCACTCCGATGTTGCAGGAAATCTACCAGGTCAATGCCCGCATCGAGAATTGCTCGCAGGGCCGTGCATTGGTGATCGTCGACGGCCCGATCTAGTCCGAGCCGCTGGCAAATGGCAGTGACTTTGGCTTCACGGCGCGTGTGATGTGCATAGGCCTAAGCGATCACCTTGGGGGCGAACGGAAGCCGGGTGAGATCGCACTCACCGGCCTGCTTGGTTGCCTTCCGCATGCGACAGGATCGCCTCCGGACCGGGATTTCGTAGAAAGCTGCGGGTGCGCGATTACATCGGGATCTTGCGGGTAACGGGCTTTCGATCGCTCCAAATTACCTTTCGGTGAGCCAGTTGATTGTTCAACTCTGAAGCAAGCGGGAGGCAGCCGTGGATCTCTCCGACAGCTTTCAAATTCAGTGCCCGAGGTGCGGCATGCGCGAGAGACTCACAATCTCGGGCATGGAGACGAGAGAGATGTTCCAGTGCTTTGTCTGCGGGACCACTCGCAGCTTGCAGAAAGAGGACATTCTGCAGACTTGCCGCGATGCAGCGAGCAAGACGCGGCAAGCGCTTTGAAGGATTTCACAGAATCGCAAATGGCCGCTTCTCATACGGATACAGTTGAAGCTCCGTCTGAGCGTTCAAATTAACAGATCGGCGGACTAGGCTGAAAACGTTGAGAATTCGAAGCCGGGTAAGGTTGACTTTTTTCGCGTCGCCTTTTGCGATCAAAGACTGATCGTCGGCCATCTGCACAAACTCCGGCGCGTCAGACTCCGGTTGCATTATGCAAGCAGATTTGCGATCCTGCGGGGACGGAGGTGTGATCCATTTGCCCGATTGAAATGGCCGCAGAGGCGTTCCGTGAAGTGGTGTTCCTGCGGGGCATCATGTTCGAGGACGGACCCTCGGTGGTTTCGTGACTGAAAGGAGACGAGACAATGCCCAAGTTCATCACAATCGGATATGGCGATCCGGCCGACTACGACCGCACGGCCAAGTCCGCCAGAGACGCCGCGCACGCCCAGGACGCCAAACTTCGGTCCGACGGCGCTGTGATGGGGATCGCTGGCGAACCGGTGCAGGTTCGCAATCCAGACGCTCACGGCGTGGAAACCCGCGATGGACCGTTCATGTCGTCCGCCTTGCCGATCGCCGGTTTCGCCATCATCGAAGCTGCCGACCTGAGCGAAGCTATCAAAAAGGTTTCGTGCGTGCCCTGTGCGGTTGCGCATGGCGTCGTTGAAGTTTGGCCATTGAAACAGGCAACTTGATCCGAGCCGCAACGGCTTCAGCAGCCACGAGCATCGCCGATGCACTGGCAGGGTCGTTTCGTGCAAACCGCTCGGCCAGATGATGGATTTCGCCCGACCGCACCTCGAGATCACTGTCATTGACCAGGGTGTGGGTTCCACAGTGCTCCCTCACCGCCGTGTCCCCCTCGACAGCTTCGACGATCTTGCCGTTACGCTTCATCGCAAGTCAAACCTCGTCCGGCCCCTTCCGCAGGTGCCGCAACTTATCTAGATGTTGGGCCTTTTGGGGCAAGTACGATCAACGATGATCAATGCGGCACGGCATCTGTCCTCTCGGGCAGATCGGAAGCGGTGATCCAAATGTGACCGTCGAATGCCAATTCTCCGCCATCGAGCTTGCGGCTGGCAATCCTCTCAAGCATCGTAAGCTTGGAACGAATATCGCCAATCGCGCTGACATTGACCACGCAGACCGCCTGACAGGTGCTGCCATCTCTCATCACGATCAAGGTATGGTGGCTGTTCTCCATAATTCTTCCCGACAGTGTCACGAGCCTCATGCTGTTTTCCTTCCGTAAGTGATTGCGGAAAGCCCCAGGGCTGGAGGTTCCGGATATATGGTTAACGAAAGGTTAACAGGAGCCAGGCGTGGCCGGTCATGGGACGGTCAAACCCACCTTGAGAGGTCCGGTGCCCACCGCGTTTCACGCGCCAAGCGTGGCCTTCTATTTGAATTACGGGACGCACGAACGGCCCCTGCGCTGTACTGCGCCGAGTTTGTTTTCGTCGACAATTTTTCTATGGATCTAGATGCAACTACCGCATCTACAATGCCGGCAGCGACGTTGGAGCTTGCGGGTGCTGCAACAACGCTATCGAGCTGAGCGCTTAAAACGCCTTCTCCCCGGCAAGCTGCTAGCTTCGCTGCAAGGTTCGCTCCTCCAACAGGGCGAGCAGCGTAACTACATCTACCTGGAGGTCCCGGCAGACTCCCTCGTATTCGTCTATAAGCGCCTCTCGATGGTGCATCTCACGCCGGAGATTGTCGAGCGTCGTTGATGCCAGCGCGTAGGATTCAAAGAGATCATCCAAGCGCCGGTCCTTGGTTGCGAGCAACCACCCACGATGGCGCGGTAGCGCCATCCCCAGGCGAGCCCGCCCTAGCTTTAACAAGCTCATTCCGCGCCTCCCTTGGCCCTGAGTAAAGCTATTTCGCCTCTACCTTAGGAAGGTACACGGCGACGGCCCGGCTATTGTCATTGAGAATTTCGCCTCCAACGATCAGGTAAACGGCTATCGCTGCTACCGAGAGAAGCATCACACCGATGGGCAACCCGGTTGATGCGGTTTTTTCCGGCTGCCCATAGCTATTTCTTTCATGCATCCTGATATCTCCCATGGTCTCCTCGAACCGAGGTAACAGCACCAGAGCAGCCGAAGGGACGGAAGAGCCGCTCTGGCACCGTTACAAACCCATGGCTTTTTTGTGAGGGTCTTCAGCGACATGGGCTAATTGAGAAATTTAGTGCAACGCGGCTTCCCAACAATCGACCTCAGACTTTTGCCAAGGGCCGATCAGACTGAAGTCCCATGCCGGAACTTTTCACATTGTCGCGGGTTTTGGTGCCTGCCAGATGGCCTGCCTAAGGCTTGGCTAGCAGTCCGCAACAAGCGCTTGTCTTATCGGGAACCCAACCCCGAGCCCGCTTCAAGATGGAGAGGAAGAGGAACGGCAGGCCGCTTTACCCAACACACTCGTAAGAATCGTCAAACCGCGGAAGCGGAAACCTCGCGCAGCCACTCAATGAACAGTCTCCCACTTTCTTTTTTTGGCTTCCTTGTTGGAACGACGACGAAGTAGGCCGCCCTGGTGCGGATGGATGCATCAGTAAGACGGACCAAGCGAGTTTGCTGGATAAGGTCGGCCACTAGACGATTCCAACCGAGCGCAATGCCTTGCCCGTTCATTGCGGCATAAATGGCCTCGATGTAGAAACTGCATCGAAGGCCTCGGGCCTTTTTCGGCGCCTTCACGGAAAAGGCCGCTAGCCACTCCTCCCAGCCCGTCCATGTAGGATCTTCCGTATCGCTTGATATCAAAGGATGGCCGACAAGATCTTGCGGTGTGCGGACCTCGCCAGCCGTGAGCAAATAATCTGCGCTGCAAATCGGGAAAACTTCGTCGTCGAACAATAGCTCCGCCTGACCGTCCGACCAAGTACCGGTTCCGTAGCGGATCGCCAGGTCTACATCGCTTGTCTCGATGCTTGTTCGGGCATCCTGCGTAATGATGCGAAGTTTGATTTCGGGATGGGCGCGAGAAAACGCGGCGATCCTTGGCAGAAGCCAGAAGTGCGAGAAGGAAATGGTCGCCGAGATGGCCAACTCATCATCCGGGCCTTCAGATCGGAGGTCGGCTACGGTGTCGGCAATCAGATTGAACGCGTCGCCGGCCGCTGCTGAAAGCAGCTTGCCCTTCTCCGTCAATTCGATCTTGCGGTGGAGCCGCCGAAACAAGGGAAAACCGAAATCTTCTTCCAGCAAATGGATTTGCCGGCTTACGGCAGCCTGAGTAACACCGAGCTCCGTCGCCGCGCGCGTGAAACTGGACAAGCGGGCCGCCGCTTCAAATGCCGTCAAGGCGGTGAGCGGCGGTAGTTTCTTCCTCAGGTTCGACATCTGTCTTCCATTACATTTGGTAATGTCACCTGCGCATATTTATGCCGTTGAGCGACCAGAATAGTTGAGCGATTTTGTCTTTCAGCCCTCGGCCTTTCGATCGGAACATAAGGTGGATTTATGCTGCAGACATTTGCTTCTCCCATATCGGCCCTCCTGGACGCAAGGGCTGAAGGACATTCACTTCCAGCCGGCCTTTACACACGCGAGGACGTGTTCGAGGCAGATCTCGAGGTGTTCTTCCGCCGGCACTGGATCTGTATCGGCCTTGAATGCGATGTGCCGGAGCCTGGCGATGCAACCGTTATTGATATCGGCAAGACGAGCCTCATCGTCCTTCGCGACGACGACGGCGATATCCGCGTCATGCACAACGTCTGCCGTCACCGCGGCTCACGTCTGCTGGATCCGGGCAAGACGATCGTTTCGAAGCTCGTCTGTCCCTATCATACCTGGACCTATGAGTTGACGGGCGAGCTGAGCTACGCGCCTCATATGGGCAAGAACTTCGACAAGGAATGCCGCAGCCTCAAGGCGGTGGCATTCAAGTCGGTTGGCGGCCTCATCTATGTCTGCCTATCGGACAATCCGCCCGAAGATATCGAGCGCCTCATCGACGTCATGGCCGAACGCCTTGCACCCTACGATATCAGCAATGCCAAGGTCGCGTACGAATCCGATGTCATCGAACAGGGCAACTGGAAGCTCACGATCGAAAACAACCGTGAATGCTACCACTGCTCCGCTAACCATCCCGAACTCTGCGTCTCCTTTGTCGACCTCGATTTCGGCTTCGACCCGGACGCCTTGAGCCTGGAAGATCGCGCCCAGGCCGAGGAGCATTTCTCGCTCTATGCGGAACGCACCAAGCGGTGGGAGGCAGACGGGTATCCATCTGCAGCGGTCGAGCAATTGGTGAACTGCACCACTAATTTCCGAACGCAACGGCTCATCATTTCGGGTGCTGGCGAATCCCAGACCCCCGACGCGACCGCAGCCTCGGCAACGCTGCTCGGCACGATATTGCGCAAGGATCTCGGCGATATGCACCTCTGGGGCCACAACAGCTGGAACCACTTCATGGGCGACCACGCCGTCGTTTCGATCGTCATACCGCTCTCAGCGGATAAAACGCTCGTGCGGACGAAATGGCTCGTGCACAAGGATGCGGTCGAAGGCATCGATTACGACCTCGAAAAGCTGACCAACGTCTGGATCGCCACGACCGAGCAGGACGCCGAACTCGTCGCCCGCTCGCACGCCGGGATCGAAGATCCAGCCTATGTGCCAGGCCCCTACTCACCCTTCTCCGAAACCAACCTCGACAAGTTCACGTCGTGGTACATCGACCGGATGCGTGCCCATGGATACTAAGAGCTCCTTTTCTCCGGTCGGTCGTCTTGAGCCTGACAACTTGTGGAGCCGCGACAGGGATGAAGATCTGGTCTGCGTGGATGTCCATCAGGAAACGCACGACGTGAAGACCTTCACCTTTGCGTCTCCCGAGGGCAAACGTTTTGCCTTCGAAGCCGGTCAATATTTCCTGTTCGACCTCGATGTCGATGGCGAGCCGGAAAGCCGGTGCTACAGCATATCGTCGTCCCCGAAGCGCAGCAATGCGTTCTCGGTCACGGTCAAACGGGTCGCCGGCGGCAAGATATCGAACTGGCTTCATGACAAGCTCGTCGTCAACGCCAAGGTCAAGGCAAACGGTCCTCTCGGCCACTTCGTTCGGCCGAACGGCCGGAAGTATCTGTTTCTGTCCGGAGGATCAGGGATTACCCCGGTCATGGCGATGGTCCGCGAGTTGGCAGACACGTGCGAACCCGCCGATGTTGTCTTCATGCACGCGGCGCGGACCCCGAAGGACCTCATCTTTCGCAACGAACTCGCCAATCTGGCCAACCGAGTGAAGGGCCTGCGACTGCAGTTTCTGCCGGAAGTCGTTTCCGGTGAGGCCAATTGGCACGGTCTGACGGGACGCATATCGGCTGCATATATGCAACTCGCGGTTCCCGACGTCGCTGAACGCATCATCATGTGCTGCGGCCCTGCGCCGTTCATGGCGGCGGCGCGCGCGATCACGGCCGAACTGGGCGTTCAGGCGTCCAACTATATCGAGGAGAGCTTCGATGCAGCGGTGATCGACGACGTGGATATTCCTAACGTCGAACAGCCCGCCACCCGAACATTCCAGGTCGAATTTTCCAAACAGGCTCGCAAGATCGAGGTTGGAGGTGAGCAGACCGTGCTCGCCTGCGCAAAAAAGGCAGGAGTAAAGCTTCCCTCATCCTGTTCGAATGGCGTTTGCGGCACATGCAAGTCGAAACTGGTATCCGGCTCGGTCGAGATCAACCACAATGGCGGCATCCGGCAACGAGAGATAGATGCCGGACTCTTTCTGCCGTGCTGTTCGAAGCCGCTGAGCGATCTCGTCATCGATCGCTAGCATCATCCGAGCATCGGGACACGGGTTCATTCGAGCCTTAGCTTGTCAGGCCGCGAGCGCGCCACTCTTCTTTGCCGTCCAGGTGGCGATGGGTCCCATGAGGCCAGGGTTGTGGCAGTCATAGGCCTCAATACCAAGCTCTCGTCGCCGTTTTCTCGTATCTCGACATTGTCTGTCGGGGCGGCGGCGACGTCCGAGAAGACAGCACCATCGGGCTTCAGCACTTGGTGCAGCCGCAGGCATGGTTATCGGCAATGTTCCTCCTGCGCTCGGTTGCACCCGAGCCGTTCACTTCAATGTCTCGGACGATCAGGCAACAACGCCCAGAAGGCGAACAACGGCGTTTCGTCGGAGCGCATGGCGTGCCGGACACCAGGTGGATTGTAAAACGAGCCTCCGACCCCGGGTGAGAACCACTCGGAGGTGCCATGCTGAAACTCTCCCTCCGACAGAACCAGGTAAGTTTCTTCCGGGGCATGGTCGTGATCGGGATAACGCACGTTCGGCGCCATCAGCGTCGCTCCAAGCCATAGGTCACTTCGGTCCTCCAAGCCACCCGGTCCGACGATCATCGTGTTGGCGTGGCTCATCAGGAAATTCTCGCTTGCCGTATGATCGTAGACGGAGCGCCACTTCCATTCGAGCATCGGCTCAAGGTCCGCGAAGCGCTCAATCAGCGCATCCAGTGACGGTCGCCAGGTTTTCGTTGCCAGAACGCTCTCGATATGTCGGTTGCACACCGGAAGGCGCTTTCCGATGTTCAAGCGTTGGGGTTGTGGCGCTTCGAGTTGGGCAAATATCTCCATGACGGACCGGCGCGCCCTTAAATCCTGAGCGAATTGGTCGAACGCGACGAAAGCCGCATCCAGAAAAGCTTGCAGAGCGTCGACCCGCGCCATCGTTAGAGATCCTTGGCAAGACGCAGCGCGTCGTAGATGGCCGCATGCGTGTTACGCGCCGCGACCGCATCGCCGATCCGGAAAAGTTGGTAGGCACCTTCCGGGTTGCGTTCAACCGATTGCGGCGTTCCAGAAATCAGGTCGTCGTAGGACACTTCGCCGAGGTTCCTCGAACCAGGCTTCAGTTCGAAATAGAGGTCATCGAGCGGAATGGTGCCGTGATTGACGACGATCTGATCGAAGGTCTGCTGCTTGGCCACGCCGCCATAGTCGCTGCCGACATGCGCGATGATCTGATTGCCGCTCTTCTCTGCCGCCTCCAGCCTGTAGGTGACGGTAAAGGTGACATCGAGTTTCTGCAGCGAGCGCATGTAGGGAACGAGGTTCATCGCCATGACTTCCGGCGCGAAGGAACGGTCCGGCGTCATGATCTCGACTTTCGCACCGGCCCTGGCGAGGAACTCCGCAGCCTGAAGACCAGCATGATCGCCGGCATCGTCGAAGATGAGCACGTTGGTTCCCGGCTTTACATCACCCGAGATGATGTCCCAGGAGGAAACGACAAGCTCGTTTCCCTTCAAAAGAACCTCCGTATGCGGCAGTCCGCCTGTCGCGATGATGACAACATCGGGCGTTTCGGCATGCACGGTGTCAGCCTCGGCCCAGTTGTTGAACCGGAAGGTGACGCCGAGCTTTTCGCACTGGTTCATGCGCCAGTCGATGATGCTGATCATTTCCCGTCGGCGCTCGCTTTGGGCCGTAAGCCGGATCTGGCCGCCCGGATTGTTCGCGGCCTCGAAAACGACGACCTCATGCCCCCGCTCCGCAGAGACGCGAGCGGCTTCAAGGCCAGCTGGGCCCGCCCCCACAATTACGACCTTCTTGCGGACCACCGCCTTCGGGATCCGGTGCGGCATCGTTTCTTCCCGGCCGGTCGCAGCATTATGGATGCAGAAGGCCATGCCACCTTGATATATGCGGTCAAGACAGTAGTTGGCGCCGACACAGGGGCGGATATCATCCTCTCGCTTTTCCATGATCTTTCGCACGATATGCGGGTCGGTCATGTGGGCGCGGGTCATTCCGACCATGTCCACTTTGCCCGACGCGATTGCGTGGCGCGCGGTTGCCACATCCGGAATCTTGGCTGCATGGAACGTCGGAAAATTGGTCGCGGCGCGGATCTCGCCCGCGAAATCAAGATGCGGCGAATTTGCCATACCCTGAATCGGGATGACGTCGGTCAGACCCGCATCCGTATCGATATGGCCGCGAATAACATTCAGATAGTCTATAAGGCCGCTGTCGCGAAGGCGTTTTGAGATCTCAATTCCTTCGCTCATTCCAGTCCCGCCGGGAAGACATTCGTCGGCTGTGTAGCGAACGCCCAGGATGAAGTCGTCACCGACCCTTTCACGCATTGCCTTGAAGACGTCGAAACAGAAACGCAAGCGATTGTCGAGCGAACCACCATAGGGACCATCGAGCTCGTTGGTGAGCGGCGAGGTGAACTGGTCGATGAGATGGCCGTAGGCTTCAAGTTCGACGCCATCCATACCACCGGCCTTCATACGCTCGGCCGCGTCAGCGAAGTCCTTGATGATGCGCTCGATATCCCAGTCTTCGATCTTCTTCGGAAACGCACGGTGTGAGGCTTCGCGATGGTGCGAGGGTGCAATGACCGGGAGCCAGTCGCCCTTGTCCCAGCGGGTGCGCCTGCCGAGATGAGTGAGCTGGATCATGATCGCAGCGCCCTCTTCGTGCACAGCGTCCGTCATCTGCCTAATCCATGGCACGATCTCGTCCTTGTAAGCCAGCAGATTGTTGAAGACCGGGGGACTGTCTTTCGAGACTGCAGCAGAGCCGGCAGTCATCGTCAGCGCCACACCGCCCTTCGCCCGTTCAACCGTATAGGCGCGGTAGCGGCCCTTCGGCATACCGTCTTCTGGGTAGGCAGGCTCGTGGGACGTGACGATGATGCGGTTGCGCAGGGTCAAATGCTTCAACTGAAACGGCTGAAGCAGGGGATCGTTCGACATGCAATGGGCTCCGGTTTAAGGGACTTTAATTCGCAACGGTAAGCGAAAATGTACACAAGTGTCAACAAACAAAAACACCGTAGTTTGGAACTTCGACACTCGTGTACATTTTGCTTGAAGCAGCCCTTTGGATTTGTTAGGAGGTAATCATGGAACAGGCGATGAGTGACACTGGCTGGCGCGGTTCTCAGGAGGGGTGGCTCGAAGCGGCCTACGACTCCCTGCTCGAGTCTGGCGTGGAGTCGGTGAAGATCCTGCCGTTGGCCAAACGGCTCAATCTTTCCCGGACTAGCTTCTATTGGTTCTTCAAGGACCGCGAGGAACTGTTGAACGCTCTCATTGCGCGCTGGAGGGAGAAGAATACGGGTAACCTCGTCAAGCAATCCGAAGCCTATGCGGAGTCCCTGGCCGAGGCGATGCTGAACGTTTTCGACTGCTGGGTGAGCAAGGACCTGTTTGACTCCCAGTTCGAATTCGCCGTTCGTAGCTGGGCGCTGCAATCGCAGGAGATACTGGCCGAAGTCCAGCAGGCCGATCAGGTCAGAATGGAGGCGCTGGGCCGCATGTTCATGCGTTTCGGCTACGAGGCGGGACCAGCGGATGTTCGCGCGCGAACAACCTACCTGGTCCAGATTGGATACATCTCGATGCAGTCCAAGGAGGACCTGGCGCTCCGTATGAGGCGCATTCCGGATTACATCGCGATTTATACCGGACAAACGCCGCAGCAGAGGGAGCTCGACCGCTTCTACGCTCGGCATGGCTACAAAGCAGAGTGAGAGAACAATGGAAACGGGCGGACCTTTGAGGGTTGGCGTACTTGGTGGTGCCGGATGGCTGGGCGGCGCAATAGCCAAAGCCATTGTCGGCGCAGGCGTCGTTGAACCTGAAAACCTGTCCCTCTCCTATCGCAGCGAGCGTCCCTACCGTTTCAACCGCTCCTCCTGGACATCAGACAACCAGGCACTCGCCGACCGCTCTGACGTTATCGTTCTCTCCGTCCGCCCGGCCGACTGGCCCACCCTGAACGTCGATGCCAAAGGCAAGCTGCTCATCTCCGTCATGGCGGGTATTCGCCTGAGCGCTCTTTGTGCGCACCACCGGACGGACCGTGTGGTCCGTGCCCTGCCGAATGCGGCGGCCGAAGTTCGAAAGTCCTACACGCCTTGGATCGCCACGGCGGGCTTGCGAAAAGATGATCGGGCGATCGTGCGATCTATATTCGATGCCTGCGGCGCTCAAGATGAAGTGTGCGAAGAGGCGGAAATCGACTATCTGACCGGCCTCACCGGATCGGGGCCCGCCTTTCCGGCGCTGCTCGCCGAAGCGATGATGACAGACGCCATCTCGCATGGACTGTCGCCCGAGATCGCCAAGCGGGCCGTCAACACCCTCATGGTGGGTGCGGGCCGGCTGCTGGAACAGCGGGACGACTGTCCCAGTGAAACAGTCCAGACCTTCCTTGACTATCGCGGCACCACAGCTGCCGCGATCGAGGAGATGCGCGCGGCCGGGTTCGATGATGCCGTTTCGCGCGGGTTGACGGCTGCATTGAGGAAATCGGTTGGCATGGGGGAAGCCTCCTAGCGCCGTAAGGGCGGGTTCCGCGGCACCCCGCTTTCAAAAGATAAGCCGCCAAAAGAGGGAACGATAATGAAACGCTTGCTTGCATCGACATGCCTGTTTCTTGGAACCGTCACTGGTTCGTCGCTCGCCAATGCTGCGGACTGCGGCGGCGTCACAATCGCCAGCATGAATTGGCAAAGTGCCGAGGTAATTTCCAACCTCGACAAGATCATCCTCAATGAAGGTTACGGCTGCAGCGCCGAGATCACCATCGGAGACACCGTCCCAACCATCACGTCGATGGCCGAAAAAGGCGAGCCTGATATCGCGCCGGAAGCCTGGATCGATCTGCTGCCCGACGTGGTCAAGAAAGGTACGGAGGAAGGTCGCATCGTCAAGGTTGGCTCTCCCCTTCCCGACGGCGGCATCCAAGGCTGGTGGATCCCGAAGTACTTTGCCGATGCCCACCCCGACATCAAAACAATTCCCGACCTCCTGAAACATCCCGATCTTATCAAGGATCCTGAAGACCCGAGCAAGGGGGCAATCTTCAACGGGCCGCAGGGTTGGGGAGGCACCGTCGTAACCGCACAGCTGTACAAGGCCTTCGAAGCTGAAAAAGCCGGCTGGACTCTCGTTGACACCGGATCCGCCGCAGGTCTCGACGGTTCAATCGCCAAGGCCTACGAACGCAAGGAAGGCTGGGTCGGCTACTACTGGGCGCCGACCGCCCTTCTCGGCAAATACGAGATGGTGCAGCTGCAAGCCGGCGTGCCATACAATCCGGCCGAGTGGAAGCGCTGCATTACGGTTGCCGAATGCACCGACCCCAAACCCAGCGCATGGCCGGTCGACACGATCGTTACGCTCGTCGCCAAGCCCTTTTCCGAAAAGGCAGGCCCCGAGGTCATGGATTATCTCAACAAACGCTCCTGGAGCAATGAGACGATCGCCAAGCTCATGGCCTGGATGACCGACAACCAGGCGAGCGGCGAAGAAGGTGCCAAGCACTTCCTCGAAGAAAACCCGGATATCTGGAAGAAGTGGGTTTCCCCGGAGGCCGCCACCAAGATCGAGGCTGCGCTTTAATCACCACCGCCGAACGCCGGTGCGGTGCGCTTTCGGCACACCGCACCGTGCGTGCCGATATAACAACAAGAACGGATCGGCTCTTTCGAGAAGGGGAACCGAATGGACTGGTTTTATCAATTTCCTCACATGAACGACAACGCACTTCGAGATCTGAAGAAGGTCATCGACGAGACTTTTCGCGGCTTTACACGCAGCTACGGCGACCTGATCGAGGGCTTCTTCACGCCCCTGCAGCATTTTCTGATCGCCGCCGATCGGTTCATGACCAAGACGCCTTGGCCGATCATCACGCTCCTGATCCTGGTCATCGCCTGGGCAGCCACGAGGAGCCTGCGGATCGTCGGCGGCTGTCTCGCGACGCTGTTGTTGATCGGCTACTTCGGCATGTGGGACGACACGATGCGGACGATCTCGATGATCTTCGTGTGCACCGTTCTGTCGATCGCGATCGGACTGCCGACCGGCATTCTGATGTCGCGCTCAGACAAGGTCCAGCGGATCGTCAATCCCGTGCTCGACGTGATGCAGACCATGCCGAGCTTTGTTTACCTGATCCCCGTCGTCATGCTGCTCGGCATCGGCAAGGTTCCCGGTCTGATCGCCGTTGTCATCTATGCCATCCCGCCGATGATCCGGCTCACCAATCTCGGCATTCGTCTCGTCGACAAGGATGTGCTGGAGGCGGCCGACGCCTTTGGCGCTGACAACAGACAGAAGCTTTTCAAGGTGCAGCTCCCCCTAGCGCTTCCGACCATCATGGCCGGCATCAACCAGACCATCATGATGGCGCTCGCCATGGTCGTCATCGCTTCGATGATCGGCGTTCAAGGTCTTGGCCAGCCGGTGCTCAAAGCGATCGCGAACCAATACTTCACGCTCGGCATCTTCAATGGCCTTGCCATCGTCGGCATTGCTATCATGTTCGACCGTGTCAGTCAGGCCTATGGTGAACGGCTCCAGAAGCATCGGGAGGTTGTCCATGGCTGACCATGCTTTCGGCGGCATCGCGATCCGCCATCTCTACAAGATCTTCGGGCCGAATGCGCAGGCTCATGTCGAGGCGGTCAGGAGCGGTCTGACCAAGACCGAACTGAACGAGCGGCACGGACACGTGCTCGGACTTCGCGACATCAACATCGAAATGCCGTCGGGCTCCATTCAGGTGATCATGGGGCTTTCCGGATCGGGCAAATCGACGCTCATCCGCCACATCAACCGGCTGATCGACCCGACAGCCGGCGAAGTCCTCGTCGACGGCATCGATGTGGTGAAGATGCCGGATAAGGATTTGCGCGAATTCCGTCGTCACCAGACGGCCATGGTATTCCAGAAGTTTGCCCTTCTTCCGCACCGCAGCGTGCTCGACAACACTATCTTCGGCCTTGAAATCCAGGGTGTGTCTCACGCGCAGAGCATCGATACCGCCATGCGATGGCTGGAGCGCGTCGGGCTCAGAGGTTTCGAGCAGAAGTACCCGAACCAGCTGTCGGGCGGCATGCAGCAGCGCGTCGGCCTTGCCCGGGCGCTTGCCAACGACGCACCGGTGCTCTTGATGGATGAGGCTTATTCGGCACTCGACCCGCTCATCCGCACGGATATGCAGACGGTGCTTCTGGACCTGCAAAAGGAGATCAAGAAGACGATCGTCTTCATCACCCACGACCTCGACGAGGCTTTGAGACTCGGCGACCAGATCGCCATTCTTCGCGACGGCGAGGTCATACAGCAGGGGACCAGCCAGGATATTGTGTTGAGACCCGCCGACGACTATGTCGCGAACTTCGTGAAGGAGGTGAACCGGGGCCGCGTCGTGCATGTCGAGGCCATCATGACGCCACTTGGGGCGGGCGCTGTCGATAGCGGGCAACGGATTCCCGCCGATTTCACGATCGAAGAGGCGGTACGTGCGCTCACAGCTGCACCCGAAGGCGACATCACCGTCGTCGATTCTTCCGGCAAGCCTCTCGGCACCGTCACGTTTCGCGAGCTGGCCGGTGCGATGGTCAATGCGCATGAAGCCTACGATCGCACAATGACGGTCGCAGCTACCGCCGCGTGACAAGACTGGTCGGTCGCCCAAACGCTGCATGCTCCGGGTGGACGGCCTTTGCCCCGAAAAGCGCGAGGTCCCGGGTAGTTGGTGCGTGCTATCGCGCCTGCGTTTCTTTGGTCGCGTGACTTGTAAGACTTTGCTCGGTCAGCATCCTCAGATATGGTTCGATACTGTTTTCGATCTTCAAGCAAATCTGGTCGTATTCTTCAATCAAGACCCCATCGGGAGTGTCGGTGCTACGCAGCACATCGAGTTGGATTGACGCCTCGGCATAGGCAATGAAAATCTCGATCATCGATCGGCTTCTTAACTCGGAAAGTAAGCGCCCGTAGGCAGGCAGCCGAAGCATCATGCGTGCTCTGCCGATCTTTTCCAGGTTCATTTTCTTGCTCCGTTTTGGCCACAAGCAGTAACCGCTGCGGTCCAACTCTGACTGCTAAGAAAAGTTCCTGGTGAGGTCTATGCCTTTACGGCCCGGGCGGCGACATTCGTGAGCAGCCGAACAACATCCATCTCGATCCTCGCGCAGTCGCAATCCAGTCGGGTTACATGGCGCGTTTTTTGGCCTTCAACCGCACGCACCTGGTCTCTCTGAATGGCCGCGAACCCGTAGGCCTTTAGGAGGTCCTTTAGGGCTGGGATTTTCAGCGTTTCTAGCTGCCGTCGATACGCCGGTAAGCGCATCATCAGACGCCGACGGCCGATCGTCTCGAAGTCCACAGCTGGTCTCCAATTTCGTCGTCTTTCTAAAGATTCAAATCGAAACCAAAGGAAAGGTTCCCTCAGGCAGCGCTCGGCGGGCGTGGCGCCAAGCGCGTGGTCGGCCAGGCGCTGTTTTATGCATTCGACGAACAGGCCATGCGCTTTGATTGGCGTGGAACTTGTCCTTCAAGGATGACGCGGAAAGCCTGCAGGTTCCGCGATATTCTTCACCTTCTGCGCCCATCGGCTCGAGGCCGGAAACCAGCTTATTCTCAACCTCTGGTGACCTTTGGCGAGACCATATCTCGCCCGGTCTGCCACCTGTCGAAGCCGGGCCGCGACATTGACGCCCTCGCCATACCGGTCCTCGCCCTCGACGATCACCTTCCCGAGATCTACTTCGTCGAACGCAGCCCCGCCTCAGGCGACGGATCATCCACCGTCCACCCAGCAGGTTCGCGCCGGTGATTAGGCTCGCAGCTGTTTCAGGACCCATTCGGTTCCACCCGCGGCACGCGATCGGTCGCACGCTTCTGGAGCCACTGGAGATCCATGGGCTGGATCGGCGCCAGGAACGGGTGAACAAGGCACTCGAAGATGTTGGTTTGCCGCAGAATTTTCGATACCGATTCCCGCATCAGCTGTCCGGCGGCCAGCGCCAGCGCGTGGCCATTGCCCGGGCGCTTATCCTGTCACCCCGCATTCTCCTGCTAGATGAACCGACGTCGGCGCTCGACGTGTCCATCCAGGCCGAGATCCTGAACCTGCTGAAAGATCTGCGCGAGCGAGAAGGGCTGACATATATCCTCGTCAGCCACGATCTCGCCGTGGTCGCCCACCTGTGCGACCGCGTTGCCGTGATGCAGGATGGTGGCTTCGTCGAAGTTGCGGAAAAGCGGCAGCTGATCGAGCGCGCCGTTACACACCCCTACACCCGCACCCTGATCAACGGCAGTCGCGGCTACGTTCCTCTGTAGCGATGATCTCATCGTTAGCCTGCCATGATTCTGCTTGCTTATAACTGGCGACGATTATCCAACCCCTGTCAGCTACAGGCGCCATCGTTTTCCAGCATCTGTCATCGCTGACGCGTCTAGAAAGTTTGGCTCGGCCTATGCCGGTCGCTTACGTCGAAAGCCGGCTACTTCAAGCCATAGCGAGGCAACGCGACAGCCACCTTTGCTAAATAAACCATTGGCTGTGTACCGCCATCATAGCGCGTTTTGGGAGGTAGCCTTATATTCCGTTGTTGAAATATACATTGTGCTTATGTCCAATGGGAGAGGAGGACACCGTGCACGGACCTAGCGTCAAGGACACCCGCGAGCGCGCGGCTTCACCGATCGAATTACAGGATCTTGCAAAAAAGCTTGCGGCTCTCGCTCGACAAATCAAGACAATCGCAGCAACACCTCTCAGCGAGGGGGGCGATTTGGACTGCGTATTCCGATGAAGCCGGCCATCGATTCCGATTTGAAGCCGGCCGGTCATTCCGATTTCATTCCGGCCGGCGTTCCGAATTGAAGGCGGCCATTTA
>NZ_LMCO01000028.1:0-58675 GCF_001424825.1 Ensifer sp. Root31 | reverse complement strand
CATACCCTCGCCTAAGACACGTCGCTAACGACGTCGCTAAGCACGTGTCTTAGGCCATCAAGGCGCTATCCGGCAGGCGGTGCCAATCGGGCGGTTACCTTATGCGCAAGACGAGATCATCTGCGTCCCACCTCCGCACCGTGCGGTAGGCCTTGACAGGCATGGGCGCAATGAGACTGCGCATTCCGCCCCAGGATGCCCCTATCGCAAATGTCTTGAGCACATTGAGAGAAGGCGAGACGCGATCGGACAGGCCTCTTTTGAAAACGACGCCAAAGACACCTGACGCCCCAAGAAAGTCCCTCTTCCAGATCGAATGGCCAGGATCGGTCGGCAATGCTGGATGGATAACACGTTCCACGATTTCCGCTGCCTGTATCCTTTCGATCAACTGCAGGGCACCTTGACTTGCATGTCTCATGCGAACGCCGAGCGTTTCTAGTCCTCTTAAGACCAAAGAGGCGTCATCCGGTGACACGCAGATCCCCATTCGTCCGAGCGTTGACCGTATCGGAGCGGTTAGTTGTTCGTCGCGGACCGTCAACGATCCCAGCAGTACGTCTGAATGCCCCGAAATGTACTTGGTCAGCCCCTCTGTGACGATGTCTGCTCCGAGCGTCAGGGGTTTGTAGTTCAGAGGTGTCGCCCAGGTATTGTCGCAGCCAACCAGTGCCCCGTGCCGATGGGCTATGTCCGCAATAATGGGAAGATCTTGGACTTCCATTGTCGTCGACCCAGGAGATTCGCACCAGACTATCTTGGTTCTGGCGTTGATTTTAGCGACGAGATCGGATGGATCGACGGGATCGTAGTAGGCAACCTCGATACCGAAGCGCGCGAGTTCCGTATTGGCGAAATCGCGCACCGGGGGTACACGGAATCGGCTATGAGGATGCCGTCACCCGCCTTGAGAAATGGAAGCATCGCAATCGCGTTGGCCGCCTGGCCCGAGGGCACGAGGAATGTTCTGGCACCGTTCTCGAGAGCTGTCAGTTTTGCCTCGAGCGTTCTGGTGGTCGGTGTCCCGTAAAGACCGTAACTGTAGCCGTCAGGTCCGCGTTGTCCGCGGTTTGCGTAATCCTCGGCGGTGTCGAAGACGATCGTTGAAGCACGATGCACTCCAACCCCGAACGTTGCGAAGCCTTCGGCATTTACGTGGGGTGTCACGACACAGCGCGTGAGGTCCTTCATCGCATTCTTCCTTTTGACCGAGGCGGAAATCACCAGTGTCCACCATATCCGCCCCCTGCAACTGCGTGGGTGGGTGCGAACTCTAGGCGACCGAAAATTCCAGACCGCTTACATCGATGGATATCATCAAGCGAGACAAATCGGGCGTGAGGTCTGCTAGGCGAGGGTACCCACGTAGCTTCGTTGGTATGTTGACCCCATGACACTCTTCGTAGTGAGAAAGCAATTCCGTGATGGTTATGCCCGCGTCGCCATCGACATGGTAGTCATGCCTGCGCAAGAGGAAGTTGCCGTCAAAGAAGTAGTCGTGTACGCGGGCAGCGGTTGCAAGGTCCGGCGGCAACTGGGCCCTGAGAACCCGCCATTGGTTTCCACCTTCGTTCCAGGGAACAAGCTCACATACCTCGACACCTTCCAGCATTAAATGGAATGGAGCGGTCAAAAACGATCTAACAGTGGAGCATGCCAGCAAAACTCCGACCAATGCATCGACTGGCAGTTTGAAGTCGTATTGCAATTGCGCGGAACGCACGTCCTCGACTCCGGTAACAAGGGAGCCGTCGTCACCCAGGATGGACAAGCGGTTGCGTTCGAGGTCGCTTCGGCAATTGACGCATCCAAGGGGTTCAATGACCGCTCGTTGCAGCTGCGGGAAGACAGTTATCTGTCGAGGCGCCAGGTTGCCAAAATTCACACATAAATCGCCACCCAGTAAAGCCGTTGCCTTCGCAACATTATGTGCGCCCCAGTTTGTCAGCCCCCCATGAGCAACGATGGCTTTGTCGAGCAGCTTGTTCAAACTTTCGCTCCCGATACCAAGTGACAACGACCCGCTCGATCATGTCTGATCAGCTCTTCCTATAAGGTACACCTCTGCTGAAAATCCGAAATCATATCTTCCATTAGGGCGAGAGCTCTAACCTGAAATTGCAACCGCCGGGCTCGGTTGCCACTTCGCCGAAAGCGCGCATCTAAAGGTATATATGATTTCGGCCACCAGGAAGTTGGCGCACAGTCTCCCCCGACGAACGCTACAAGGAGACGCGAGATGCCGACGATGCGAGCAGCGGTGGTCGAAGCCGCGAATGGTCCTTTCCGGATTTCTGAATTGGAGCATCCGGTACCCAAGTCTGGCGAGGTGTTGGTTCGCATCTGGGCTAGCGGTGTGAATCCCCTGGATACTAAAATCCGTGCCGGAGCCGCGGCGCATGCCCGACATGAATTGCCTGCGATACTTGGAATCGATCTTGCCGGGGTCGTGAAGGAGGTTGGTGAGGGTGTGACGAGGCTTTCTCCCGGTGACGAGGTCTACGGGATGGCCGGAGGTGTGGGTGGTAATCAAGGATCACTTGCGCAGTACGCGGCGGTTGACGAGCGCCTTCTGGCAATCAAGCCATCGAACATCTCAATGCGCGAAGCGGCGGCACTGCCACTGATCTTCATCACTGCATGGGAGGGGCTCGTCGACCGAGTGAACGTTCAGGCTGGACAATCAGTTCTCGTAATTGGTGCTGGCGGGGGCGTCGGGCATATCGCTGTCCAGATCGCAGTGGCGTTGGGAGCTAACGTGTGTGCCGTCGATTCGGGGAGCAAGGGAGACTACCTCCGCAGCCTGGGAGCAACGCCGATCGACTATTCCTCCGATGACGTTGAGACCTACGTTGCAAAGCACTCAGGCGGCAAAGGATTCGATGTCGTTTACGACACCGTCGGCGGCGCGGGATTGGACGTCGCATTCAAGGCCGTCGCCCGATTCGGACATGTGGTGAGTTGCCTTGGTTGGGGAACTCATGCCCTGGCTCCCCTCTCATTCAAGTCTGCTACCTACTCTGGTGTCTTCACTCTGATCCCACTGCTGACCGGTGATGGGCGTGAGCACCATGGCGATATCATGCGGGAGGCTACGAAACTGGTGGAGGCAGGGAAGGTGTCGCCACGCCTCGACCCGAGGACATTTACGCTCGAGACCGCTGCCAGCGCCCACGAGCTAATCGAGACCCGAAAGGCCAATGGCAAACTTGTTGTTGACCTCGATTAATGGGGGTCGGCCCTGTCGCCTTTCCCCCAACCAAAGAACCTTGAGGAGAATACGATGCCCTTTGTGAACATCAAACTCGTGGATGGTGTGTTTACAAGCACCCAAAAACACGCGCTGGCGAAGGCGATCACCGATGTGATGGTCAAGTTCGAAGGCTCCGAGGCGTTCCGTTCCGTTACCTGGGTTCTGATAGAGGAGCTTCACACCGATGGCTGGCACATTGGCGGGCAACCCTTCGCCGGGCCATCCTCGCTAATGGAAACCCTTGGCCGCTCTAAGGCCGTCTACGAGATGATTGACGGGAACCCGACGTCTCGTGACGAGTTTGCAGCGGCGTTGCCACCCAAGGCCGAGGCCAGCTAGCCGTCAACAGCACATCCATCTCGATTTCGATGGTGAGGGAACGGATACATGACCATCGACTACAACGAGACTACCAATCCTGAGCTCACCGGATTCAAGGGGCGTTGTCCGCGTTGTCAACGGGGACACCTGTTTAACGGGCTCCTGTCATTGGCGCCGTCTTGTGAGGTCAGTGGTCTGGACTATGCGTTCGCTGACCCTGCGGACGGCCCGCATTTTTCGCCATGAGTATCGTGGCCGTTCCCGCGCTTGCTTTCGCTCTGTGGCTCCAACTGACATTCGAGCCCTCGCTCTGGGTACATCTTTCAACTCTACCTTTAACCACGGCAGCATGTGTCGTGCTGTTGAGGCCTTTGAAAGGCTGGCTGGTATGCTCCCAATACTTTCATAAAGCCGAAGAAGGCCACATCGATCGGGACTGGCGAAGTTGAATGGAAGACCTCGCGTCGGCGCGGAGGCAGTCTTGTTCGCCGTCGGGATCACGGTCCGTTCGAACGAAAGGTCCTTTGCTGCTAAACCAGACACACCAGATCTGTTCCACCAAGCCGTCCCGCATGATCTTTTGCGAGCGAGACAAAGAGAAGGACATCCTCGCGTCTGGGTGTATGCAGAACTCGATGGGATTGCAAGGCAAACGGGTCCCGGCCATGATGACGCGGGACCCTGGCCTTTAAGCGATGTCTATGACGAGCTTTCCGTCAACCTTGCCGGCTTCAATCAGCTCGTGGGCCGCCATCACATTCTCAAGTGTGAAGGACCGATCGTCGAGACGCGGCATCAACTGACCACTTTCTGCAAGGCGCGTTGCTTCCCGCATGATGTCCCCGTGATGCTCACGACCTTCGCCAGTGAGTAGCGGAAGCAGTGTGAACACGCCGGAGTATGTCGCCGCCTTGAATGAAAGCGGGGCGAGGGCGTGCGAGCCCCAGCCGAGGCAGCTAACCACATGCCCAAAGCGGGCGACTGCCTTGAACGCAGTGTCCAGGCCAGCGCCGCCAAGGGTGTCGTAGACGACATCGAATCCTTGTCCTTGCGTATACTTGACTGAGTATTCTTCCACTGTTTCTGTGGCATAGTCGATCGGCGTCGCATCGAGGCTCTTGATGTAGTCAGCCTTGCGCGCTACATCGACTGCATAGACATCCGCGCCAAACGATTTGGCAATCTGAACTGCTACGTGTCCGACCCCGCCACCGCCACCGAGGACGAGCACCTTCTGGCCAGCCCGGACGCCCACACGGTCCACGAGGCCTTCCCACGCCGTGATGAAGATGAGCGGTAGCGCAGCCGCTTCACGCATGGAAAGGTGAGATGGCTTAATGGCCAGCAGCCGCGCATCGACGGCCGCAAATTCTGCCAGCGAACCTTGAACGCCGGCTACACCGCCTGTCATGCCGTAGACTTCATCTCCGCGGCGAAACCCAGTCACGCCTACACCGACTTCTTCAACAATCCCAGCAAGGTCGATACCCAGGATTGCGGGAAGCGGATGACGGGCGTGAGCGGCTGCACCAGCGCGGATTTTCGTGTCCAATGGATTTACGCCACTCGCCTTTACGCGGACGAGCACCTGACCTTCGTCCGAAACCGGTGGTGCAATCTGCGCGACGCGGAATTCGGTACCGTGATTTTCAAGAACTAATGCTTTCATCGTGCCCATAGGATTGATCCCTTTCACTTGATGTCAGCACTTTGCTCTGGAAGCTTCCGAATGGACATCATATAGATTGTATGTTGATCATGCATTTTTGAATGGGTCGTAAGTGATGATGGAATGGAGCGACATTCGTCTTTTCCTTGCGATCGCGAGGGAAGGAACGCTGGGTGCGGCCGCGAGAAAGTTGGGCCTGACGCAGCCGACTATGGGAAGACGGCTAAAAACCCTTGAGGCCGCGGTCGGCCACTCGCTGTTCCAGCGCACACCGGACGGGTTTGTCCTGACAGATGAGGGCACCGTCGTAATGGGGCACGCCGAACGGATGGAGGAGGAGGCGATCGCACTCCAGCGCCAACTTGCGGGTACCGAGAACACGTTGTCCGGCACCTTGCGGATATCCTGCTCTGACTGGTTCGGCGTCCATGTTCTCGCCCCCATCCTTGCCGACTTCAGACGTGTGCATCCCAATGTAATCATCGAGATTCTCACTGACGCCAGGCTTTTGAACCTGGCGCGTCGCGAAGCCGATCTGGTTTTCCGGATACGGTCCTTCACCGAGCCGGAAGTCATTTCACGCAAGCTACTGCATATTCCCTATGGCCTGTATGTCGCCAAAGGATCGGACGACCCTTCGCCCGGCTCCGGAGCAGGATTTAGTGTGATCATTATGGACGAGGCATTTGGAAGCATGCCCGACGTCGGTTGGATTAAGAGTCGATTCCCGAATGCGGACGTTTCCATGCGAAGCAATAATCGCGATGTTCAGGCACGGTTATGCGCAGATGGTGCAGGTATGGCCGTTCTTCCGAGGCCGCTGGGGGACTCGATGGAGGGGTTGAAGCGTGTCGACGTGTCGGAGGCTCCCCCTGGAAGGGATACTTGGTTCGGGTATCATCAGGATCTTCGACGACTTCCACGGCTTCGAGCGCTTATTCAGTTTGTTGGTGAGCAAGCGCAAATAATACAGCGCCTATATCGCTAATGCCGCCTCTGCGCGCAGCGGGCGTATTTGAACGCTTGTCAGACCGCGGCCTACCCGCATCCAAGGCGTCCAAGGCTAGATCTGACTGGCCTCGTCCAGCAGGTCGACTCTCGTAGTCCGGGCGGAAGAAATTGCGCGTCGTAGGTCATGCTGCGCGCCTCTCCGGCGACAGACTTTGAAGCCAGTGTTCATGACGAGCCCGCGAATCGCCCGCTCGTGGCTTATGAGGACTGCTGCGAAAACAGGATGCGCTCGACGTCGGACATCTGCGCGCGGTGGATTCGAGCTCGCTTCTAAAAGACAATTCGGCGGACGGCCCGTGATCCGAGCTTCTGATCTGGGCAGCAGCGAAAACAGGTCCGATGGCCGCCGGAAACGAGGCAATTCAAGCGTCCGTTGTTGGACCGAGCGACACCTTGTAGTCTGGAGCAACACATTGGAGATTGGACACATGGCGCTCAGGCGGATGGACAACGTAGGAATCGTCGTCGAAGATCTGGCAGGGTCGATTGATTTCTTTCGCGAACTCGGCCTCGAGCTCGAAGGGCGGACCACGATCGAAGGGGAATGGGCTGGACGTGTCACTGGGCTGGGCGATCAGCATGTCGAGATTGCCATGATGCGCACGCCAGACGGCCATAGTCGGCTAGAGCTCTCCCGCTTCCTCTCCCCGCCTGTGATTGCAGATCACCGGAACGCTCCGGTTAACGCCCTAGGCTACCTGCGCGTCATGTTCACCGTGGACGACATTGACGAGACGCTTGAAAGGCTCCGCACCCGCGGCGCGCAGCTCGTAGGCGAAGTAGTCCAGTATAGAGACGCTTACCGCCTCTGCTACGTCCGTGGGCCTGAAGGACTTCTCATCGGGCTCGCCCAAGAGCTCAACTGAGCGCAAGAGACGACGAACAGCCAGAAGTCACCAATGTCTGCGAGTGCGTCCGAGGCGGGCCTGTTCGGGCCGGCTCGCCCACCAAGGTCACCGTCAACTGCCTCGCGCCCAGCGCTCCCGCCGGCTCAAGGGTTGGAGATCGGGGCAACAGGCCGTTCAAACCTATCGGCAACGCCGTTGCTCGCGAGACTGTCGCGGATCTGCTGTCGAACCCAGTAATTTGCGGCGTCGCTGTCGGAGTGTTTTGCCCAAACCATGTTCACGGGCGGGAAGGTCAATGATACTGGCAACGGGCTGACCTCCAATCCCAATAGCGGCCCGTATCGTTCGGCAATCCGCGCAGGCACTGTGGCTATGACGGGGCTGAGCTGCGCCGCGGACAGAACGGACATGTAGCCTGGTGCCGCTGCAACAACGTTGAGATCCACCCCCGCAATCTCCAGCGCATCTTTGATGCACCCATGCAAGGTTTCATTCTGGGATATAGTCGAATGTTCAGCGGACAGATATTCGTCAAGTCCGACGGGATTAGACAGTGCGATAAGGTCTGGATTGAAGCAACAAGCCACTCCCGTCTCGTAAAGCTTCTCAAACGATCGGCGGCTTGTCAGGGTATAGGTGCAGCCAACGGCAAGATCTATCGACCCGTCCTCAAGGGAAGGCTCCATCGCCTCGTACGGGAAGACGCGCGCGAGTATCTTGATGCCGGGAGCGAGCCGTCGCAAACGCGCCGTCAAATCCGGAATAAGCAAGAGTTCGATTTCCGGAGACATTGCAATGCGAAAAATTCGTTCCTCTGTAGCCGGATCGAACTCCTCGCCGCCTGTCAGCGCCAATTGGGCTTGCCGCAACGCCTTGCGCACGGGCACGGCGAGGCTCCGGGCTCGCGCGGTAGGTTGCATAACCTGTCCGACGCGTATGAATAACTCGTCCTGTAACAGCACGCGCAACGTCGAAAGCGAATGGCTCATCGCTGGCTGTTGGATTTTCAAGCGTCGCGCGGCTTTCGTAACATTTCCTTCAGCCATCAACGCATCGAAAGCGACGAGGAGATTGAGATCGAAGGAGCGAAGATTGAAATGATCGATAGTTGTCATGACCTGCATCGATTTGCGTGCTGATGCCCCGGAACATATTTGCTCTCCAGGTCAGTTCAAGGCCTGAGTTCTGGAAACCTGACAGCATCTGGAGTTTTTTAATGCACACACGCCGTTCGCTTCTCATCAACACAGCTGGATTTGCGGTCGCCGCCGGGACCGTGGCAGCGTTTCCGGCTGGCGTCTTTGCCAAGGCGCCCATCGTCGGCACGCAAGCCGCTGGCTTTTATCGGATAAAGCTCGGCGACTACGAGATTACCGCCCTCTCCGACGGCACGGTGAAGCTGCCGATGTCCAAAATCTACAGAAACATGGATGAAAAGGAGATCGGCACTTACCTGACTGACCGGTTTCAATCGAGCTCTAGCGAAACTTCTGTCAATGCCTACCTTGTCAACATGGGCGGGCGCCTGGTTCTCATCGATACCGGCACGGGCGACCTGATGGGCCCGGCGTTGGGCAAGCTTGCGACCAATATCCGTGCAGCGGGTTACAACGTTTCCGACATCGACGACGTCATTCTGACCCACATCCACGCCGACCACTCAGGCGGGCTCGTTGCCAACGGCAGCCGCGTGTATGAAAACGCCGTCCTACATGTCAACCAGCGAGAGGCCAAGTTTTGGCTAAACGCAGATCCCAAGGCTAAAACAGACAAGGTGCTCGGCCCGCAGATCGCTCAGGCTGAGAAATGTGTCGGCCCCTATGTCGACGCCGGCAAATTTGAAACCTTCGATGACAATGGTACGCCTGTTGCCGGTTTTGGAACAATCCTGCTGGCCGGTCATACACCTGGTCACAGCGGTATCGTCGTGGAGAGCAATAGCGAAAAGATCGTGTTCTGGGGTGATATCGCCCATGGCGATGTTCTCCAGTATGATCATCCGGAAGTGACTGTCGAATTCGACGTGGATCAGAGCGCAGCAGCATCGACCCGGGCAGCCGCGTTCGCCGAAGCCGCTGATCAGCGGTATTTGGTCGCCGGTGCCCATCATGCGTTTCCTGGGATCGGCCACGTTCGTCGGGATGAGAGCAATTATGACTGGGTACCGCTGGTCTATCGTGCCCAGTACTAACGCTGTCAGACCCTGCCAGGTGGGCACGGCTTTATCGAAAAACAGACCGCCATTCACAACGAAAGTTGTGGATGGTGTTTCGTTAGCTGCAGAGCCCAGTCCCACAGTGGTCTGTTTGGGCTTTTGTCGGCATCATTCGGTTCGAAGTCTAATTGTGACGGGTGGATCGTTGGAGAAATGGGCAATGGTTCGAGAGCAACGTTCTACCGCTTACCCCGGAGTTCCCGCAGTTATCGGCACATGACCTGCCTTGTGATCCCTGAGGGGTGAATTTCTTTCCCGGCTCATGAAACCAAATACTTCATGTCAGCATTGAGAATGTCATGGGCGGACTAGTGAAACGAGGGGCAATCCAAGAATGCTCGCTCGTCAAGGACCTGCCGCTGAATCTTCATCCAGCTGCGACTAGAGCCTCGGCGGTTTTGAACCGCCCCAGGTTTCTGGACCAGCGTGCCAGGCTACCCCATGCTCTGCCGCCTTTGAACTCATCGAGGCGATCACGCCGAAGCCTTGTATGCGATTACTTAATCTGCACATCGAATGGACAAGCTCTCTGCTCACGTGCCGGATTTTCCGGCAATCCGGTCTCCTGGCATAGGGTTCGAGCGCGCCGCAGCCAGGATGTTGCCGCCTGGCCCGGCTTTTGCTTTCCTCCTTCTGAAGCACGAACTCAAGGATTGGGCAGACGATGTGGAATGGATTGTTGCTATCGCTGTTGCTGAGCGTTTCGATAGGGTTCAGTGTCAAGGGAGCGACTTCCGGATTGAACGAACAGGTTGAGGAGGCGCGCGGTAACGCGGTGCGGACAACGGTCCACACATCCGTCGGCCTGACTGCGCTCGGCCTGGTGTTCAGCTATCAAGGCCTCTGGCTTGGCGTCGCGGCGGTGTTGTTTGGGATCGGGCTTTCGCTCGTGGCCGCCCGACTGGTTTCGCAGACGGTCTCGCTCGTCATCTCGACTGTGGCTCTCTGCTCCTACCTTCACCTGGCGGGCCCGTTAGTTTTAACCGTTTGACCGCCGGCCGGAGAACCGGCGCGACTTCGAGCACTGACCTCATGTTCGCAACCGCGTCCTCACCTCGGTCACGACCGCGTTCATGGCAATGTCGTGCCATTGCGGACGGATACTCTCCATCTTCTGCAATTCGAACCCCACCCCGATCACAAGGGGCTTTGGTGTGAGACCGGCGAGTGTACGGTCATAATAACCGCCGCCATAGCCCAGACGGAAACCGCCTTCGTCGAAACCCACCACAGGTGCGATCACGATCGAGGGTTTGATATCCTGCCCGGCGGCCGGTATCGGTATGCCCCACACGCCCCTTTCCAGCGGTTCACCCTGTCGCCACGATCGAAAGCTTAATGGCTGCGCTTTTGCGGCAACCACCGGCAACAGGCAGTTGGCGCCACGGGCAACAAGCGCGTTCATCCAGGGACGTAGATCCGGTTCGCCCCGAAACGGCCAGTAAAGAGCGATCGCCTTGCCTTCAACGTCGGGCAAGAGTGCATCAATCGTTGCTTGGATAGCCTGCGTCCACGTGGCGCGTTCCGCGGCAGATCGTGTTTGTCTTGCATTGATGAGCACTTGACGCTGTTGGTGGCGCCAAACATAGGTCGAAGCTGGGTTTGCCTGCTCGAGTCCCATATATGCAGCATCTACCTCGCTCATGAGACATGGGGGAGACGAATAGGTCGGCGGAATGTCGTCCTCATTGTTCCGGTTCATGATCGTCTGCCTTTCTCCTGATCTCGCGAAGTTTCGAAATTCAGTTCCTGCGGTCGCCTTGATTATCATTCCGATTTCAAGAACAATAGGGCAGTTTCATTCTTCTTGCAGGCTAAAATGGACTTCACGAGCCTTGAAATCTTTCTCGCTGTCGCCGAGCATGCCAGCGTGACGCGCGCTGCCGTCGCGGCCGAACGCGCGCCTTCCAACGTGACGAACCGCATTCGCGCACTTGAGGAAGAGCTGGGCGTTGAACTCTTCAGTCGCGAAGGCAAGAAGATGACCCTCACGCGGGATGGCCGCCTGTTTCGCTCATATGCCTGCCGTCTGATTGCGCTTGGGAAGGAGGCACGCAGTGCGTTGAACCCGACGCGCATGCCAAATACGCTCCGTCTAGGCACTATGGAAAGCACGGCTGCCGCGCGCCTGCCCCTGGTGCTGCAGGCGTTCAACCTGGCTCACCCGGATATCTCCGTGCGGTTGACAATGGGATCGTCAGAGGAATTGACCCGGGCCGTCCTCGCCGAGGAAATCGACTGCGCGTTGATCGCACGGATGCCGATCGACATTGTCGATGCGCCGTCAGACCTGCCCGGTGATCTTGACGCTGAGCCGATATACCGGGAAGAAGTTCTCATCGTGCTGCCGGCGTCCCACCCGCCGATCGCGACGGTTGCGGACGTGCGCGTTGCTTCCCTTGCGGCGCTTGAGCCCGGCTGCACCTACCGGCGCATGGCGGAGAAATGGACCAGGTCAGCCGGATCGATTACAACCACGGAAGTCTCTTCATATCATGCGATTTTGGCGAGCGTCGCGTCCGGCGACGCGATCGGCGTGGTGCCGAGATCCGTATTTGATCTCATGGACTGGGGGGCGGTCAGGATATACCCGTTGCGCGATGTTGAGACGTTGCTTGTGAGCCGCAAGGACAGACGCTCTCCGGCGGTCGAGATCCTGCATCAAGCGATGCTGGCCAATCTCGGCTCATACGCACACTGACCTTCTCGGCTGGCAGCCGGCTGGACCGATTCTTACATGCACTGCCAAAAACGGAAACTTCCATGGACGCTTCACCCAACATCGTGCCTCCTTCAAAGCCGCCCCGCCGTTTCTTTGTGCCAATTCTCGCCGGGGCGACACTGCGCGAGCGCCTTGTTGGCTGCCTCGGGGCGCTCGTTGGTATTCTGCTGACCGGCATGAACAGCGGCAGCGTCTTTGGTGGCGGTGCCAGTCTTCCTCTGATCGTGGCGCCCATGGGTGCATCCGCCGTTCTCCTGTTCGCCGTGCCGGCCAGCCCGCTTGCTCAACCCTGGTCGATTATCGGGGGCAATACGATCTCGGCCTTTATCGGCGTCCTGTCGGCGATGCTGGTGCCCGATCCGCTGATCGCGACGGGTATCGGCGTCGCGCTCGCGATCGCTGTGATGTCGTTTGCCCGCTGCCTCCATCCGCCAGGCGGTGCAGCGGCCCTGACCGCGGTGCTTGGTGGGCCGGTCGTTGCAAGTTGGGGGCTTTTGTTCCCGCTGGTGCCCGTCGCGCTGAACTCCTGCCTGCTGGTCGGGCTTGGCGTGCTGTTCCACAAAGTGGCGAGACGCAACTATCCACATGTTCCGGTGCCCGTTGCAAACGCGCATCAGACGGTTGATCCGCCTTCGGATCGGCGCGGTGGTTTCACGGGCGCAGACGTCGACGCTGCACTCGAAGCGCTGGGGGAAACATTCGATATCACCCGGGACGATCTCGAACGGTTGTTGAGGCAGGTCGAATTGCAGGCTGCGATCCGCGCGACGTCGAATATTCTGTGCAGGGATATCATGTCGCGCGACGTCATCAGCGTCCGGGACAGTGACGACAGCGCGTTGGCGCGCTCGCTCTTGCTCAAGCACAATGTTCGCGTCCTGCCAGTCAAGGACATCGACAACCGGCTCGTCGGCACCGTTGGGCTCAGGGAGCTTTCAGACCCTGACGTCCTGCTGTCGGACCATCTCGCTGTTCCCGTAATCGCCGGCCCCGATGATCGGGCGATGAGCCTGCTGCCCGCCTTGACCAGTGGCACAATTCACGCCGTCATCATCGTTGACAATCATAGTCGTGTTCTGGGGCTGATTTCGCAAACCGACCTGCTTGCAGCCGCAGCGAAGGCAATCCCCGACCGCGAAATTGCGGGCCGAGTGGCAGTGTAACGCCATTGCCGACGGCAAGTCTCTCTCCTCTATTTTTCAGGTCATGCAGTTATACGGCAAACCAGCCGTGGACCCAGCCCGCAGGTTTCATTAAATTCGAAGCACATTGGTGAGCGGAAGTGCGGATCCGAGCAAATCAAGAAAACATGGCTGCCTGCCGGCCGGCGGAGACGCCTGTCCTTGAATCATTTCTTCCCAAGCGTTCTGCATGCGAGGCACCAGTCACGCCATGGTCAGGATTCGGGAAAAGGATCTTCGGCCTGGAGATCGCTGAGCAGCTCTATCAGGCGCGGCGCCATATCACGGATCTCTATCAGGTGAACGGTACTCAGTCGCTTCAAGACGTCCGCAGCCCGGGTGGTAAGCGCGAGTGTCTGCCGGCGTTTGTCGGCAGGATCGGGCGCACGCGTGACATAGCCGGCTAAGACCAGTCGCTCGACAAGTTCGGATGCGGTGTGCGGTGCGATAAGGAGGCGCTCCGCCAGGAGCCCGACGGTCATGGGTGTGTCCCCACGATCGCCTTTTATGGCCAACAGGGCCTGATGCTGCTGACTGGGAAGCCCTTCCTGGTGAGCAGCTGACGTCGAAAACTCCGAAAACCGGCGCAAGATGTAGCGCAGATTGGCAAGGGCCTCGTAGTCGGCGTCAGTGATTTCATCTCTCTTTTTTTTCACCGTTCGCACCAAAGTGTTCCGCTGGCCTCGTCCATACACGCCCAGGAACAGCCTGCCAACTTCGACTTGATTTATATCGTAGTGCGATATAATAGCGCTGTCGCCCTCCATTCTGCGTCTCAACAGGTCTCTCGATGCCATCAAAACTCTCCCACCCGCACGGACACGATTTTATGGGTGGCATTGCTCGCCGCGAAGCTGGCGATTTCACAACGGACCGGCGCGTGCTTCTGCTGATCGGCCTGGCCCTGATTATCGGTACTGGGGGCGCCCTTGCGGCCTGGCTCCTCGTCAACCTGATAGCCCTAGTGACCAATATCATCTGGTTCGGGCGGGTGAGCACCGAGGAGGTTCGCATTGCCGAGGTCGTCTTCTCGCCCTGGATGGTTTTGATCCCTGTCATCGGCGGGCTTGTCATCGGCCTGATGGCACGCTTCGGCTCGGAGAAGATCCGAGGACACGGCATACCCGAAGCGATAGAGGCGATCCTTATTGGCGGCAGCCGCATGTCGGCGAAGGTTGCCGTCTTGAAGCCACTGTCGTCGGCACTTTCGATTGGCACGGGAGGGCCGTTCGGGGCCGAAGGGCCGATCATCATGACCGGTGGCGCGATCGGTTCGCTGTTTGCGCAGTTTTTCCACTTGAGTGCAGCGGAGCGCAAAACGTTACTGGTTGCTGGCGCGGCAGCGGGTATGACGGCGATTTTCGGCTCACCGGTTGCCGCCGTCATGCTTGCGGTAGAGCTGCTTTTGTTTGAATGGAAACCCCGTAGCTTCATTCCCGTCGTAGTTTCGGTCTGTGTCGCCATAACCTGGCGTCCGCTGTTGTTCGGCAACGGTCCGCTGTTTCCAACGCATTTCCAGACGAGCCTTCCCTGGTGGGGTATTCTCGTTTGTGCGGGGGTGGGTGTTGCCTCCGGTCTTCAATCGGGTCTCCTCACGACCTTGCTTTACAAGGTCGAGGATCTTTTCGAACGGCTACCGATCCACTGGATGTGGTGGCCGGCGCTTGGCGGTCTTGCCGTTGGACTTGGCGGACTGGTGGAACCTCGTGCGCTGGGCGTCGGCTACGATGTCATCGAAGGATTGCTGCATAACAACATCCCGACCTCGACGGTGGTCGCCATTCTCCTAGTCAAGGCTTTTATCTGGCTGATCGCGCTCTCATCCGGTACGTCAGGTGGCGTGCTTGCACCGCTTTTGATCCTGGGAGGCGCGCTGGGATGGCTGCTCGGCCTGGCACTGCCAGGAGATCCGGGGTTCTGGGCGCTCCTAGGTATGGCAGCGATGATGGGTGGGACAATGCGTGCCCCACTCACCGGAACGTTTTTCGCGATCGAGATTACGGGCGACCTTGAATCGCTTATTCCTTTGTTGTCCGCGACGATCGCTGCTTATGCAGTCACCGTGCTCTTGTTGCGGCGTTCCATTGGTGTTGATCCCTTCGAGTCCACGCGCGCCCGCGACATCATGGTCAACACCGTCGACACCTTAGCAGCAACCATGTCCATAGAGGACGTCTGCATGCATTTCGCCTTAACGGACGAAGCGCACCGGACCTATCCGGTCGTGGATGGCGATGGCGCGCTCATCGGCGTCGTGTCCCGGTCCGACGCGCTGCGGTGGCAGCGGGAGCCTGACGTCGGCGTCGAACTGTTGAAAGACAAGATATCGGACACATCGATTCCGATCGGGCACCCCGATGATACCGTTGGCCACATCGCGGATATCATGATTGCGAGCGACGTCGCCCGAATACCCGTTATCGATCCGACTTCCAGAAGCCTGGTCGGTCTCATCGCGCGAAAAGATCTTCTCCGGCTGAGGCAGACCCAGAAATCTGCTGAACTGGAGCGACGACCATACATCGGAAGGACGTGATTGTGCGGAGACAGCCAGCAATCGCGTTGTGCAGACGCATTCTCGCCAGACACCGTGGCCCGGACCGAGCTGCTTATCATGAGCAGTTCGACCTCGACATCTTCCGCGACCTGGAGAACGCCAATCTTGGCTTCTCCGTCGGGGCGGAAACATCGGCTCGCTCAGGTCTCGATCACGCGAACAGCGGGACTGCTTTTACCTGGGACGAGATCGGCATCGAGGATCTGAAGGGTAAGATGATCGAAGCGCGAGATCTGTTGAGGATTGGCGTCCGAACGAGCGGGATGTGATGGCGGATCATCATTGACACGCCAGTTAATCGGATTCAGCCTCTCACCGGATCTGGGTGACGCTGGTTGAGCGATTAACTAGAAACCGTTCGGAATAACGCCTGATTCGACATTGCAATCAACACGCAATCCCTTGGAGGTCTCATGAATCGCTCGACCCGCTTTGACCTTACCAATGACCTATCTTGGGTACCTGTCGATTATAGGAGCGATGCGCGTAGCGGCGAGGCGTTGGATCCCCAAGTTTATACAGAAGGCTATCTCGCAGACCCTACGGAGTGGCACTGGTCTACCTATGATGGCCCGCCGGAGATCAAACTCAGACGTGTGATGGCCATCCTGGAGCAAGCCCGCCTACCGGAACATGATAAAGCCATTCGCCAACTCGGTGTCGGCCCTTTCGAAGATATGATGAGCCACTGGTTGCTCGATCACCTTGAAGCCTACATGCCCTTTAACGATACACTCCGCCAGGCCCTTGAGGGACTTTACATTTTCAACGAGCCGCAAGCGGTGCAGGACCGGTTAGCGCGAATGATGAAGGCAAGCGAAAAGGCGACAGGCATACGACCAAATAGAGATAATCAAACGCGAAATCCCTGACTTCGAACTTTGTACAAAGACAGGGTGTGTCATCATCCGTGACGCGGACGAGACGCTGGCCGACCTTGTAGCGGCCCACCGCGAAGTTGACGCGGTTCTACCGACCGATGGAAACGGCGGTCGAGAGCGTCGTCCATACCTGGTGCAACACCTTCTCGCTGGTGTCACTCGTCTCGGCCGTTCTTGGTATCGGCTTTGCCCCGGAATGGACGCTTGATCTTCCCAACGGCAATTTCGAACTGAGAAAGGTGAGGGGGGCGAATTCAGGATCGGGCTTGGGTCGCCTGGTCCAATAATGAACCGACTGCCGCCAGAGACGACATTATCGATATAGCACGAGCTCTGGACAGAGCGGGAAGTGATAGGCGAGGTGGCGAAAACCTCGTTGTCTCGGGTCCCTCAATCAAACGGATCGGCTTGACCGGGCTTCCCGGATCCCCGCCGTTGCAATGCTGATCCTCCGAGACGAGGCTTTTATCCGGTCAAATCGCGCGCGAACGGGCTCTGGCTTACGCTGCTGCCGCCGCTCGATCCGCTCATTTCCGGCCTGGGCTGTCAGCGATGGCCCGTCGTTCTACTCCGCTCAAAAGAAGAGATTCGTTAGCCGGCGCCCCGCACGACGCTGCCCTACCGCAGATCGCTTCGAAGTTCGGAAAAGCGATCATCGCAAGGCCTGCTGGACATCAGTTACTCGCCAGAAAGGGCGTTTGATCTCGACGATTTGCCGACCTGGATCGCCAGCCTTCACTCTATCGCGGATGAGCGCAACGAAGTCCGCCTTAACAGCCGGATCAGACAAGAAATAACTATGGCCAATCAACCCGCCGCCCGAAAACTCGATGAAATCGACCAAACCGCCCATCTGCGACCCCGCCCACCTGTTCGCCGCCTCGCTCCTGTCCTTGGGCAGCCTATCAACAGCCAGCTGCCCCAGCCGCAAGGCGCTGCCAAAGAGTAGTGTTGATGCCCCCAACGCTTTGTCACCTGGAGACGAATAGACCGTAAGATGCAGAGGGCCCTGAGGCGGGATCTCGCTTGGCCTTGATATGCTGCCGAAGGCCAGGTCTGGATCCGATACCCACGCGAACATCTTGGAGGAAGCCACGTCGAGATCGATATCGGGAGCGAAAAATACCACATTCGCGATTTTGAAACGCTGCCATATCGAGGATCGGCCAACATAAGCCTCAATGCCGAGTTGCTGGATCACGCTGGCGAGGACATCGGTTCCGCGGCTATGGGCCATGAGGTGAAGTCGCTCGACACCCTGTGTTTCTGCGATGATCCGGATGGCTTTCTTGAGGTCCGCGACTGAAAATTCGCTCGACTCGCGGTCGATATTGTAACCGAAAAATAAGCCGCCGGAGCCTCCCGCGGGCCACGTCAGGACAACGCAAACAAACTGGTTCTGCAGCGACCTGCAAATCTCGCCAGTCGCGAGCGCGGCGTCGTCGAAACTGTTACCGTATCCGTGAATAAAGACCACGACTTCTTTACGATCGGCTGTTGCGAGACGACGAGCGACTTCAGCCTGTAGGGATGCGGCGGCCTGGTCGTGGGCCGCTAGTGCCGCCGGAGGGCGGCGTAGCCCGTTTGCGGTCGCCTCGACGCCGTAGGGTGTCGCCGGAAACCGTCCGGTCTCGGAAAACGCGCTGGCACGTAACCGCTTTTTGCTGCTGAGAGAGCTACGTGTCGGGGTGATCGACACCGAGCCAAAGCTCAAGAAACTGGCCCTTTCGGCACCATAAGCCAGTGCACTTTCCGAAGCGGCTACACGTGCGCGATCGGTAACGTAGAGGAGGTCGAAGGTTTCGGAACTTGCGTGAACGGTCTGAGGGCTTTGCGAGGTGGGAGACACAGTTTTGGGCAGCGTTGCAAGCTCCACGCGCTGCGTTAAACAACCAGCGAGGCAGAAAAGGAAGACGAACACTGCCATGGCCCGCCAAAAAATCAACCCGAGCTGTTCGGAAGAGCTGGTCAACTTGCGGCCAAGCCCACGTTCAGCAACGCGATAGCAGTTTGCCAAATGTTTTCCCCTTCGATTCATTTACGGTGTCTGCGTAAATCCGCTCCGGCGCGCTTAGGTGATCGTAGCTTCGTGAACTGCGGCGACCAGGTCGGCACGGCGACACATGCCTCACACAGCCGCCTCGATTTCTACCGGCTTCCTGGCCAGCGTCATGTTTGCCGCCGCAGCCTCCGCTTCAACAATACCGGCGGCACGAGAGCGAACGGTGACAGCGTTCGAGGCAAGGTCGAGGCCGGCTTCGCGCAATGCAGGAAGAAGGCGTTTCATCGCCTCACGCTGGAGTATGCTTGGGTTGCCGGGCCGCGCGGTGAACTTGAGGCGGACGACGAGAGAGTTTTCGGTCACGTCCTGGATACCCTGCATCTTCAAGGGCACGAGGAACTCGCCGCCGGTTTCCGGGTCTTCGAGCATGGCCAGTCCGACCTTCTTGATGGTCTTGCGGATCTTTTCGGGATCGGCGTCGTGCTCGAATTTGAGTTCGAACTTCACCGTACTCCAGTCGCGGCTGTAGTTGGTCACCGCTTGAAGCTGGCCATAGGGGACGGTGTGCACTTGACCGTTCTGGTGGCGGAGCCTCAGGGAACGGAGCGAGATCCGCTCGACCGTCCCCTTGAGCTTGCCGCTTTCGACATATTCGCCGACGCGGAAGGCGTCGTCGGCGATGAAGAAAATGCCGGAGACGACATCCTTTACCAGCGTTTGTGAACCGAAGGAAAGGGCTAGACCGAGCACGCCGAAGCCTGCGAGCAGCGGCGCGATGTTTATGCCGAGGGCGGAGAGAATGACGAGGCTGGTGACGGCCAAGATGCCACCGAAAATGAGGTTGCGGATGAGCGGCAGGATCGTCGCGAGCCGGCTTCGCTGGTGGGCATCCGTGTCGTCCTCCTGGTCGCCGGGTATCGCGACGCGGACGGAGGGTGAGAAAGCCTCGAAACTCTTCCACAGGAAGCTGCAGATGACCCAGGCAGCCACGATCGCAAGACTGATGCGCTCGAGGACGGCGATCCAGCCGACGGCGCCAGAGGTCTCGTGCCCGTCCATTACCGGCCGCCACAGGCCGATGATGGCATGCAGGCCGATCAGCCAGATAGCGCCGGCAAGCGCCGTCTGCACGCTGCCCGAGATCGCCGCATGAAGCGGCGAGGAGGTCAGCGTGCGGCGGCGCGCGGCGGCGGCTCCGGCTAACGAATGGATCCCGAAGGCCAGGATCGGTAGGGCGAGCAGGATGATCTGTGTGGCGCCGCCGGCAAAGCTCCAGGCGGCGCTGTGCGGACTGCCGGCGACGATGGCGGTCATTAGCCACAGTACCATTGCGCTCAGCGCATAGAATTCCGGCACACCGAAGGCGATGGCGCGGCGCAAATGTCCGGGATTCGAGCCGGCAAACAGCGTGCGGATATCGCGGGCGCCGGCGATGAACCAGTAGAGCTTCACGAATGTCAGCGCCGTGACGCCGGTCAGCAAGCAGCCGTCGATGGCGACCGGGTCTAGTGCGCGCTGGTGGGCAAAGCGCACGCTGGCGCTGACGACGGCGACCATCGCGCCATAAGCTGACAGCATGTTGGCGTGAAAGCGGGGATGGGCGATATCGAGCAGACGGATTGCAGGGCGTGTCGGGGCGAAGAGGAAATGGGCGCCCGCAATATAGGCCGCCGATATCAGCGCGATGGTGACGACAGCGTGAGCCAATTCAGCCGAAGCGGTCCCCCGCCCTAGGAAGACCCTGATGACGCCGTGTGCGACGGTTGCAAGGAGCGCGAGATAGGCGATATCGAAGCAGAGTCTGATCATCGAGGCCCGCACACGGTGCAGCCCGTCGACAACCTCAACCGATGCACCGAAAAGCCGGTTCATGAGGAGGCGGCTGGCCAGTGCTGCGGCGAGGCCAGCCGTGATGGCGCAGAGGGCAGTTGTGGCAACAGAAATCACCGACCATCCCTCGGCATGGATCCCCGCCACGACGTCTGCCATCGCCCCACCGATACCGTAGATGCCGGCAAAACCGATTTGCAGCCCATTGAGAAGGTGGCCGGAAACGCTGTCGAAGGATTCCACTGAATCCGCGGCTTGAAAAGCTGGCAGCGTCCTGGCCGATATCTCATTTTCGTCCGTGTCGGCGGAAGGTGCAATGTGGGGCGTTGTCTCGCTCGTTCCAGTGCCGGGTATTGTCGCATTGCCGGAGCCTGCATTTTCATTTGACTCGTCGCGCCATTCGACAGTCACCGACCCGCCGACTTTTAAGGCGGCGCCCAGCGTTTGTTCGATCTCGATGGCACTCTGATCAGGTGTGAGAATGACGGTGATCGAGGACGGTGGCATCTGGGCCAGCGTCAAATGGGCACTGCCAAGGGCGAAGAGGAGCGCGAGGCTTGCCAGCAACCAACAGCGGCTGAGCGGGCTATCTGACATGAAAATCTAACCCTCGAAAGCCAACTGAACGGACGCAGTTTCGGAAGAGGCGCCGCGCGCTTTTTCCGAATTGTCTCGAGCCGCGCTGCGCCAGTCTGACGTAAGCTGACACAACGTGTTAAAATTCCAATTGTCTGTTGGTATAGGGCGACGCGGCGTGCGTGGCGTCGAGTTTGAGGTCTGGCATTGTCGCGCCGGCAACAAAGGCTCATGCCAGCTGCCGAAACCATTGATGCTGCCCAATCCCGGCTGGTCGAGCAACAACGTGCAATGTTTGATTACGCCCGGCCGCAGGGGCGGGCACGTATGCATAACACCACCAACCTACGTATAGCTCCTCCTTTCGGAGCGCCGGGCATACGATCGCACCCGAGATTAATCGAATATGAAGCAGGAGGAGATATTCATGCGAAAGTTGGCGACTGGCTTGATGTTTGCGGCGCTGATTACACCTGCAGCAGCCTCGGACCAGCCCTATAATGCCAAGGTCTCAGTGGTGTTCGACCAAGCGCTTCCCAACGTGCCAGGAAAGAGCATGCGCGGTGTTCTGGTCGAATATGGCCCTGGTGGTCACAACCCTTCACACACGCATCCCAGGAGCGCCTTTATCTATGCCACGGTAATCGAAGGCAGCATCAAGAGCCAGATCAACGACGGCGAAATCAAGGTATACAAGACTGGCGAAAACTGGGTCGAAGTTCCCGGCGACCATCACCGCGTAAGCGCGAACGCCAGCGATAGCGAGCCAGCAAAGATCCTGGCTGTCTTCGTTCTTGATACTGCCGAAACGGAGCTCGTAACACCGGCAAAGTAGGCCGCTAACGGCCGGGGCCGAGGTGCGGCTCCTCTAGACCGGCGATATAACTCCATGTAAGTCGCGCCTCAAGCGACTGTTATTGGCTCAGTCGGCAATGTGAAGAAAAAGATGGTGCCCTGCGGCTCGTTTTTCTCCGCCCAAAGCCGCCCACCGTGTGATTCGACTATCGAACGGCAGATCGCCAGCCCCATGCCCATGCCGTCGTGCTTCGTTGTAAAGAATGGCTCGAAGATCCTGTCCGGGAACTCCACGCCTGTGCCCAGATCGCTCACCGCGATCTGTACCGCGTTGTCCATCGGATACACGCTTAGACCTAGAACCCTGGGCGCATCCGAGGATGTCATGGCTTCGATGCCATTTCTCATCAGATTGACCAGCACCTGCTGGACCTGAACGCGATCCATAGGAACAAACGGAAGTTCGTTCGCAATGTTCACCTCGATCCGGACACGACGTCGTGCAGCCTCGTCGGCCATCAGGCTCTGGGCCTCCGCGATGACCTCGTGGGGGGTGGCGCTCGCTTCGGTCTCCAGGGATCGCTTGAACAATGCGCGGATACGGCTCACAACATCAGCCGCAGCGTTTGCATCGCGCGTAATGCGTCCGATCGTCTTTTGCGCTCGCTCAAGATTTGGAGGGTCGGCTGTGAGCCAGCGTTGACATGCGTGCGAGTTTGCCACGATCGCTGCCAGCGGCTGGTTCACCTCATGGGCGATCGAAGCGGAAAGTTCGGCAAGGCTTGCCGCCTGAAATGCTCGCGCCAGGCCCTCTCGCGTCAAACGCAATTCCTCTTGCGTCCTGACCTCGCTATCGATGTCCAGGCAGATAACATTCCATTGAATAATCGAAGAGTCGGTGTCTCGCATGGGTGCAGCTCGGGTTTCCACCCAGCGGTACTCACCATCCGAACGCCGCAGACGATGCTTCTGCGCATAAGGGGTGCCGTTTTCCAATGCGCGCTCATGGTTCTCGCGGACGAGGGGCATATCCTCACGATGGACAGCGGCACTGAGCGTTGCGGACGGCCGCGGCTCTCCCGATCCGACCGGCGCTTCAAGTTTGTATCCTAGGAAATCGCAAAGCTGCTCACTTCGATAGACCGGATGGCCGTCTGGCCCCGTGCATTCGACCATTGCGGGCAAGGTTTCAATAAGTTGGCGCAGCGAGCGCTCCCTCTCGCGCAGGACCTGTTCGACGCGAAGTTGATCGTCGATGTCGTGACAAATGCCGAACCATTGCAGGATGCGCCCGCCGGTGTCCCGCAGAGGCGCTCCGCGGCCAGACATCCAGCGATACAGGCCGTCGGCGCGGCGCATGCGATAGTTCACGGAGAAGCTCTCGCCAGTGGCAAGTGCCTTGTTCAGTGATGCTTCAAGCGCTGTCATGTCATCTGGGTGGATCGCAGACACAAGAGCAGCGGCCAATGCTTTGCGCCGCCCATCTCCAACATCATGGCCCAGGAATTCAATCAAGCTTTTGTTGAAGAAGACCGGCTCCCCTTCTGGGGTCAACCGCCAGAGCGGGCTGGGTACCATATCCACCAGTTGCGAAAGCTCTCGCTCCCGATCGTACAACCTTTGCTGCGCGCGCACTTCATCATCGACGTCGATGGCGACCGCATACCACTGCATTATCGTCCCGCGCTCATCACGCAACGGCTCGGCGCGCCCGTCCATCCAGCGATACTCACCGTCGGCGCGAAGCATACGATATCGATTCGAGAAGGGTTCGCCTGTCGAGAAGCCGCGTGTGGCGTTCTCCCTCACCAGGGAAACATCGTCGGGATGGACGACAGCTTGGATCATGGCGGTCACGCGCCTCATCCCCAACTTGTCCGCATGCGCAACGTCTAGCCCGAGGAAGTCTACCAACCGCTTGTTAAAGAACGTCAACGCTCCGTCTGAAGCCTGACGTGCGATGAAAGCCGGCACCATGTCCACAAGCAGCGATAGCTCGCGTTCCCGTTCGCGCAACGCGTCTTGGGCACGCATTTGATCGTCAATGTCATGACAAATGCCGTACCATTGGACGATAAGCCCGGACTGATCCCGACGCGGTTCGGCGCGGCTGGACATCCAGCGGTAAACGCCGTCCGCCCGGCGCAGACGGTATCGCATGGCAAAGACTTCCCCGGTGGCGAGCGCGCGGGAAAGCAAATCGTTGAACGGAACCGCGTCTTCCGGATGAACGGATGCCTCCACCAAGGCGGCTAACCGCGTCATACCCGGTTTGAGCGTATCTGAAACATTCAAGCCAAGGAAGTCGATCATGCGTTTGTTGAAGAATGCTGGTTCGCCCGAAGGGGTCAGACGCCAAACGTGGCTTGGAACCATATTGACAAGCTGGGAGAGCTCCTCCTCTCGTTCACTCAGGGCCTCCTGCGCCCTCACCATGTCTTCAATGTCAACAGACACGCCATACCACTGAATGATCGTGCCGGATTCGTCGCGCAATGGTTCGGCGCGCGCCTCAACCCATCTGTGGGGTCCGTCCGCTCGGCATTGGCGATACCTACCCACAAATGACGCGCCCGTCTCGAACGAGCGCTTAAGTGCCTCATCTGTTGATTGCCGGTCGTCTGGATGAATGTCTGTCAGAGACCTTGACCCGTCGGGCGCGATCACCTGCTTGAGAGTCATGCCTGTGATGTCCGTGGCCTGTTTGTTGAGGTAGCTGGGTATACCTTCTGGAGTTGTGCACCATATGAGCGCTGGGACTGCATCGATCAATTGCTGAAGGCGGCGCTCGCTTTCGCGCACAGTCAGCAACGCCAGTTGATATTGTCGCGAGATGGCGGCGACAATCAGCGCTGAAAACGCTGATATCGCCAGGAAAAGCTGCAGCATTACCTGCCTTTGCCTTTGGGACTCGCCGACAAACTGACTGTCACCAGATATTGTAAGTGCCAACGTCATTAAGCCGAGGAGTGTCAGCGCGACTGCGGCTCCCCGGAACTCGAAACGCGCTGAGGCCCAAAGAAGCAATGGCAGGATGATGTAGGGAGACGGAAGATAGTTATCACTCAGGGAGAGAGCGGCGACTCCCAAAAAAATCAGACCGAGCACTCCGGCTTCTGCCAACTGCGCGGCAGATAGTTTGGACTTGCTGCGCCAGTATTGGACCAAAACCAATACAAGTGGCGCAACGAGCAGGATGCCGGTAGCATCTCCAATCCAAAATAGCGGCCACACGCCTGTGAAAGTCTGCGCTTTTACACCGAACCAAGCAAGCGTCGCACTTCCCACCGTCGCACTTATGAGCGGCGCAATTCCCGCTCCAAAAACGACGAATGCAAGGACCTGCTGCAAGGTCTCCAACTTGACCGGCTTGCCGGTCGCCCGGCTGACGAGAGCAGCGCCGGCAATAGCACACAGGGCATTGCCCACGTAGATCAAAAAGCCGGCAGGCAGCGGACTGTGAAACCACACGATCTGCGCGAACATCTCAGCCAGGCAGCCCCCCAATATCCACCAGGGCCAACTGTATGGAGATGTTAGGATCAGGGTAGCGACGAAGACCCCGCCAGGAGGCCAAATCGAAACAGTTATGCCAGGCACGATCGCCAGCACATTTGCGAATCCGCATCCCAACACATAGGCTGCGAAAAATAGCGCGAGATACGCGAACCGCGGGCGGTGCAGCCCGACCCCACGCCATCGGCGCATTGCTGGAAAATCGCGCCGGGCCGATTCTCTTTCAACTGGCGGCACAACGACTGCTTCCCCACTTGATCCTGGTTCGGATCCATCTCGGTGTTGCGTTTGTGTACGCGCTGCTTCTGAATTGGTTTTGCTAACTGGGCGAAACGTTGATTTCATTGGCTTCTCCAACCGGACAGAGAAAGCCTGGGCTTTATTAGCCACCGCTCTACCCCTCATGCCAAAGTTTCAATCTATCGAAATCTACGCTCAGAGGCAGCAAAAACCACTAGCCTAGCTTGGTCGGCCGTCGATATTTGTGGGCGATAAACGGCGCCTTGGCTCGGTATCGCTTGTGAGTCCAGAACGATGATCAACGTGAGGTAGAGCGCGAAGCCACCCTGGACGCCGACACGTAACGGAGGTCAACTCGTTGTCCGGCGGCTCCCACCCCGTCGCAACGATCCAGACCAAGCTATCCTGAAGTACAGGTTAGATTGCACCACCCGGTTGTCATAGATTTCCATAGGGTGCACACGAGGCGCAGCGGGAATAGGATAAGTGACGAGTTCACCCGGTCCTGATCTCAAGACAAGTGCTATGCAGAGCGCTGACAAAGGCTTTCCTCGTCCGGCAGGAGAAGGCAATGACGAAGGCGTTCAACCAACCTGGCAAAATCGCGCCCGATGTATTGCAAGCTGTGCGGTTCATCGAGAGCGTGGTCGGCAACGCTTGGGCCGCCGATGCGTCCGGCAAGATCATTTACGTGAGCGCTGCGGTTCTGTCGCACCTGGCGATTACGCTCGAAGAGTTCAGTTCGCCGGCAGATGGTGGCTTGCTTGGTTGGAGGCGCATGATTCACCCGGACGATTACGGGCTCGTTACTTCTCAATGGAGCAGGTGCCTTGAAACGGGTGAGCATTTCAACGTCGAGCATCGCTTGTTGCGTGAAAGTGGTGCTTACGGATGGAGCAGGAGTTCGGCCCAGCCCTTGCGCGATGGTCAAGGCCGTGTGCTCGGTTGGTACGGCACGTTCATTGATGGAGATACCTCCGTTGCCAGCGAGCGGTTTGGCGATGTCGCAACCGCGGCTTTGGAGAGGAAGGTCACGCAAGAACAGCCGCATTCGTTGAGCCGTATTCATCCAGCCGACCGGACGACGGCCGCTCATGCGGCCGCCCGCGCCTTCTGGACGGGCGTTCCCCAGGTCACCAGGCACCGCCAACTCCAGACAAACGGCAAGTATCGATGGACGGAGACCCGCGCAGAGCCAGGATACAGTGTCAGCATCGACATCGACGATCTGGTAACGGAAAGAGAGCCGCATATAGCGGCGGTTTCCGACCTGTCGGCGGTGGATGATATCGAGCCGATGCGGTCGGCCAGGGCCGTCGAGAGCATATTCGGCAACGGGTGGGCATTCGATGCCGCCGGACGTTGGATCTACCTGCATCCTTTCGCCCAAAGCTCGCTGGGTGTGACGCCGGAGCAGCTGAACACCTCGCTGGATCAGGGCGATACCGCCTGGAAGCAACTGTTACATCCCGATGACTATGATCACGTCGCGGCGAGATGGCGTCGTTGTCTGGAAACTGGCGACGACTTCAATGTCGAGTTTCGCTTTCGTCGTGTCAGTGGAAGCTATGTCTGGGCCAGAACCGCCGCACGGCCCGCGCGCGACAAACAGGGCCGTGTCGTCGGGTGGTTCGGCATAGCGCTCGACATCGATGTCTACAAGAAAACCGTTGAGGCGTTGCGCGGCCGGGAGCGCGAGCTTTCGCAGCTTGTTGACATGGTACCGGTGCAGATCAGGCGTCTTACACCCGAGGGCGAACCGACCTTCTTCAACAAGCGCCTGCTCGATTTCTTTGGCTGGACCGATCTTGCGCAGCTGGAAAGGCAAGGCGAGAGCCGATTGGCCCGCGCGATGGAAAAGCTCGTTCACCCTGACGATGCCGTGCGCCTTCTGAAAGCCGTCCGCCATTCAGTGGTAACAGGTGAGCCTTATTCCATGAAGTATCGCTTGCGCCGAGCCGATGGCGCCTATCGTTGGGTCGACGGCCGCGCAGAGCCCCTGGTCGATCCAAATGGAGCGATCGCGCATTGGTACGCGATCTCGATCGACATCGATGACGAGATGCGAGCGCAGGAGGCCCTTCGCGATCGGGAGCGAGAACTTTCGCAACTGGTCGATATGGTCCCAAGCCTGCTTTGGCGATTGAACCGACAAGGCGAACCGACCTTTTTCAACAAACGCATGATGGCTTTTCTTGGTTTGAATGCCGCGGATACACGGCAGCCAGACATTGACCGGCTGGCAACAACTCTGAAGGCAGCGGTCCACCCCGACGATGCGACCGGCCTCGAGGAAGCGCTTAAATTATCTGTCGCAACCGGCGGGAACTTCACCAAGAGGTTTCGCCTGCGCCGGGCGGACGGCGTCTACCGTTGGGTCGAGAGCAACGCTGAACCGCTGCGCGATGAGAATGGAGATATCCTGCAATGGTACGGCCTGTCGCATGACATCGACGATCAGTTGCGGATCGAGGAGGCGCTACGTGAACGGGAGCGGTCGCTGTGGCAGCTGGTGGAAACCCTTCCGGCGATGATCGACTGCGCCATGCCGAATGGTGAACCAGTCTATCGCAGCCAGCAGCTCCGAGAGTTTCTCGGATACAACCTGGAGGAATTGGACGGCGTTGGAAAGTCCCGATTGAACGGTACGCTTGATGCCGGAGTGCACCCCGATGACGTTGCCGGCGTGAAGGAGAAATATGCGCATTCTCTTGCAACCGGCGAGCCCTACGCGCGCAAGCATCGCCTGCGGCGCTATGATGGTGAATACCGATGGGTTGAAACAAGAGCCGCCGCGATGCGGGACTCGGAGGACAGGATCATTCAGTGGAACGTCATTTGCCTGGACATTCATGGCGAGGTTCAGGTGCAGGAAGAGTTGCGGCTAGCGCAAGAACGGCTCTCTCGCGCTGCCCAGGCGGCAAGCCTTGCCGAACTGTCGGCGTCGATCGCGCATGAGGTCAATCAGCCGCTGGCCGCAATCGTTGCCAATTCCAACGCTTGCCATCGCTGGTTATCGGCCAAGCCTGCGAATCTGGAGCGGGCCAAGATCACCGCCGAGCGCATCATCCGTGACGCAAACTCCGCCGCGGACGTCGTCAGTCGGATCCGCGCACTGTTCAAACATCCCGTCGAAGCGAGGAGCAATACCAACCTGGCAAGCGTAATTGGTGAAGCAATCAATCTCATTGCAGAGGAGGCATTACGACGTCGTGTTCGCGTCGACGTTGATATCGCGCTCGACCTTCCACAGATCGCTCTGGATCGGGTGCATATTCAGCAGGTTCTGGTGAACCTTATCCGCAACGGAATGGACGCGATGGACGAAGTTGCGACCGATCGGGTGGTGAAGGTGCGCACACGTCGCGTCGCGGGGATGATTCAAACCGAAGTCAGCGACCACGGCACGGGCGTCGAGTATCCGGAACGGATCTTTGAAGCCTTCTTTACCACGAAAGTGAACGGAATGGGCATGGGCCTGGCAATTTGTCGTTCGATCATCGAGTCGCACGGAGGGCGGTTGTGGGCGCAGAACAACGAGTCTGAGGGTGCCACGTTTGCGTTTACGCTGCCGATCAAAGTGGATGCTTCGGTATGATGAGAGACGAGCATATTGTGTTCATTGTCGATGACGACAGCCGAATTCGTGAGGCGCTCTGCGAGCTCCTGGCCTCGCACGGCATTCGCGCGATGGCGTTCGGATCCGCCGGGGACTATGTCAACTTTGAAAAGCCGGATGCACCCGCTTGTCTGATCCTCGATATCGAACTGCCCGACATCAACGGTCTCGACCTCCAAAGTGAGATTGCTGAAGGGGAGCATCCACCGATTGTGTTCATAACCGGCCACGGTGATATCCGATCCTCCGTGCGCGCGATAAAGGACGGCGCGGTAGACTTCCTGACCAAGCCGTTTACCGACGCGGATCTGATGAACGCCATAAACGCGGCAATTGCACTGGATAAGGAAAAGAGGGCAGAGCGTGCCGAGTCAGGGAAATTGAAGCGTCGCTATCTTGACCTGACGCCGCGCGAACGCGAGGTTCTGCCTCTGGTGGTGAGCGGTCTTCTCAACAAGCAGGCGGCCGCCGCGCTCGGCATCAGTGAAGTGACGCTGCAGATTCACCGACGCAATGTGATGCAGAAGATGGAGGCGGCCTCGCTTGCCGACCTCGTGCGTATCGCAGAACGCCTGGAAATACCGATCACGCACTCTCGCAGGGTGGGGAAGCCTAGAATGACCAAGCATCGGCGGGTGGTGGCAATTGTCGATGATGATCTGAGACTACTGGAGTCGCTGGAGGATCTTTTGGAGTCCGCTGGCTATCTGGCTCGCAGCTTCTCATCGGCAGGCTCGTTTCTTGCCAGCGGTCTGTCTGGCGTGGATGCAGTTATCACGGATATTGGCATGCCCGGTATGGACGGGTTTGAACTACGAGATTTCGTGAGGAAAGTGCGTCCCGATCTGCCCGTCTTCCTGATAACCGGACGTCACGAGCTTGCCGAACAGCATAGCGGCCAGGACATTGGTGGTTGCTTCCGAAAACCGTTCGACGCGCAGGTTCTGCTTGCTACGCTCGCCAACGCCCTGCGTGATCCAGAAATGGAGGGTAATGATGAAATCTGACCAGTCACTACAGCGAAAGGCAGGTTCGTGGCACCGGAGTGACGGCGAACAGCCGCTCGTCATCATTGTCGATGATGACGCCTCTGTCCGTGAGGCACTGTCCGAGTTGATTGCATCAGCGGGGTTCCAATCAGCCTGCTTCGCCTCGACCCGAGAATTGCTCGCTTCCGACACGCTGCATAGCCCCGGCTGCCTGATCCTGGATGTTCGCATGCCGGGAGCGAGCGGTCTCGATTTGCAGCGTCACCTGACGCAAACTGGAAACCCGAAACCGGTGATTTTCCTCACGGGACACGGGGATATTCCGATGACCGTGCAGGCGATGAAGGCTGGCGCCGTCGATTTCCTGATAAAGCCGGTACGAGACCAGACACTGCTGGATGCAATCACGACCGCGATCGACTTGGATTCGGCGCGGCGGATGGAGACGATGCTCGTCAAACGCAACATGGAGCGGCACGAGACACTGACGCCACGAGAGCGCGAAGTCTTGCAGGAGGTGGCGCATGGACGGCTTAACAAGCAGATCGCTTTTGACCTCGGCATCAGCGAAGTGACGGTGAAGCTTCATCGGGGCAACGTCATGCGCAAGATGGAAGTCGCGTCCCTGAGTGAACTTATCCGCGCCTGGGATAGCCTTCCTGGATCGATGCGCGATGCAGGGCTATCCAAGAGAGCGACTGAAGCATTTTGAAACGTTCTCGTCCGACGCCGGCAGCCGGAGCCAAGCCTGCGAACGTTCCGTCTGGTTGAATACGAGAGTGGCGGTCACCGTCCTCATAGCAATGCTGCTCCGGTGAAAGCGCTTTGTCCTCTTCGCGCATTCAACGGGCCTCCCGTTCGAGGCGATGGTGTCTTGGCAGTGCATGCATGTCTCAAATTGGCTTTGCGTCATGCCACAACAAGGCGTGACCGATCAGTGATCTGGAAATGATCGGGCCGCTTGGCAGTCGGCTGTCCGGTCACTCTGCGTATCCAATCTTTGGAAATAAGGTAACTATACCTGCGTCTACAGGGACACTTCCCCGGAGCCACGATCAAGGAGAAGTAGTCAGCATCGTCAAGCGTGAAACGTCGGTATAGGTTTCATTCCTGGACGACCGCCAGCATAATCAAGGTGCACTCGGCTTCGGCAACATCTCAAGCGTGTTGCCGGACGAGGCCTGCGGCGGCGTTCCCCTCCGCGCCGCAAAGCGGACGTTGTCCGCCAGAAGGCCGTCCCAGCCGCCCCTTGCGGACGGCCTTCTCCCCCATTCTGCGTGCCGGCGGCGTCGCTCCGATTACAAAGGGCGACCTGTCAAAACGCGTCGATTGCGAATTTGCTCGTCATCGCGAGATCAACGCGTTCGAAAGCTAGAGGGCAGCGAGTCCTCTCTAACAGCGCGCTCCATCGCTCTATGCCGGGCAGAGGTACGTCGAGGATCGTCAGCGTCGTCACTTCCTCGCGATACTGAGCCGCGTAGGCGTATGCGCCCATGCCGTGGCCGGCCAGATTGATGGGCGGGCCGAGTTTGAGCACTTTCACGAGCTTCTCGATATCCGCAGCGATCGCCGCTTTCTCATAGCCCGCCGGAGGCTTTGCGGTGTCGTCCAGTCTGCGCCGATGCGGAGCAAGTCTTCCGGAAGAAACGCGCCTGGGCCCAGGCGAAGAAGACCTGTCGTGCCTGCAGCCGGCTTTTTATCATTGGCTTCCGTGTAGATATGCCCGATAGGTGTTGAGCGGACCGGCTCGGGAAAGAAGACCGATGCCGCGGCCAAGCAGGGGATCGCCGGGGTATGCCAAAACGCGCTCGCACCGCAGCGTTGATGCCGTTGAATGCATAATCCGGTTCGACTTCGACAGGAACAGGTCTTGATGAGCGTCCGATCACATCGCCCCCAAGCGCTCCACGCGGGGCTGTTTGTCGCGGCCTACGTTGCGGGCAGCGGGTTTGCCCACCTTCTTGCAATCATTCCTGGGACAGGAATATCAATCTGGCCGCCGAGCGGCTTGTTCCTTGCGACCCTTGTCCTTGCCTCGCAACGCAGTTGGCCCTGGTGGATACTGGTGGGGCTCGCAGGCGAACTTCTTGGAAATCTCGCCTGGTTTCACAATTCCATTACCGTCGCGACCCTGATCTACGTTGGAAACGCTTGCGAAGCTGCGTTCGGCGCATGGCTTTTAAAGCGATTTTGCGGCGAACCGGTTCGGCTAGAGACTTTGCGCGAGGTACTGGCGCTGCTTGTACTGGGTGCCAGTGTCGCACCAATCTTGAGTGCAACGGTAGGTAGCGCGACGCTTGCTTGGTTTGACATCCAAGCCTTTGCCACAGCTTGGCCGCTATGGTGGATCGGCGATGCCACCGGGGTTGCCATCATCGCACCCCTGGCTCTTGTGGTGTTCCAGAATTGGCGTGGAAAGAGTGAATTTCTCGCGGCGCGCTGGACCGAGGTCTGCGCTCTGGCGCTGGTGTTTCTTGGAATCGCCGCTCTTTCCTTGAGCGGCTTTCTGCCCTACGCATACATCATCATGCCGCCGCTTCTCTGGGTCGCGGTCCGTTTCGAATTCAAGGGTACAGTTCTCGCCCTGTCTTTCCTCGCGCTCATCACTGCGGCCTTCACGATTTCCGGCACAAGCCAGTTTGCGGGCGACGCCGAATCTCAACAACACAAACAAATCATGCTGCAGCTGTTTCTGGGCATCTCTGCGTTTTCTGCGTTGGTCGTGGCAGCGATCTCTAGGCAGCACCAACTGGCACTTGTCACATTGCGTCGGAGTGTTGAGACTTTGCGGGAACGCGAACGTGAACTTTCGCAGTTGGTCGACCTTGTGCCCGTGCAGATCAGGCGACTGACCCCAGAGGGTCAGCCGATTTTCTTTAACCGCCGACTACTCGATTTCTTTGGTTTGAGTGACGTAAATCAACTGGACCGGCCGGGCATAAGTCGTCTGAGCGCGGCGATTCACTCTCTCGTGCATCCCGAGGACGCAACGCGCCTGTTTGATGCCGTCAGAAACTCGCTGGTGACCGGCGAGCCATATTCCATGAAGTATCGCATGCGGCGGGCGGATGGAGCTTATCGTTGGGTTGATGGGCGTGCGGAGGCGTTGCGCGATGACGACGGAAAGATCGTGCAATGGCTCGTCATCTCGCTCGATATCGACGACGAGGTGCGCGCACAGGAGGCAATGCGCGACAGTGAGCGGCAGCTTCGGCGCCTGGTCGATGCGGTACCTGCGCAGATCTGGTGTTCGAACACCGAGGGAGATCCAACCTACGTCAACAAGAGGCTAAGGGATTTCATTGGCTTTGATCTCGAGGACTTCGATTCCCCGGATGAGCCAAGAGGGGAGGTCGCGCGTCGGCAACAGGTCCATCCCGACGATCTGGTGGCTGTCCGTGATCATTTGGCCAAGTGTCGGCGCACCGGTCAGGCGTTCGTTATGCGGTACCGAATGCGACGCGCTGACGGGACGTACCGATGGGTGGAGGGCCGTTCGGAGCCTTTCCGCGATGAGGACGGCTCCATTCTGCAATGGTACGGTGTGCTTCTGGATATCGACGACCAGGTGCAGGCCGAGGCAGCCTTGAGGGAGAGGGAGCGCTTTCTCTGGCAATTGGTAGAAACCCTGCCGCTCATGATCGACTGCGCCGCCCCCGATGGGGAGCCAATATTCCGCGGGCAAGGCCTGAGAGAGTTCCTCGGCTACGAATTGCAGGCGCTTGATGGTTCCGGAAAATCCCGGCTTGAGGGGACACTGGATGCCGGGGTTCATCCCGATGACGTCGAGGGCGTCAAGCAGCAATATGCGCGTTGCCTCGCATCGGGCGAACCTTACGCGCGCCGACATCGTCTTCGCCGGTTCGACGGTGAATACCGTTGGGTAGAGACCCGAGCAGCTCCAATGCGCGATGCCTCGGGCGCGATCATCCAATGGAATGTCATCTACCTGGATATAGACGGGGAGGTTAAGGCCCAAGAGAATCTGCGCATGGCACAAGAGGGACTGGCACGCGCGGCCCAGGCGGCCAGTCTGGCCGAGTTGTCAGCGTCCATCGCACACGAAGTCAGCCAGCCGCTCTCGGCCATCGTCAACTCGACGGATGCTTGCGTGCGCTGGCTTGACGCGGACCCACCAAACGTGGCGCGAGCAAGAAAATCGGCCGAGCGCATCATTCGCAGCGCGAATTCAGCCGCGGAGGTCGTGCGACGGATCCGCGCCCTTTTCCAGCATTCCATGGATGTTCGCGACGCTACCTCGCTGGAGGGCATCATTGACGAGGTGGCCGATCTTGTGGCGGCTGAAGCCTCCAGGCAGCGTATCCGCGTTCAGGTTGAGATCGAGAGCAGCCAGCAACTGGTGGCATTCGATCGCGTGCAGATCCAGCAGGTCCTGATGAACCTTGTTCAAAACGGCTTGGATGCAATGGTGTCGGCGCCGGATGACAGGCTGCTTGAAATTCGGGTCTATCGCAAGGACGATGAGGTCTTCACCGAGGTTATTGATCGAGGTGGAGGTATTGAGTTTCCGGAGCGGATATTCGACCCGTTTTTCACGACAAAGGAAAGAGGGATGGGCATGGGTTTGGCTATCTGTCGCTCCATCGTGGAAGCCCATGGCGGAAAGCTATGGGCGGAGCAAAATGAACCCCGCGGCGCGAGGTTCATTTTCACGCTGCCAGCCGCGGCAATGGCCGCAGCAGGCTCTGGCGCCGGCTCTAACGAGAGCCACTCCATCGTGGAAAAGCTATCAGAAGGAGTACCATGAGGCACTTTTCTGAGAGATTACCTTCGGCCGCTCAGGCGGCAAGAAGTTCGTCCGATGGCCCGAAGAACTCGTAGTGCACCCGCTCGCTTGAAACGCCTTCCCTGACAAGAGCCGGGACGAGGGCACGAAGGAACGGTTTGGGTCCACAGAGGTAGTATTCGGCCTCGTGAACAGGTGTGTTCTCCCGAAGCCATTCCGCCGTGATGAAGCCATCAAAGTCGTGAGACAAGCCGGCCGCATCTTCGCTGCGGGGATCACTATAGAAACTGCTGATTTTGATGTTGCCGTGAGCGTTGGCGAGCTTGCGGACATGCTGATCCATGGCGTGAGTAGTGCTGTTCAACGCGCCGTGGACGAAGTGAGCTTCGAGGTTCGGATGCTCTTCGACGATTGTCTCCAGAATGCTGACCATGGGTGTCAGCCCGACGCCGCCCGACAACAAGACGACCGGTGCCCGAGGGATTTCCGGAAGATAGAAGTCACCCGCCGGAGGCGTGACGCTCAAGACCGTACCGACCGTCGCCGTATCGTGAAGATGGCGCGATCCACCTTGTCCATCCGCTTCCCGCTTGACAGAAATCCGGTAGGAACTGTCGCTCGGGCCGCTGGAGATTGAATAGTTCCGCTTGATCTCCAGGCCACTCTGAAGCTTGAAGCGCAATGTGAGGTATTGGCCGGGTTTGTGCCTCAAGATGCGACCGCCGTCCTTGGGCTCCAAGACGAATGATGTGACAACCTCACTTTCGCGAACTTTTGAGGTGATGACGAAATCTCTCCAGCCGTTCCAGCCGCCGGATTTCTTCACAAGCTCATCGCGTATTTCAGCCTCGCGTTCCTGAAGAACATCCGCCAGGAACCAGTAGGCCTCGCCCCAGGCATCCAGGAGTTCAGGTGTTGCCGCGCTTCCGAGCACGTCCTCGATGGCGGCAAGCAGTGCCTTTGCGACATAGGGGTAGTGGTCCGGCAGGATATGATAGCCAATATGCTTGTGAGCAATGCGCTCAACCACAGGGCCGAGCACGCCAAGGTTATCGATGTTCTGCGCATAGGCCAGAATGGCCGCGGCGAGCGCGTTGACTTGCGAGCCACCTTCACCCTGGTTGGCGTGATTGAACAGCTCCCGAATATGATCGTCTCGGAACATGCGGGCATACATGCTTTTTGTAATGTTCGTGCCGTGCGCGGCGAGCGCCGGGACACTCGCCTTTACAATTTGGACTGTCTGGGATGAGAGGGGTTTCGGCATGGTCTTTCCTTTCGGTACGATGTGTCACAGGGGGCTGGGCTGGTGATCGTAGAAGTGCAGCTGGCATTTTACCGGGCCCACGATCTGCAGATGATGAGCAACGTCCGGCGGGATAATGATTGTGGCGTCAGCGCCTGCGTTGATCGCCGGCTGCGTATCACGGTGATAGATCAGACTGCCCTCGATCACGCTGAGCTTGACCCAGGTCCCGGATCGAAGCTGATGGCATTTCAGCAGTGGTCCGGGGATTGTGGCCTCGTTGAAGACCGGCGTGCTTCTATACGGTCGGCAGGAGATCTGGGGGGCCAAGGTCTTACAATCTGGGCGCTCTGCTCCAAACAAGGCAGCCGACAAACGCGCGGCTATTCTAGCGGCCCTTCGCTGGATCTCTGTCGCTACTTCGGGCTTGAGTGCGTCTGACGTGACCTTCTCCCAAAGTGCCAACCAGCGCTCGAACATTTCCGGCCGAATGTGTTTCAGGTGGATCAGATGCATTGCAACTGGGCTTCCCTTGTAACGCCCTGTCGACAGCATCATCGAACTCCAGAACGCCGTCATGCGTTCGAGATGATCGTCCCATTCGGTTATGGCGGTGAATGCTTCGTTGAGGAGCTGATCAACCCGAACTTCTCCGTAAAAGCGTTCCACGACCATCCGGATGTCTGCTTCGGTTATCGCGTCGGTACTCATCGCTTTTGCCTTAAAGATGTATCTGAAATGCATCTATTCGCTCGAGAGAAAAGATGCTAACGAAATGCATGTTTTTGGATTGGACTTTTTGACGCAGACCCCCGATGAAGCTCACGAAATACACCGACTACGCCATGCGATTGATGATCTATCTGGGCTCACGGTCATCGGGGCTTAGCTCGATCCGCGAAATATCGGATACATTCTCGGTCTCACAAAACCACATGATGAAGGTGGTTCAGGACCTTGCAAACGCACACTTCCTGGTGTCCGTGCGCGGCCGCAACGGGGGCATAAGGCTTGCCCGCCCTGCAAACGAAATCAATCTGGGAGCTCTGCTTCGCCACACCGAGGGCTTGACGGACCTAATCGATTGCGAAGGCTGTCGTATCGCACCGGCCTGCACCTTGCCGATCGTTCTTTCGGAAGCCACTGCGGCCTTTGTGGCGGTTTTCGACAAGTATACGCTGGCGGATCTCGTCGAGAGACGCTCGGCGCTCGGCACGCTTCTAGGCTTCAAGCCCGCAGACCTCCAGAACGCTTCCGTTTCTTAAGAGCGAGCTGGTGCCGCTGGCGCGCCATGTGTTGCCGCGGGATGGAAGCAGGAAATGGCGTTGCAACTGTCGTTTCTGCGGCTTGTCGCCTGCAGCTGCAAACCGCCGCCACTCAAGTGCTAACCCGCTGTTTTGACATGTATGTTTGAGAGTGCGGGGGATATAGCCATGCCTCGCCGACGCCCATTGAGAGCACGGCTACCCTATCCATTGGTTTGGCTCGACCGCCAACACGCTTCAACATAGCGTCGATGTCGTGGCTCGTGATCGACCCGTCTCGGTCACTCAAAACAGGAGTGCACCATGTCGCAGGCAGAAGCCGCACTCCGTACGATTGGTCAAAGGAGACAAAAATGAGCTTGGACAACACCGTTAATACCGGCAGGCCGGTTCCCGAAGAGCTGGTTCCATCGCGCTATGCGCTGCGGATCGGCGAGATTGAAGTGCTGGTGGTCAGCGATGGGGTGCTGCCGCTTCCAACCAAGATGTTGGGACACAACGCTGACCCGGCGGTGCGGGCGGCCTGGCTGGACGACATGTTTCTTCCGCAGGACGCTTTCGACTGGTCACTGAATGTGGTCGTAGTACGCAGCGGCAGTCAAACCATACTCATCGACGCTGGGTTGGGCTTGGACCCCGACTTGAACCTCCCACGGGCCGGCCAACTGGTCAAACGGTTGGAGGCGGCCGGCATCGATCTTGCATCCGTTACCGACGTGGTACTCACCCACATGCACATGGACCACGTTGGCGGGTTGCTCGTCGACGGGGTGAAAGACCGGCTACGTCCGGACCTGCGCATCCACGTGGCCGCTGCCGAGGTCAAATTCTGGGAATCGCCCGACTTCACCCAGGTCTCCATGCCGCCGGGGTTCCCGGACGCGCTTCGAGCGGCTGCGAAAAAGTTCGCGAATGAGTACCGTAAACAGCTGCGGCTGTTCGACGAGCAACATGAGGTGGCGCCGGGGGTGGTTGCCATTCGCACCGGTGGCCACACCCCCGGGCACAGCGTAGTCCGCCTGGCGTCTGGCGGCGACCGACTGACGTTCGCCGGCGATGCTGTGTTCGCGGTCGGGTTCGACCATCCGGACTGGCACAACGGTTTCGAACACGACCCCGAGGAGGCGGCCCGCGTCCGGGTCCGTCTGTTGACGGAGTTGGCGGAGACCGGCGAACAGCTGGTGGCCACGCACCTGCCGTTCCCGTCCGTTGGCCGCGTGGCGGTTGACGGGGACGCCTTCCGTTGGGTGCCGATTTTCTGGGATTACTGACAGTTGCTGAGCTGACGCTTACAGAAATGACCACCGCGTTTGAACCCAATCGAACGCTGCCAGGTGCGACGCCAGCCTATGTGCCGGCGTGCGCCTTGCGATTGCGAGCAGACTAATCGGCTCGCAATCGCGCTATATATGACGGTTGGCCCTAACCCAACCCAATCCGGCCTTGCAACGGAAGCGTCATACGCGATGCTTAGAGGAAGCTTTCCTTTTCGGCGGCAATTGCCCTTCAGTGCGTCCGTGCAACGCTCATGACAGCCATTGGGCTTTCGTATCGGTTCGCGGCAAGCGCTACTCCAGGTCAGCTTTGCGAGCAGAGCGTCCATTCCGCGAACCTGAATGCCCGAACAAACGAATATGCGCTCCAGAACGCCCATGGCATCGTCTCTTCCGGGTCAGCAGCCGCGCGACCTGAATGCGGTGCCGCGGCGGATGAGAGCAACCAACGACGACCGCCGGCTCGCTTGTGGGCGACAACGTCGACACCGAGATGGCGAGGCTCAGTGCTTTGACCGGCGCTGTTGCCACGAGCCGACAGGCGCCGGGGATGCGCGCACCTGCCAGACAATGCGCATTACCCGTTGCCGGGAACACATCTTGTTCCCAGGGGGCCGCTAATCGCGGGCCCAGACAAGATCTATCTCTGGCACGCAAACACGGAGATCAAAAAATGAAAATGCTTCAAGACAAGGTAGCCATCATCACCGGCGGTAACAGTGGTATCGGCAAGGAAACCGCTCGGCTGTTCGCCAGTGAAGGGGCCAAAGTCGTGATTACCGGCAGGCGGCAAAACGTTGTGGACGCGGCTGTCGATGAGATCGGCAACGGTGCCACCGGTTTTTGTGGCGATGCTGCCGACATCGCCGATCACCGGCGCCTCGCCGCAAGAGTTCGCGACCAGTTCGGCGCAATCGACATTTATATGGCAAATGCCGGCGTGATAAACCTCCTGCCTTCTTCCATGGTGACGGAAGAAGAATATGACCGCCATTTCGCCACCAATACGCGTGGCGTCTTCTTTGGAGTCCAGACGTTGGCTCCTCTCATCCGCGAAGGCGGAAACATCATCGTCACGAGCTCGCTCGCAGCGACGAAAATCCTGCCGCAGCACACAGTATACGCGGGATCGAAGGCCGCGCTTGCGGCCTTCGCACGCAATTGGGCGCTTGAATTCAAGGATCGCAAGATCCGGGTGAACATCCTGAGCCCTGGCCCAGTCGAGACGGAGATTCTTGGCAAACTTGGCATAGGTGAGGCTGAACGTCCCGCGTTCGAGCAACAGATGTCGGAGCTTATCCCAGCGGGCAGGCTGGGGCGTCCTGAGGAACTGGCGCGTGCAGCCCTATTCCTGGCGGCCACTGGAACGTTTGTGAACGGCATCGAACTGCACGTGGATGGTGGAATGTCGCTCACCTGATGACACCGAGGTCGGTTGCTGAACCCTTCTCGGCAACCGACCGCCTCCGCACAAAGTGGTAAGCAGTCATTGATCGGTGCCGCTCGGCTTCACTTCAAAGGCTTCAGGTTTGAAGCCGTGGTGCCGAATTCCATCGAATGCGGGTCGGCGCCTCTTGCCAATCAGGGGTTGTGGAAGGCGCGTCTTCCTAAGCAGCCCGGTCGAGCAACGCTGGTGACTGGACGGGTCATTTCCGGATGAATGTGCGGTCCCTGGACAGCGTTCGCCCCTCCCGCGCGCGCTGTTGCTCTGTCCACACCTGCCGTCAGCGGGGGGCGCCCATACCTAGGTTTGGGTTGAAGCATCCGGAAAAACCAACCCAAATCACGCCTAGCCTCAGGGAATGCGCCTGATGGCCACCGCCGCATTAGAATGTGGGCAACTCGAGCGGCGAAAACACATCCTCCGGCAAAATTAGAAGGACAAGGGAATGCACAAGATCGCAAAACTGGCTTTGGCGGTGGCGCTCTACACCACGTCGGCAATGCCGGGCTTCACACAATCGAACAAACCGACGATCGTCCTGGTTCACGGGGCGTTCGCCGATTCGTCGAGCTGGAACCAGGTCATTTCGCATTTGGAAAAGCATGGATATCCGGTCCTAGCGGTGGCCAACCCGCTCCGTGGCGTCAAGCGCGACGGGGATTATGTCCGGCGAGCCGTGAAGGACATCAAGGCGCCAATTGTCCTTGTCGGGCATTCCTACGGCGGCTCTGTAATCAGTGATGCCGCCGCCGGCATGGAAAACGTTCAAGCACTGGTTTTCGTGGCCGCATTCGCTCCGGAAATCGGGGAATCGGCGGCGGACCTCTCGGGTAAATTCCCGGGCAGCACACTCGCCTCGGCTCTGGGTGAGGCGGTCACGCTCGCCGACGGGGAGGGCAAGGACCTTTATATTGATCAACGGAAATTCCCGGCGCAATTTGCAGCCGACGTTCCGTTGGCGGAGGCGAAGCTCATGGCTGCGACCCAGCGGCCTATCACCGATGCGGCATTGGCTGAGCCCGCTCCGAAAGCGGCATGGAAGGTAATACCATCCTGGTTCATCCACGGAGATGCCGATAGGAATATTCCGCCACATGCGCTGCAGTGGATGGCCGATCGCGCAAACTCCAGGAAAACAGTTGTCGTTAAAGGTGGGTCACATGTCGTCATGATCTCTCATCCCGGCGAAGTCGCAAAGCTCATCGAGCAAGCCGCTTCGGAGAAGTAATTCTTTGTAGCAGGGGGGCCGGTGTCGGACACCCGACGCCGGCGGTTTCCCAAACGATCTTCCATATCGCGTGGCGTGACTTCGGCGCGCGCGCCGCCTCTCCCTGGTTAAAGGTGGCCGGGCGACGCTCCGGCCAATCCGGGTCGGATCTCCTAAACCTTGGTTTGGGAAGCCTCGCCTAACTCTCGGTGTTACCCTGATGACTGTCGAAAGCAGGAGAGAAGAATGGAACCCCTCAGATACCCCGTCCTTGCCATGATATGGTTTAACATACTGCTCGCCGCCTGGCTCTCGGTATACATGCTCTATGATCCGGAAGGATGGTATTATTTCGTCCCTGGCGTAACCAATACGGGCCTCTACAATCAGCATTTCATTCGAGATATCGGCATCATTCAGGGTTTCATCGCTCTGGCCTTCGCAATCGGCTGGTTCAAGCCGGGCCGTCGAATCGAGCTTTGGGGAGCTGCAACTCTCTGGCTGATCGCACACGCCATCTTTCATCTCTGGGAAGTTGCGGTCGGGATATGTTCGGCCTCTGTCATCCTGCGCGATTTTCCTGCCGTGAGCTTGCCGGCACTTTTCGGCATTGCCGCAACTGGCTGGGCCTGCGCTCGCGGTCAACGATTGGCTCCTCTACCAAAGGCAAAAGGGATCGTCTCCTGAAATCACGAAATCGATGATGGAAAGGACGATGCAATTTGCACCGCCCTTTACATCATCTAACCGAACGGAAGCTGCGGTTACTCTCTAACCGGCAATGCTCTTGGTAAGCCACTCGTGGAAAGACAACTTGCCAGAGATGGTTTGCTTCATGGGCAAAAGCCCGTCAGGAGATAATGCTACACCGAAGTATAGTGCGTCCTTGTCGAGACTGACCGGGCGATTGTCCGCGGTGGCAGTGAGCAATTCGCGGGCCAGATCGGCGAGTTCGATGGATTGCGGTCCACCAAGTTCGACGACGGTGTTTTGCGGCACGGCCACCGCCAGCTTGGTGATCCAGTTTGCCGCTTCGTCTGCTGAGACCGGACGTACGGCGATCGCCGGCAGGCGTAAATCTCCGTTGACCGCCGCAGCGTTCACGATACCGCTGAAGAACTCGAAGAATTGGGTGGAACGGACGATCGTGTAAGGCAATCCGGAGGACCGGATCAGGTTTTCCTGGACGAGTTTGGCGCGGAAGTAATCATTCTCAACCATACGGTCCGTTCCAACGACGGAGAGCGCCAGATAATGCCGGACCCCGGACGTCTTGGCTGCAGCGAGCAGGTTCTTCCCCGATTGCCTGAAGAACGTCAGGGCATCGCCATCTCCGAACGAGCCGGAATTTGTAACGTCGATCACCACATCGGCACCTTCCAGTGCCTTTTCCAGACCCTCACCGGTCAAGGCATCGACCCCTGTTTTCTTCGATGCAGCCACGACATCGTGTCCGTCCTCTTGCAGTCTGCCGACGATCCTGGAACCCATGGCGCCGCTCGCGCCGATTACCGCTACTTTCATCTCGAACTCCATCCGATGCATGACGAGTGGATGATAGGCCTTTGGCCCGGGCGTTCGACTAAACGAAGTTATGGGTTGACCCCCGATTGTTGCAATCTAGCCTCCAATCCCTGTACTTTATCCATTAGCTCAAGGTCCGGTTTCCACGACCCACGTGACAGTGAAGAACATGCCGCAGGGTATAGGACCGCATAGACCAAGGTGTACGGTCACGAGCTCCCTCATCCGTGTTAAATATTGCTTCAACGGCAAGACAAGCCGTCATAACCTTCGCTGTGCGTGCGGGTTTGAACCGTCGGTCGGACAACGCATATCTCAAGTGTATACGGGCCGTTGCGCGATAAAAGTTGAGGGCAATCTGATGCAACACACTCAACCCAAGATGGAAGACGCTGCCGAGCCGATTGTGTACGTCGTTGACGACGACGAGGCGATGCGAGAAGCGTTGCTTGATCTGTTCATGGTGACCAACAAGCGGGCGACGGCATTTTCCAACGGTCCCGAGTTTTTGGAAACGGCTGATATCTGTGCGCCAGGTTGCCTCGTACTCGATTTCCGAATGCCGGGAGGAACTGGCCTGGATCTTCAAGAACGTCTGTCGAAGGCCGGTAGTCGTCTTCCCGTGATCTTTCTGACAGGTCATGCGGACATCCTGACGAGTGTAAAGGCAATGAAGGCGGGGGCGATGGATTTCATCATCAAACCTTTCGCCGATCAGGATCTCCTTGATGCGGTGGATCGAGCCATCAAGCTCGATTCCGAACGACGCAAGGTGGACGCGGAACGGAATCGAATCCAAGCATTGGTCGACACCCTCACGCCCCGCGAATTGGAGGTGATGTTTGCGGTCGTCAGCGGGCTGATGAACAAACAGGTCGCGTATCAGCTCGGTATCAGCGAAATGACCGTGAAGCTCCATCGCATGAGCCTCATGCGCAAGATGCAGGCTCGCTCGCTCGCGGATCTCGTTCGGAAGGTCGAGCAAGTTCGACGGAACTGAGAAGCCGACAAGCCGCACACGCCCCCCAAACCTATGGTTAGCTATGAGCCCAATCGTAATTCCCTAGATTTGCATCTGCCGACAGTCACACCAGTGGACCGACGGATCAAATATAGGAACTACACAATGACACGGCGCATTAATTTCGCGAAGGAATCGCCCAATCTCATGAAGAAGTTCATGGAATTCGTGACGGCGACCAAGGAAAACTCCGTCGAGGAATCCATTCGCAACCTGGTCAACGTTCGCATCGCGCAGCTCAACAACTGCACCTATTGCCTCGACATGCACATCAAGCAGGCGAAGATCCAGGGCGAGCGTGAACTGCGCCTCTACCACGTGGCATCTTGGCGTGAATCCACGCTTTTTGCACCACGGGAGCGCGCAGCCCTCGCATGGGCGGAAATCGTGACGAAACTGCCGGATCTCGGCGTTCCCGACGAAATCTATGAACGCGTTCGTTCGCATCTCAGCGAGAAGGAAATCTCCGATCTCACTTTTGCTGTCATGTCGGCGAACGCGTGGACCCGCGTAAATGCCGCGTTCAAGTCAGTACCGGGCTCGTCCGATGCCATGCTCGGCCTCGACAAAGCAGACCTGAAGTAATTAACGCGGCGCACCGGATCGACTGGTGCGCTTTCCAGCTGGAATTCTCATACTCAAGGAGCGAACTATGAAGATCGTCGTTATCGGTGGAACCGGCCTCATCGGCTCGAAATTGGTCAAGCGCCTTCAGGGGAAGGGGCATGAAGTCATTGCCGCATCGCCAGCATCCGGAGTGAATACAATCACCGGCGAGGGGCTGGAGAAGACATTGGCCGGAGCGCAAGTCGTGGTGGACGTTGCAAACTCGCCGTCCTTTGAAGACAACGCGGTCATGGAATTCTTCCAGACATCCGGCCGCAACCTGATGGCCGCTGAAGAAGTCGCCGGCGTGAAGCATCACGTCGCGCTTTCGGTCGTTGGAACCGAACGTCTTCAGGCGAGCGGCTATTTTCGGGCGAAACTGGCCCAGGAAAAGATTATCAAGGAAGCGAAAATTCCTTACACGCTGGTTCACTCGACGCAATTTTTCGAGTTCATGTTCGGCATCGCCCAATCTGGGACCGAGGGTGAAAAAGTTCATCTCTCGCCCGCCATGATGCAGCCGATCTTGTCGGATGACGTGGCTGACGCTCTCGCCGATCTGGTGCTTGGCCAACCTCGCAATGCCATCGTTGAAATTGCAGGCCCGGAGCCCATCAAGATCGCAGATGCCGTCACGAAATACCTCCGGCAGATCGGAGACAACCGGGAGATCGTCGTTGACAACAAGACGCGATACTTCGGCGCTCTTCTAGACGACACGACCCTGATGCCTGCCGCCGGTGTGCGGCTCGGCGCAGTTGGCTTTTCGGAGTGGGTAAAGACGGCCACTCCGCCGCCGGCGCGCTAACGCCTTTGTCGGAGCCGATGAAGGCTCCGGTTTTCCCTCTCATGCGCGAGCGCTCGTACAGTTCTGCTCGCTATTGGCAGCTATCACGGTCAGGCTATTCCCTTGCCGAGGATCGCATCAACGTTGCGACGAAGTCGGTAAACAGCTGCAGTCGGAAGCTCGGCAATCTGCCTGATGCATGCACAGCCTGGAACGGAACGGTTTGCAATTTCACGTGCGGAAGGAGCTCGATAAGAAGACCCCGATCAATATCGTCCTGGACCGTCCGCTTTATCAGATGTGCTGCACCGACGCCGCTCAGCGCCGCATCGCGGATGGCCGTGGCTGAATCCAGGTCGATCCGGCCTGACGGCAAGATGCTGCCGCCGTCAACGAAGCCGATGGGATAGGGTTTGCCATCTGCGACATATCGGGCGAATGGTATGTTCTTCAGTTGGCCAAGGCTCTCGATATCTCCATGCTTGCGGAGAAAGGAAGGCGATGCGACGAGCGTCATGTCGAGGTGCGAGAGTGTCTTGCACATCAGGCCTGTCTGCTCGACCTGGCCGACCCTGAACGCCACGTCATAGTTTTCCCTCAGGAGATCGACGTGCCGGTCCGTCATGCCAACAGACAACGAAATCTCGGGGTACATCGGGACGAACTCGGTGAATATCGGTTCCAGAATCATCCGGCCGAGTTCGCTGGGCAGACTGGCACGCAGATGACCTGCGGGCGCCCGATAAGACTGAACCGTCTCTGCGGAACTGTCGATCTGCTCGAGCAACGGCATTATCTTGTCGTAGAAGGCTTCGCCTTCCTGCGTCATTGCCAGAAGTCGGGTCGAGCGGCGGAACAGATGCACGCCCAGCAGGCGTTCCAAACGCGAGATGCTTTTTGAAATTGACGATGGCGTCGCTCCGAGGCTGCGGGCAGCCGCACTGAAGGAGCCTGCCTGAACCGTGCGAACGAATGCTATCAGTCCGGTTGCTTCCCTCAGCAGCCTAAGCATGTCGTGATCTCCGACTTTAATTTGTTGTGATGCTCTGATCGTTGCCAGGGCGCGCAAGTCTTACCGCTCTCTTCCTGATCGAGACATCAAACAGAAGTTTGGGTTGCTTTGCATGCGCCGGAGGCGCCTATCAAGCTTCGTCGAAGCGCTTGGCGCAGGGAGACCGGGTGAAACGGCCCGCTCCGTCCGATACCTTTTCCCAAATACATGATCCTGCCTGTCGCCGTCAAAGGATGCGTTCGCCCAAACTTAGGTGTACGAAACGAACGTATAGCTACAACCAATCACATCGATTGGTACGGTTAGTCGCCGGATTTGTAGATCGATGAAGTTTAGATCCTCAGATTTACACGGTTTATTTTCCAATATTTCTTTGAATAGGAGATGAACATGAACCTGGGTTCCACCACGCCGACGCGGCGAGACATGATGACAGGCACACTGGGACTTGCTGCCGCGACAACGGCAATTGCCGCCAGCTCGGCGCGAGCCAAGGAGCCCGCCAAGGGTGCCGGACATCGGTCCGATGGCGAATACGTCACGTCGAAAGATGGTACTGCAATTTTCTATAAGGACTGGGGTCCGAAATGCGCGCAGCCGATCGTATTCCATCATGGATGGCCCCTTAGCGGCGATGACTGGGACGCCCAGATGCTGTTCTTCCTCGGCAAGGGCTTCCGCGTCGTTGCGCATGACCGGCGCGGCCACGGTCGCTCCGCCCAGGTAAGCGATGGACACGATATGGATCACTATGCAGCGGATGTTGCTGCTGTGATAGAGCACCTCGATCTTCGCAACGCAGTTCACATCGGCCATTCCACCGGGGGCGGTGAGGCGGCTCACTATGCGGCCCGTCATGGAAAGGAGCGCGTTTCCAAGCTTGTCCTTATTGGCGCTGTCCCGCCGATCATGGTCAAGACCTCGGCCAACCCTGGCGGCCTTCCAATCGAGGTCTTCGACGGCTTGCGCTCCGGTCTGGCGGCTGACAGGTCTCAATTCTACCTCGATCTTGCCGGCGGCCCCTTCTATGGTTTCAACCGGGAGGGAGCGAAGCGCTCTGAGGCGATAGTCCAAAACTGGTGGCGCCAGGGCATGGCGGGTGCCGCAAACGCCCACTATCTTGGCATTAAGGCGTTCTCTGAAACGGACTTTACTGACGATCTGAAATCAATCGATGTACCGACCCTCGTCCTCCACGGAGATGACGATCAGATCGTGCCGATCGCAGACTCCGCCCTCCTTTCGGCAAAGCTCCTGAAGAACGCGACGCTGAAGGTTTACAAGGGGCTTCCCCATGGGATGGCGACCACCCACGCCGGTCTTATCAACGAAGATCTGCTGGAATTTATCGTGGCTTGATGATGCGAGAGGGTGCCGTCGGCGCCCTCTTTTCCTCGAAAGCGTCGATACCTATTCAGCGGGCGGGCTACTCCCGCCTGCAAGGCACTTTTGAGGGATTTTGCGACATCGAAACGGCGGCAATCCAAACAGACGTATAGCTGTTCGCTCGAGGGTCGCTTGGGCACGATGATTGCGCCGCATGCAAAGCTTGTTTGCGCGTGGAAAATTTCATTCCACACCATGGATGATGGACAATGACCCAACGCCTCAATTACGCTCAACTTTCGCCGGACCTCTTCAAGGCTCTTATGGCGCTTAGCAACGAAGTCAAGAAAGGCACGATCGAGCAGTCTATTCTCGACTTGGTCGACATTCGCGCATCGCAGATCAACGGCTGCGCGTTCTGCCTCGATATGCACTCCAAGGAAGCGACTATGCATGGCGAGCGCCCGCATCGCCTTCACCACGTTGCCGTGTGGCGCGACTCGACCCTTTTCTCCTCCCGCGAGCGGGCAGCGCTTGCCTGGACCGAAGCCTTGACCAAAGTCTCTGATAGCGGCGTCCCGGACGAGCTCTACGAAAAGGTCCGGGGGCAATTGTCTGAGAAGGAAATTTCCGATCTCACCTTCCAGATCATGGCGATCAATGCATGGAATCGCGCCAGCATCGCGGTCAAAGCTGTGCCCGGCTCCGCCGACAAGGTTTTCGGCCTTGATAAGGCGCAACTGGCCTAACGAGCAATGGGTGGCCGGTGACCTTACGGCCGCCCTCCAATTTACTGCGGTCCTGACCTCGGTCAGCGACCGCGATGGACCTCCTATCTCAATCGCCAGCTGCTTCAATGGGCCGGCATCGAGGATAAGGAGGGTGGAGCGACGCAAAAGTGCCAGCCAGTTGGCAGGGTTGATCGTCGAAATCGTCCACTCGGACGATCGTAAACGCGTTTCGGGCCAATCTCGATCGCTCGTTCAAGTCGAGTGCCGACGCGCGAGCAGCTGATGGCTGAAACAAGGAGGGATGGAAGGGATGTCCGATCGAAGCGTCGACGTTCTCATCTTACGGCTGAGACGCAGAGAAGCCTTCGAACCCGCCATTGATCAAGACGCAGCGCGGAGCCAGGTATCTCCTCGACGCGGACGTGTCCGTCATTACCCAGGCTCGACAGCGGTGATGCTGCCCATCTGCCACCAACCGGAGTTCGTTGTGAAATGTCGCTCGAGGCATACACGTGCGATGTTCACTGAAGCAGTTCGGATTTTCTCACGAGGTCACTGAGAGAGCGGGCCTGCATCTTTCTCATGGCGCTCCCGCGATGAAGCTTGACCATAATTTCGCTGATCCCCAATTCATAGGCGACCTGCTTGTTCATCAGACCATCTGTCACAAGCTTCATCACTTGCCTTTCGCGCGGTGTGAGGCTTGCCGCACACTCGCGAACATGTCTCAGTTTGGAAGTGATCTCACGCTGTTTTTTGCCCTCCTCGATCGCGGTGGTAACCGCGCTAATGAGTTCGTCTGGCTGGAATGGCTTCAAGAGAAAGTCGATGGCTCCCGCTTTCATGGCGGAGACGCTCGTCGTTACATCTCCGTCTCCAGTCATGAAGACAATCGGTACATCGAAGCCGGCTTCCGACAGCCTTCGCTGAAATTCTATACCGCTCACGCCCGGCAAATTGACATCAAGCAACAGGCAACCGACAGCATGCGGGTCGCCTCGGTGGTTAAAATCGGTTGTGTCGACGAAGGCCTCGGCCTGCATCCCTACGGCTTCGAAAAGTTCGAGCAGCGACAAGCGAAGTTGCTCGTCGTCGTCGATAATGTTCACTACCGGAATGTCGGTGGTTGTCTCAACGTTGTTTGCGTGTTCAGGCACGGCATCGCTCCCTCAGTTGTCAAGCTTCGACACTTCGTGGACCGCGATTTTACTCCAAAGGACTGAGCTGGCTATAAAACCAACGTTTGCTGCGTGCGGGGTGAGCGGCGGCAGCGGAGCTGCCTCCGCCGTCGGCAATCGAACTCACACCTTCGTTCCTACAGCAAGCTGTACCTTCGTTTGGGTTCCTGCGTGTCCGTGCGAAGGCTACAGCCTTGCACAGTGGCTCCCGTCGATCTGTGCCGCCGCGCTGACGCGAGTCTCTCATATTTTCGCGCGATGCCGGCGAACCGTTAATCGGAGCACACCATGCCGACGCCCCTTCCTTTAGTGCCGCTCGTAATGCTGAACCTGCTTGGGCTGGCGGGAATTATAGTCTGGCATCTGCAGGGACGAGGTCGCCCCAATGCACGACTTGTCGTTCAGATCATCTTCTTCGCTGCGATGACGGCAGCTCTTTTGGCTGCGCAGGTTGCACCTTTCCGGTTTGAGAGAATCCACGAAGAAGTGTTTGCGCGGTTTCTCGTCGACTGCGGTAAGGTCTTGTGGTGGACGCACCTTGCCTGGGCAGTGATCGGTTTTACGCGCATCTACATAGTGCTGGACAAGCGACCCAGGGAAGCGCGCCTTATCCAAGATCTCCTGGTGGCCGTCGTCTATCTCGGCACTACTCTTTCAATGATGGCATTCGTCTTCGGCATGCCGATCGGTACACTTCTTGCAACCTCGGGCGTCGTGGCGATCATTCTAGGCCTTGCCTTGCAGAATACATTGTCGGACGTCTTCTCCGGCATCGCCCTGACGATTGGGCGTCCCTATGTTCTGGGCGACTGGATTCTGCTGGCAGACGGAACTGAGGGAAGAGTTGTCGCTAGCAATTGGCGGGCGACCTGCATCCTTACATCGGCAAACAATCTCATCGTGCTTCCAAATAGTGTGCTTGCCAAGCTCGGCCTGACGAATTTCAGCCGCCCGACGGAAACGCACCAGATCAAACTGCCAATAAGAATCTCTCCCACGCTCCCACCGAGCGAATCGATGGAAGTCTTGAGTCTGGCTCTCGATAGCTGCAAGTTGATCTCCAGAGAGGCGCCGCCAACGGTGGCGCTCAAGAAGATGGATGGTATGGGCATAGACGTGGAACTGCTCTTCTATGTCTCCACTCCGGGCGAACGCGTGGCTGCATGCAATGAGGTCATCGATGCCGTCTTCCGCCATTGCGCGGAAAATGGCGTCTCGCTCGCGATGCCGGCCGGCTCCTATGTGTTTGGCACACAATCTCCCATCGGGAGCCACCTGACGCCGACGATGCTCTCTGCGAGGGAGTTGCTGCGGGCCGTGCCTGCTTTTGCTGGATTGCCTCTCGACGAGCGCAACGCGCTTGGTAGTCAAGCGACGACCCGGCAGTTTCCTGCAGGTGCGACAATCGTGACAGAGAATGAGACGTTTTCGAGTTTGATGATCATACAGTCCGGTATTGTCTGCAAGCGGTGGAACGGAAAGGATATCGAGCGGCTTTATCCTGGAGAAATCTTCGGCGCGCGCAGTCTGCTTTCGGACACACCGGAGAGCGGCAGTTTCGAGGCGCTGACCGAAATCTCCATTTCTGTCATCGCAAAGGAGGCGCTCGATAAAGTTATCGGATCTCACCCACAATTGGCGAAAGATCTTGCATCGAGGCTTTCCAGGACCATATCCGATGAGCAATCAGATACTGACACTCCTCTCTCCCAGACGGAAAAAACACCCGTTCTATGGGCTATGACCAACGGGTAGAGATTTAGATCCCGTGTTGGGATTCGACCGTTCGGGCGCGGCGAAAACCCAAGCGAAAGTGGCCGTTACGGCGGCTCTGTATAGAGTTGGCCCAGAACGCTGTCACGGACACGCCTTCGGGCTCCGCGTCCCAACTCCGGCAGCACCTTGACTAACTTCCGTATAGTTTCGGCTCCTATCCCCTCGGTCTAGCATTGCGACACCTGATGTTTCCCATGTCTTTGCCAAAGGGAGCTGGTGGTTGAGTGAGATGTAGATGGAATTGGCTCGATGCCGTCGAATGAGGCCGGATGGTTTTCTCGCCGGGAAGCGCAACCTTTACTGGAAGTATCGGAGTACTGCCGGCACGCGGGTGTAGATGAGGCGGAGGAGCGGCGGCTGATTACCTTGCTAGGTCGATATGCGTCCCGCCACGAGCTACAGATGAATATCATTCGCTCGCTTCGCCGGGTTCGCTAGCACCCAATTATCGCCAGCCGCTGTGCGAAAGACATCATGCGGGAAGCGTTATCTCGAAAACAGTGCCACCCCCGGCAGCATTCCCAGCCTTGAGAGTGCCGCCATTTGCCTCCACCATGCTGACGCAGATGGCGAGGCCGATCCCCAAGCCGTATGGTTTTGTGCTCTGGAATGCTGCAAACAACTTACCCATGATAGCAGGCGATATCCCCGGGCCGTTATCCATGACGGACATCCTAACCGAAGTGGTGCCGGCGTGCGCCAAACCGATCCGGATCATTTTCCTGGGGCCGTCCATGCTCTCCATTGCCTGGATTGCATTGGCGATCAGGTTAACTAACACCTGCTGAAGCTCGATCCTGACTGCGTTCACCGCAGGCAAATCCCTTTCGGACTCGACGCGGATGTCGACCTTGGCGCGAAGCAGATCCGGCGTCATCAATGCACAGGTTTCGTCGACCAGCGACATCAGATCCAAGACCTCTGGCATGCGTCGTTCTTGCCTTAGCAGGCGCCGAGTATTCTCGATAATGTCGCTTGCGCGCTTGCAGTCCCGCACCAGTCGTTCCGCTGATCGCCGCACCGCGACGAGGTTGGGCGGGGCCCTGGACAACCACTTCAACAGGGTTTGAGTGTTGACAGTCAGAGCGGCGAGCGGTTGGTTGAGTTCGTGGGCAAGCGAGGCAGATAGGGCGCCCACGGTTGCGGCTCTTGCTGCTTTGGCCAACTCGGCCTGCGCCTCCAACAGCGCCTTCTGTGTCATCTCTCGTTGTGTGATGTCGACCATTCCGACAACGACGCGGTCAAAGGCAGCCGTGTCTTCCGGAAAGCGCAGACTGATGATCACCTGCCGGGTCTCGGCGTCGTGCCTGACGATAGTTCCGGTCTGCTCGAGGCTTTTTCGTTCATTGAAAATCGCATCAAGGAGGTTGATGGTCGTTTCACGGTCGGCCAGGACGTGACCTGCCATCGCGACGGCGGTTCCTTTTGTCGCTGCATGGCCAAGCAGTTCGATGGCAGCATCGTTTGCAGCAATCGTCCTGACCAAACGGGCGCATTTTTCCACGACGTCAGGATTACCAAGGGCATATGCTCGAAAGTCGGGGATGCCTTCACGCTTGAGTGACAAAAGATAGGTTCTTGCTGAAGAATAGTCGCGCTCCCATAAGGCGACCCGGCTTTGTTCGAAGATCGAGCGATAACGGCGCTCGCTGTCGCGAAGCGCCTTGTTCGATGCGATGAGTTCGGTGCGAGCTGCAGCGTTCCTGAGGATGAGTGCACAGGTAACGGAAATGGCTGAAAGCGAAACCGTCAGGCGAAGCAGACTGGAGATGTCGAAAATGAAACCGTGACCCATCGTGTAAGAGACGACAGTCAGAATATTACATGTCACGCCTACGAAAATTACCCCTTGTCGGCTCAGCAAGCCCGCCGAGAGTAGCATCACGACTACATAGAGCACCGCTATCGCGCTCTCGATTGTCGTAAACGCATCGATGTAGAAGACCGCAGCACCAAGAGCTGCGGCCGCAACTGTATTAGCGATATCAAAAGGCGTAGCGTTTCGAACGCTACCTTTGGTCACCGGGTCTTTACGGATCTGTTGATTGCCGTTTTTCGCCGAGCGACGCCGAAAGGCGGAATTGTCCAAGGCGATACGGGCATGATCTGGGAGCGGCGTCAAAAGCGGTATGTCATCAATGGCTAGTGTCGATGGATAGACGCTATCAGCAGCCGGCTTCGGTGAGGACTATACTCGTGGATAGGTGCAGCTGTGATTTTGTCGGCCCACCTGCAGCCGGGTCGGTGTTCACCGATATTTCATCCAGCAAAGGCTCCAGTCATCGAAACCGATGCGTCCCAGAGACGCCGTGCCGCAACAGGATCGATTGCCCAACTTGCAACCCCCTTGCTGCCTAATTCGCCGTTGTAGGGTTGGGCGACGCCGAAGTCTTCGAGATATTCGCCTCCAAACCCATCAAGCTCGGGGCTGGCACCTGCCCAGACCATTGAAGCGGCGCCTTGTTGCGGGGTCTTGCGGCCGTTCGCTGGATCGATGCGCAGGTTTCCATCTGCATCGTATGCGTCGAACCGTGCCAAGTATTCCGGCGTCAGGTGCCTGACGATATCGGTCAGGATTTGGCCCGGATGCAAGGAAAAGGCGCGCACGCCGACTTCGCGTCCGCGCCTGTCGAGCTCAACCGCGAACAGTGCGTTTGCTGTTTTGGCCTGACCATAGGCGAGCACGCTGTCATAGGCGCGGCGGACGAAATGGATATCGTCGAAATCGATACCTCCCGCCTGATGTGCGCGTGAGGAAACACTGACAACACGCGCGCCATTCGCGCGCGTGAGCGCCGGCCATAGAGCCGCGGTCAGTTGGAAATGGCCGAGGTGATTGATCGCAAACTGCCCCTCGTGGCCGTCCGAGTTGCGCCACAGTGGGGTTGCCATGACGCCGGCACTATTGATCAGCATCGATATGGGTCGCCCACTGGAAACGACTTCTGCCCCGAATGCCGCAATCTCGCTGGGAACCGAGAGGTCCAGATCTGCGATCGTTACGTTGCGCAGATGTGCAAGATTTCGTTGGGCCTTTGAGCAGTCCCGCGCCGGAACGATGACGGTAGCGCCGACGCTGGCAAGCGCGCGTGTTGCCTCCAGACCTAGACCTGAATAGCCGCCAGTGACAACGGCGGTCGTGCCATTTAGGTCAAGCCCTTCGACCACCTGCTGTGCTGTGCTGGCAACACCAAAACGCGAGTTAATGAGATTCGGATTGTGCATGTATGGCTCCGTGATGCTTGTGCCAGGGATATATCGGCACTACCTCTGGAGGATCCATCATCAAGGCGCCAAAGTACTGTCGTGATCGTCCAAAAGCACAACGAAGATGCACTCTCATCCATTCTGGAATGTCTTGGCGCCCGAACCCTCTGCTCGATGCGATTGGAGGCTGGCGGGAGTTGGGCCGTCCATTTTCCCTTGCCGCGGGTACTCAAGTTCGATTTTGTTCGGCGCGGCGAATGCTGGCTACGCCTCAGTGGCGCCGAGCCAGTGCGGATCAACGCTGGTGATTGTATCATCGTAGCCGGCGTCCACTATGAGCTTGCCAACGCTCCGGATACGCCGGCCCTTCCTGCACAGGAGGTGTTTTCGCCAGCGGGACCCGCACAAATCGGCGCTGTGACGGACTTCACTGTCCTCGGTGGGACGCTTCAACTCGACGCTGGCGACGTTCTGTTCGTAACGGGCGTGTTACCTTCCGTTGTCGTAATACGGGCGGATGAAATGGCACCAGTAGGGTGGCTATTGGAGCATCTGGATCACGAATGGGACAGCGGCAGGCCTGGAGCTCGACTGGCGAGTAACGACCTCATGCGCCTTGCTTTCATTCACGTATTGCGTGCGCATTTGGCGAAGCTCGACGAGGGCGTCGGATGGCTTCACGCTCTGATTGATCGAAACTTGGGCCCAGCGATGCGAGCCATTCACGCAGATCCGACTCGTGCCTGGACGGTCAGCGAACTGGCGCGCATCGCCGGGCAATCGCGGTCTGGGTTTGCGGCAAGATTTCGCGCTCATGTGGGATTGTCGCCAATCGACTACATCGCCCGGTGGCGGGTGAGATTGGCATCCGCCAAGCTCCGCGGAAGCAATTTGCCGATATCACATATCGGTCAGGAACTTGGATTTGCGACTGACAGTGGATTTAGTGCCATGTTTCGCCGGGTGACGGGCATGTCTCCCCGACAATACCGCCGGAAGCAGGCCGATCTGCACACATGATCGAGGTGACATAGTTCTCCGGAGTGATAGGGCTCCTGGAAGAAGGAACCAATCGCCAAATGCCTCGTTCACCTTAAGATTGTTTTAACGAGAAGTGCCGTGACAATGCGTTGTGCTTTCGCTAGCCATTGGTGCAGGTGGAGAAGACTGCATTCCGCAGTCTGTTCAAGTGACAGTGCATGGCCAGGAGGACCGTTCATCCATGGCAATCGATGGGGAACAGGAACAGCAGGCAAGTAAACAGAGACCCGTCGTTGCAGTCGTCGATGACGATCCGGTTGTGCTCGAAGCGCTGGAAGACTTGCTGGAATCGGCCGGTTATTCTGCGCGCGGGTTCCCGTCTGCCGCGTCTTTGCTTTCCAACGGTCTCTCCGGGTTGGATGTCATAATCACCGATATTGGAATGCCAGGAATGGATGGCTTTGAACTCTGCGAAGCCGTGAACTCTGTTCGGCCGGAAATGCCGGTTTTCTTGATGACCGGCCGCCACGACATTGAAGGCAAACGGAGCGAAACATCGAACTTGGGGATTTTCCGCAAACCGTTCGACACCCGAGTTCTTCTTGCGGCGGTCAAAGACGCATTAGCTTGACGAGATGAAAGCGAAGGGATGCCGGCGACAATGTGCGAGCCGCTTTCCACTCGGCAAGATCTCTCTTGCCTGCGCGTGGCGCAGACCCGAAGCGTTCAAGATCTTTCTGCCGATGGATCGCAAGCCAGTCCTTGAGGTTGGAGATGCGCAAGTTCGCGCCGGGCGTGCGCGGGCGCTGCATCGCCCGGTGCGCTTCCTCCAGTCCTCCGGCAACGGCTTGGCTGGATGCCAAGAGGGCAGCCGCCACCAGCAGATTCGGCAAGTGAGCCGAACGGCATGGGCAACATTGTCGGACGCGCCTTCCGTTTTCGGGTGATCGGACCGGTGCTACTCCCTGCAGTCTATCGCCATTCGAAATCGCAAAAAGGTTTCCAAGAAAGGAAACTGTTGTTGCGTCGATGGAAGGGCAGGTCTATAAGTTTCCAATGTTGGAAACTTAGGAGTGCCCCATTCTGACGCTCTACATCCACCCACTTGCCTCCTTCTGCCACAAGGTTCTCATAAGCCTTTATGAAAGCGAGCTGGTCTTTGAGGCAAGGACGGTGGATTTCTCCGATCCGGGATCGGCCGCAGCGCATTTTGAACGTTGGCCTGTCGGGAAAATTCCTGTGTTGCATGATAGCGCAACGGGTCGCGTCGTGCCCGAGACGAGTATCATCATTGAGTATCTGCAGACGCGATACCCCGAGCAATTCCGCTTCCTCCCTGACGACGCACGGCTGCGGCTGGACACGCGGCTCTGGGATCGCTTCTATGATCTCCATGTCAGTGTGCCCATGCAGAAGATCGTCAGGGACCGGATCAGGCCGGCCGGAGCCGGAGATCCGTACGGAGTTGCCGAGGCGCATGAGGCGCTCGAGACGGCCTATGCAATGATCGAGACGCAGCTATCGGGAAAGGCCTGGGCGGTGGGTGACGACTTCACGCTGGCGGATTGCGCCGCCTTCCCAGCTTTGTTTTTCGCATCCGTCGTTCATCCGATTGGAGGCGTGAGGCCCGCGTTGTCCTCCTATCTGGATCGGCTCCTGTCACGCCCGTCGGTGGCGCGTGTATTGGACGAGGCACGTCCCTTCTAACGGTTTTTCCCTTATAAGGAGGCCCTGCCAGAGCGCTTCCGGGAGAAGACTGAATGAAGAACACACCGCAGACGAATTTCGATCGGATGTTTCATGCTCTCTCGGATCCTTACCGAAGAGCCTTCATCGAGCAGCTTTCGAAGGGACCGGCCGCGGTGAAGGAACTCGCTGCACCAGCGGCCGTGCAACTTCCGGCGGTCCTGAAGCACCTTCGTGTCCTCGAGGAAGGCGGCATCGTCATCTCCGAAAAGGTCGGCCGAGTGCGGACCTACCGGATGCGCCCAGACGCCTTTCGTGCAGTGGGCAACTGGATCGATGAGCGCCAGAGCGAGATGAACGATGCCTTCGATCGACTGGCTATTCTGATGGCGCAAACACCGGAAAAGAAGGATCACTGATGGGAGTCAATGTCGACCACCGCACGTTCGTCATCAAGCGCGCACTGCCGGGTAGCCCCGCTCACGCATTTCGCTTTTGGTCTGATCGTGCCTTGAAGCGACAATGGAATGCCTGTCATCCCGACTGGCATGTGCTGGAAGATCGGTTCGACTTCCGAGTCGATGGTTGCGAACGCTTGGTCTGGCGCATGCCCCAGGGGATCGTTCAGGAGATGACCGCTCATTTCCTCGAAATCGCCGAGCGGCAACGCATAGTTTATGCCTATACGATGCGGACAGATGGCCGAAGCATTTCTTCATCTCTTGTAACCGTGGAGTTCGAAAGCACGCCTACAGGAACCGAGATGACCTTCACCGAGCAAGCCATGTTTGCAGATGTCAAGCACGCAGAGAGAAGAGAAAGTGGCATAGGCGTTGGATTTGATCGGCTGCACCAGGCTATGGAAGCTGCCTCGGTTGGGTGATGGGCCTGAACTCCCGCTTTTGGGGCAATACGGGCTTTTGTCGTGCAATTTCTGTTTTTACTTACGCATCATAGCAGTGGCATGATTCCGTTCCTCGAAGCGCGCATTTCTGACCGTGCTCGGATCAGCTTGGCGGGGGCGCCTCAAACAGAACCTACGTGACGCGCCTTGATGGTCCAACGCCGCCTAGACTTCGCTACGGGTGGCGCTGTTGCACCTCGCGCCAGCCATATTGCCCGTGCGTGACTTTCCTTCGAGCGCGGCACCAGTTCGATCTGGACATCCTTCAAGTGCGACGGGCTGACCGTGTCCGCGCTGATGCCAAAGGTGTCGATGCCGAAACGGTCACCAACGGTTTTTCGATTTTGCCTTCGGTGACTTTCTTGTCACATAGATCGCGGCTGATTCAGCCTTGCTGCACTCGTAGAGGTTTGGCCGCTGTCGTCCAAATTGCGGATTCCGACGTGAAGCCGGCCGCCATTCCAATCAAAGACCGGCCACCATTCCGATTTGAAGCCGGCCACGATTCCGATCAAAAGCCGGCCGGTT
>NZ_LMCO01000027.1:0-69760 GCF_001424825.1 Ensifer sp. Root31 | reverse complement strand
CTCCTGCCTTGTTCAACAGCTCCACGCATATGCTTTCGTCGTCAAAGCCGGAAAGGAAAGAGTTATGACTAAAAGCTTGCAAACGAACATAAGAGCAGGCTGTTGAAAAAGAGCTGGCCTGGAGGTTTCCGCCGTGATTCACTCGCTTCGTCGAGTTTTGGAGTGATGCATGCGCGGCGGCGATGTGAGGACGGGTGAACTCTTCAGTTATGTCGATCTTGAGGATCGGGTTCGTAAAGATCATCCGCTACGGGCAATTCGGCAGATGGTGAACGATGCGCTGGTATTCCTGGAACGGGAGTTTGCAGCGCTTTATTCGCCAATTGGGCGGCCATCGATCGCGCCTGAGAAGCTTCTGCGCGCCATGCTCTTGCAAGCCTTCTATTCGATCCGCTCCGAGCGGCTTTTGATGGAACGGCTGGAATACGATCTTCTGTTCCGCTGGTTCGTTGGCATTGGCATTGACGATCCAGCTTGGGACCATTCGGTTTTTTCGAAGAACCGCGACCGGTTGCTGGAAGGCGACATCGCCGCGAAGTTCCTCAGTGCGATCCTTTCGCAGCCCAAAGTAAAGCGGCTGCTGTCTACGGACCACTTCTCTGTCGATGGCACGCTGATCGAAGCCTGGGCATCGATCAAGAGCTTCAAGCCGAAGGACGGCCTAAGGGGCGATCATGGCGAACCACCGTCGGATGGCGGCGGTCGGAATAAGGAAGCAGACTTCCATGGCGAGAGACGCTCCAACGAGACGCATGCTTCAACGACCGATCCCAATGCGAAGCTTTATAGGAAGGGAAAAGGCAAGGAGGCCAAGCTGTGCTTCATGGGGCACGGGCTGATGGAAAACCGCCATGGCCTGCTGGTCGATGCCTATCTGACGGAGGCTAGCGGATATGCTGAACGGGTAGCGGCGTTGCATATGATCGGGCCCTTTACTGAGCGGACACGAGCGATCACGCTGGGTGCCGACAAGGCCTATGACACAAAGGACTTCGTCCACGATTTGCGGTCGATGAAGGTCGCGCCCCATGGGGCGCAGAACATCAATGGTCGCCGCTCGGCCATTGATGGACGCACGACGCGCCATTCGGGCTATCGGGTCAGCTTGCGCATCCGCAAGCGCATCGAGGAGGCGTTCGGCTGGATCAAGACCGTCGCGGGGCAGAACAAGACGAAGTTCCGCGGCCGCGACCGCGTCGGATGGGCCTTCACCTTCGCGGCCGCTGCCTATGATCTGGTGCGGCTACCGAAGCTCATGGCGGAGACAGGCTGATGGCCAGAGTATCTGCCTTCGCCAAGGCCTTTGCGGGTCGCTGGCGCATCGTCGAGATGGACAACTGGGACAATGATGTCCTCGATCTCGTCGAAGAGGCGCATCTGACATTCCAGGGCGCAGCAGACGGCGAAATCGCCTTCGTCGCGCTAAGGGGCTTCCTCGATGTCCGCTACGGCTCACGCGATGGATCGGCCTGTGCTGAGTTCTCGTGGGAGGGACAAGACGAGAGCGATCCGGCCTGTGGTCGCGGATGGGCTGCTCTCGGCTCCGCCGGACGCCTTGTCGGGCACTTCTACGTCCACAACGGAGAGGATTCAGGCTTCGTCTGCGAACGCGACTGACTTCTTCAACAGCCTGCTAGTGCTGCGCGAATTGAGGGATAACAACGGAAGTGCCGCCGCGCTCCGCGCTGCGACGGCACTTGACGACCCCCAAAGTACAAGGACTTTAGGGAACCCGCGGGAAAGAGTGAGGTTTAACCCCTCTGCACGGGTCGGTTCATCAAGAGGCACTTGAGCGCGCCGTTCGACCGTGTGTTCGGCCAGGGTTTTTCCACCGGGCGGCAAAGCGCAGCCGGCAACGAGCGCCGGCTCGCGTCGCCAGGCGTGGCGTAGCGTGCGCGGATCGGTTAGCCAACCCCACATGTCGCGCCATCCTTCGTCGGGATGTGCCTTACTCCACTGATAGAGTTGGCGCTGAATGCCGAGTATCCAGGCGAGATCCGCCCGGCGATCCATGTCCACAGATCATTCCTCCGTCGTGCAAGTCTATCGTCTTCCTGCTTTCCCTTCGCCATGTATGCGGCTTTCCCGCGCTCCGACTACTACGGAAGCTCCGCCCTCGGGGTCGTCCTTCTCCGGCCGTCGCGGCTAGCCCAATTCCAACTGGGCGGGCGATCCGAGTTCCCGTGTTCCGATTCTCAATCTTTGTGCCGCTAGGTGGTGAACTCTACCCCCTGACAATTCGGGAGGAAAGGCTCTGGAGAGTGCCCCTTCCTCGGATGCGCCCTCGGCGCATCCAGCAGCCGAGCCCCGCCGCTTCAGATTGCTTGGCCCTCTCGCCATCACGATGTAAGGGCGTGTTTCGGTAAATACAGAGGCTTCCAGCACTCACTTCGTTGCCTCACCATAGACACTGCGGTAGTCCGGCCTACGGCTGATGGGCCGTACCGTTTAATTAAGATCGCTCTGCTGATGACACCCGCCGGCGACGCCCGGCCGAGCTTTTCGATCCTCTTCCGTCCACTACTCTCTGTAGAGGGGTGACATTCCAGTCACCGGTCAAGAACCAGTTAGTTTGGGAGGTTGCGTTTATTGCATGATAACCTCCCGCGCCTTCACGGTGCACCGTAAGATCCGAATAAGATCGCCTTGAGGATCCGACCCTTCTTCTTGAAGTCCGCCTCCCCCAGCGCATCCTCAAACTCCGCCCGCAGGATCTCTAGCGCGCGGGCAAGCTGCTGCCGTTTTGCTGCGGGCAAGTGATCTAGGCATGTTTTCATCATAGGCTGAAGAGAATCTCGCGCTCTGAGGAAAGAAATTCTGCGGATATTAAACGCTCCGTGCTGCACCGTAACCCGGCCGCTTGCATCTAGCCGCTCGCGGATCAGGTGACCACTCGTCAGCCTCAGGCGCTCGAGGTATTGCTCGAGGCATCCTTTCGCTGTTTGCGCCAATGAAAGAGAGACGACGGTAACCGAAGCTGACCCTTCTCAGCTTTCGAGAGCATGCCGTTCAAATAGGCGCCAGGACTGTCGATTAGCCCAGCCACATGTTTTTCATAGATCAGAGCCACTGCGCACGCGGCAGTCTCACGTCCAAGCAACCTGCAAGCGGCCGCCCAGGTGGATTGAGGGATCTGCAAGCTCGGCTTCAACACAGTTTCCACGGCCCGAACTACGTCATTCCAGGTGGGTCGCCCACCGGAAACCAGCCATTGGGCGAATTCGGGGCAGAGCACCCGAAGGGTGATTGGATCGATTTGTCCTGCTTCAATTTTTTTGATTTGCTCGACCCTCTCGTTCCTCTCAGGCTCATTTCCAGAGCCTTCTTCGCGGGTAAGACCGGCGCTTAGCAAATCAAGTTGCTCCGCGCGAGCGGAGCTCCGTTCTTTTTCATACAATGTACGTATGTTTTTCTGACTTGTATCCTGTATGTGGAGTTCATTTGTGCGCCCCGAGGGGCTCATTTTAATAGCTTGTTGACTAGCATATGCCGCCTCTCGCGCTTGTGTTAATGGGTTTGAGGCTGCCGCCCCCGCTTCGAACTTGTCTGCTGCGGCTGCATATGCCGTACGAGCTCGCTCGAGCACGTCCCTCAGGCGTTGGCAGAGGCCTTCTAGGATCTCGGTCGTGCAGCGGGAACGCCGCACAAGAACAAGCTGATCCAGCTCAGCCGTGCATTCTTTCCATGGTCCTTCCATCTGATTGGCGAGAGCGGACTCGATATAGGAAGCCAGCATTTTCCGATCTCGCGTGAACTGCTGGGCAAGCGCACGAGTTTGGGCCTGAAGACGCTCCTGCGCCTCCACCTTTTCTTCCAATTCAAAAACCCGAATCCCCAGTGGTGATAGGTCGATACCGTAGGTGCGTTCGATCGAGATCTTGCCGGTGTGAGGATTGCGGCGCCCGACTCGGCGACCTGAAGGGCTATCTTTGAAGGCGATAAACCCTGTCTCGGCCAAACGGCGCAAAGCCCGCTTCAGGGTCGCGAGTGACATATTCTGCTCGCACATGAGTCTCTGATTGTCGGGCCAAGCTAGAGGGCGGCTATCAGCCTCCCAGTCGCACTCGCGGGTAAAGCTTAAGAGGCAATTCATGAGCTGAATGGCTTGAGCATGAAGCCCTAGTAGAGATGCTGCCTTGTTGAACGCCAGGACGGCGCGTTTCTTCTCAACCGCCGTATGCGGTCCCCATTGTTCAGCAAGGGTCTGTGCTTGACTAATCCCAGGCGTCATCGCCCGGAAGCCGGATGGTTTTGACATAGGATCTCCTGTTGCAAAGCAAGCAGGCCCACTCGCCAAAGCGGCGTTTTTAGTTGACAAAATTTTCGGAGATACTACCTTCAGAGCAGGGTTAACGAAGCTCTCGGGTTTGGCGACCCGTTGTTTCGAAGATAGAGGCTCCGTCGCTTTGGCTACGGGCCTTTATTTTTTTGAGACTAACTTCATTAAAGTCCTTTTGTTTAATGGTGCGGAGTTCTTGCTTTCCTTGACGCACCGAACCAACTGAGTCTTGTGCAGGACCACTTTCTGCAGATTGCCCCCGTCTCAGGGTCACATTCTTCCCCACGCGCGATGGATGAGGTTTTGAATCTCAGAATTCACAGCGTCCATGCAGCTAATCGCGCGATCATCCGTCCCTCGCATCAGGCTACTGCGCTCCATCTCGTAGAGAGTTTGTTTGGTCAGGCTCGCATCGAAAATGGCCTGTGATTTGATCATTGGGTTAGTTAGGATTTCTTCAGCAAGAACAGAGTGCATGAAGCCAACCATTTGCGCCTGCGTCACGTCGGCAGGATCGTAGCAGGTGATGAGATAGCGCAGCCAATCCACTTCAGCATTGACGCGGGAGGGTTTGATCGCCCTGGTGATATTCCCGAGCATCACCAGGGATGGCCCCATGGATATCAAGTCAAGCATTTGGGGACGAGCGGTAATCAGGATCGATGTGGCGGCTGCAAGGGCGGTAAGCGTGAGGTAGCCAACATCAGGAGGGCAGTCGATCACGACCACATCGTAGCGGTGATCGATTCTCGCCAGCGCTTTCGCGACGTGCGAAAATGCGCGCTGGCTCTCAAATGTGTCCTGCACCGAAGGCGTACTGAATTGATATTCCTGCAGTTTGAGATTGGCCGGAATGATGTCCAAGTCCGGGAAATTCGTCGGCAGGATGACATCTTGGATGGAGGCGTCACCTTCGCCGAAAGGCTTGGCATCAAAGATCGATGGGTTTTTGTCGAAACCGGAATGAAGGCCGTACAATGCTGAAAGGGTAGCCTGCGGATCGAGATCAACGGCAAGCACCCGGTGGCCCGAGAGCGCTAGATGCTGGGAGAGATGAGCGGCCGTTGTGGTTTTGCCGGACCCGGCTTTGACGTTAACGATCGCAATCACTTGCAGCCTATCTTTACCTTTCCGATAAGGGACGTATTTCTTGGCGTCCGATTTACCGGTCTTATCGAGATAGAAGCGGAGTTCCCTGATCTGCTCCGCGTTATAAAACCTACGCCCTGCGCCAGAGATCGTCGGAGTCGGACCCTTACCTTCAAGATGAAGCCGCTTCAGATTGTTGGGGCTCACGCCAAGATAGTGCGCCACCTCCGCCATCGAAAACACCCGCAACATCTTCTTCCCAACCTGTGGAGGTTTCTCCCTCTGCAGCTGATCCAGCCGTCGGGAAATCTCTGCCCCCTGCAGCAAGATCTTCCCATCGAAGTCGACCGGTGACGGTTTCGAAAAGGCGTTCATCTGCAACCCATTCTGGCGACAAAATGCACGTTTCCGTGCGACCATCGCCACTATCGGCGCTTCCGGGACGCTGACAAGTTTTTGTACGTTACGAACGAAACAATCCAGCGCAATCAAAAAACTGGTATTTTTGTTCGCGCTGAGTTTAACGTCTTTCTCGAATTTGTCCTTTGCCTAACGGTGGATACGCCGCGCCAGTCCTCTCTACCTCAAGTTGGCAGATGTTGCGCCCAAGAGGGAAAGCCATTACGCCGCCTAAATGACGGCTGCACACACGATAATCTCTACCTTCAACTCGGGCCGGGCGAGTTTTACCTGCCCGCATGCTCGCGCAGGAGCATGCCCTTCGGGGATCCAAGCATCCCAGATGGAATTCATTTGCGAGAAATCTACAATGTCTGCCAACCCAATAGTCGGGTGCAATATCTCTCGCGAAATGCCTGCGGTCAGAAGCAGGTTGTCGATGCGTCCGAGACAATCGGTCGTCTGCTCGGAAATATCGTTCCCGTCCCCAACCTGACCGCAAAGATAGACGAGACCTTTACGATCTTACTCATACGATTCCCGGTATGAATCCGTTCTATCATGATTCTGACTTTCCCATTTTCGCATCAACTTCCGAAAACTCAGCGAGGTCCCCTAGTCTCAGAGGTTTCAAAGGACCCGAACTCGGTAGGCGCCGATATTCGCCGGATGGTCGACAGCTCGTGTGCCATGATCTGAGTAATCGGAGCCCCGCACATCCGGCCCTGACAAGGTCCCATGCCGCAACGGTTATAAAACTCAGTGCGGCACTAGTGTTCCGTCTCAGAGATTATGACTCGTTGAGCATGGGTGTCGGATAAGACTTAGCCATTTTTTCGCGCGCTTGGTCGACTGAGAACATCCATCGGATTTGGGCACCGCTATCGGTTCGACGACGCTCCCATGCCTGAACCTCACTTTCGAGCAGGTTGCGGTTGTCGATGCGGCGGTCAAGACACTGTCGGCGCATAACGCCGATCTCGATCTCGGCCATATTGAGCCAACTCGCGTGGCGGGGCGTGTAGTGGAATTCCAGACGTCGCAAAATCCGGCGTGCCTCAACGGCTGGGAACGTCTGATAGATAGCAGACGCCGTGTGGGTCGATAGGTTATCCATCACCACACGGACCCGGTCGGCATCGGGATAATCGGCGTCGACGAGGTCGCGCATGCAGACGGCGAAGTCCTCCTTGGCGCGCCGATCGGTGACCTTGACCTTGCGCCACGACCTATTGGCATCGACCATAACGAAGAGGTTGGCCGTGCCATTGCGCTTGTATTCAGAATCGTAACGGTATCGCTTTCCCGGTTTCTGGACGATGGGCACGCGCACTTCGCCGATGAGCTGGATCGGACTTTCATCGAAGCAGACGACGGGGCGCTTAGGATCATGCGGCTCAGCGTAGAGGTCGAGAAGATCCTCCATCCTTGCGATATATTCGCCATCGATTTTGGCGATGCACCACATTTTCCTCTGCCACGGTTTCAGGTCGTTGTCGTCCAGTCTGCGACGGATGGTTTCGCGTGAGATACTTTCATGTTCGACCACTTCCAGCAGCGCGTTGGCCAGAAGTGTCAAAGTCCACCGGGTGCAGCCCTCTGGCGGATCCGAGCAAGCCAGGGCAACGAGTTGTACCTCGTCCTTGCCGCTCAGCTTTCGAGCAGCCCCGGGGCGTGGCTCTTCGCTGAGGGCTGCCTCCAGGCTGATCTCCACGAAGCGCTTCTTGGTGCGGTAGATGGTCGAGCCGCTGGTCTGCACCGATGCTTCGATCGCCTTGTCGCTGACGCCCGCGTCCGCTGCCAACAGGATCTGCATTCGCTTGAGCCGCCGGACTGGCTGTTTGCCGCCACTCACTGAAACGCGAAACTCGTCGCGTTCGATCTGGCTAAGATCGACCCGATATCGTACGTTCATCACAACAACCCTTCATAATGGTGGGCTTTGGATGAATCCGAAATGAATCAATTGCTTGACCAAGACAAGCCCGCCAGGCGAGCCGTTTTCACTGCCAAACAGGGCCAGTACCTGGCCTTCATATGGGCCTATTCAAAAATCAATGATCGAGCCCCGGCAGAGGCAGACTTTCAGCGCTACTTCAAAGTCACCGCACCCTCAGTTCACCAGATGCTAAAGACCCTCAACCAAATTGGACTGATCCAAAAGCAACCAGGCCAGGCGCGCAGCATCCAACTGCTTGTCCCGCCTCAAGAACTGCCAATCCTCGGCATAGACAATCCGTCATAATCTCTGAGACGGAACACTAGGAGACGACGAACGCGCTCATGAATGTCCAGGCGTAGTCTGGGTCGACACCTAGAGTCGGAAAGGGAAACAGCGTGAGGGCCTGCTTGATCGTCACGATCACATTGTTCACGCGTGCGGACCAGAACACGTTCGGTGGAATCCGGTGCGATATCAGTCAGCACCGGCGTGTGCACAAGCTTCATGATGAAGGCCTATGGAGCGCGCCCAAACAAAGCTATCTATTCTCGTTCGCAGCCGCGGCCGCGAGTACGTCTGTCGAGTCCTGGTCGCGCTGCAGAACCGCCGCGGTCCTCATGTTCCACACTCGTTTGCGAATCTCGCCTGGCCTGCCTGGACGGTGAAGTTGTTCCACCGGAATTATACGAGGTAGGCATATAGGATCTGCCTCCGATTCCATCCGTTACAAGAGCCGCTTCATCTTGGGAATCTAGTGTCGAGGGAAATTCTTGCATGCTTTCTTCTTGGAGTTGCGCAGGGGCTGGCGAACTTCGCTGATCCTTTTCGGATGACTGCGGTATTGCACCGGAACTATTTGTGCCAGTAAGTCTGTCGGGCCCCACTCTGTCGCAACTGTTCGAGCGCGACGTGAACCATTCACCGTACGCCGGCGGTGATATCTCTTCATCATACGCCGCGGGCTGATCTCTTGATGGGGGGCGCTGATGGGACTGGTACGCCTGCGGTGATATTACTTCATCATACGCCGGCGGCTGACCTCTCGATGGTGACCGCTGAAAAACTTCATTACTCGCTTGTGCAGGGGGATTGGTCTGCCTGCTGTTGCCACCACGCCCCTCCCGCTCGCGTGAAGGATGTGTCCGTTGAGCAACGTTTACTACCCAGGAACGAACCCACCGTCTCAGGTTTCGCGTCCATCTACGGGCCGCATCGTTCGTTGGCGCAGTGTTTGGTTGCCTCGTGGGGCGTTCTGGCGGCTGATCGTCTTGGCTCACAGTCCATCGTCCTCGCGCAAAAAGAGCTGGGTCAACCTCGCTACTGCATCTCTGAAATTAGCGGCAGTTTACTCTCTTGGTTCGGCTTTCCAAATTAGGCTAATACAAGGATAATGGTACACAATTGTTGGCGGTCGAAGTAGTTTATTTCGCGCCATGTTTCAAATGTAGGACAATGTAATTTAATGGTCGCTGGGACTGATGATGGTTAGCGAGGGCGTGAGTTAGCTTAGCCCAATGGTGCCCGCGACTGAAGTTGCCCCCAAAAGACCGGACATGCTCAGGTTTGAGATTGCGAGCTGATGAACTCGCGCGGGGACTGATATCCTAAAGCGCTGTGCGCCAGAACGGCAGTTGAGCGTTCGGCCATACCGTTCGATTGTGGGCTGCGCACCGGTGTGGCGCATGGCTCCATGCCGATGTCGCGCAGCAAGGATGCGGTGTCCTTGGCGATGAAGCAGGAGCCGTTGTCGGTGAGCCATTCGATAGGATCGGACAGCATGTTGATGCGGCCGAAGCGGTTCTCGACAGCGGTGATCACGAGGTCCTGTACGTCTTCGCTCTTGATACCTTCGGTGGTGGCGACATGGGCGATTGCTTCACGGTCGCAGCAGTCGAGGGCGAAGGCGACACGGACCTTCTCCTTGTTGTCGCAGCCGATCTCGAAGCCGTCGGAGCACCATCTGATGTTCGAACGCTCGACGGCGACCTGGCCGTCGTGAAGGCGATCATCGACCGCTCCGGTATGACGCACCAGCAGCAGTTGGGCCACGAACGTCCGTCTTTCCGGGCATTGCGGCGTAGGATGGCATGGACACGCCGATAGCCGTAGGTGGGCATGTCGGCGATGATGGCCTTGATATCCTCCACCRGTTCCCGATCCGGGAGTGGTGGGCGTCCTCTGGCTCTGGAAAGGGAGCCTGTGGCACGCGCAGCGATATTCGACCGGGCGACACCTAGAGTTTCGCATACGGCCTTCATTCCAAAATTCCCCTCGGAAGAGAGATTGAGCGCAACATCCGTTTTTTGGGCCACCGGCGATTTCGAGGGCTTCCTTGAGGATTTCGCTCTCCATCGTCTTCTTGCCCAGCAAGGCGCTGCAACTCCTTCGCCTGGGCCTGAAGCGCCCGATATTCGGATGCCGGAACAACCTCCTCTTCGGCGGCCGTCGCCGTCAGCGCCCCTTGGGACGCCAGCTTGCGCCAGGCGAACAACTGGTTCGGCTGGATGCCGTGCCGACGCGCGACGATGCTCACCGTCGCGTCCGCCTCATAGGTCTCGTGGATGATCGCCAGCTTCTCTGCCGTGCTCCAGCGCCGCCGACGTTCCGGCCCGGAGAGGACTTCCATCTTAAAATTGCTGNCCGCCTCATAGGTCTCGTGGATGATCGCCAGCTTCTCTGCCGTGCTCCAGCGCCGCCGACGTTCCGGCCCGGAGAGGACTTCCATCTTAAAATTGCTGGTAGTCATATTACCAACATTACTCCTACCCACTTAGCTAAGTGGGGGAGCATGTCCGGGCCTTTCGGGGGCTAATTCACAATGGTGCCCGCGACGAACCCATGACATCCACGCTTTGCAGCCTATAAGGACTGGCTCGCACTACGCTCGCAAGTCCCACGTCACTGACATCACGTTAATTCTTTCAGTTGTAGCGATCGCGTCACTCTGCGCTCGTCCCCTGTTACATCCGAAACGACTTCGAACACACGGCGGAGAAGGCACCCGATATACAAAGCCAATACCGTCGAAGAAGACGTCGGTGCTCGCGAATGCAAGCAGGTGGCCTTTTCCGGGCTGAATCACGCAATGGGCAGGCAATGCGCTCGTTTTTTGAAGTCACTTTCAATTCCGCTGACCTTAATCTGATTGGCACCGTCCTAGAAGAGTGGATCCGCGATAATGCGGTTCCTGAGGGAAGCCCCGAAGTCGAATTGGCAGCCGCGGTTATGATGAATCTCTTTCGCGAGGGGAACAACACCGTCGCCGCGCTGAAGCTGGCCGCTTCGAGGCATAGAGGCCTGTGCGATCTTAGTTACTCGACAGTATCCGCTCCGATTGAGGCAGCGCCTGCCCCGGAATTTTTTTACCATCAGAACTATTTCGATCGAAGAGGAACGCAGCGTGCAACTGCGCAGCACCAAATTTCAGGAGTCGTACTTGGAGGCCGAAGCCTTTGGTGAAGTCGTCCAAGACTCCACCGCTGAAACCTGCAGCAGTACGCTTGTGGACGATCAGTTCCTCCTGTGGCGTTCGAGTTTCAGCGAGGGCCCTCATATCCAACCAGAATACGAGAACTTCCCTTTCCCTTCGATGGGAGCGAAGCGATGACCAGCTCTATCTCCTTCGCCTGCGACCCGGCAAATCGCTACTGCGAGTGCGGGCATTGCGCCGTACCGCCTGCGCAAAAGGTGAAGTTCGATGCATTGGCCAAGTACAATCGCGCGACCAACGTCACCGTTCATTTCATCATCCTCGTTGCCGCCATCCTAGCCTTCGGGACGGTCAGCGCTTGGAACACAGAGAAAGCGCATCGGGAGACTGTCAAAGGCGCGGAGCTGTCAAGCGAAGTGAAGATTTGACCCTTTCATTGATTGGTCGTTTCGTTTGTTTCAAGCGCCGATCCAACTTTCAGTAGAAGGCCGGAGCGGCGCTTTTCGCGAAGACGGTAGCTGTCGCCGCGGATGGTGATCACTGTTGAATGGTGAAGGAGGCGGTCCAATATCGCCGTGGCGACTACGGGGTCCCCGAAGACGCTCCCCCATTCTCCGACCGAGCGGTTGGAGGTGATCAGTATTGATCCCTTCTCGTAGCACCGGGAGACCAATTGGAAGAACAGGTGGGCGGCGTTAGCTTCGAAAGGCAGATATCCCAGCTCGTCGATGATCAGTAATTTCGGTCGCGACAGGATCGTCAGTTGCTTGTCCAACGATCCGTCGCTGTGAGCTTTGGCCAGCATCGCCACCAAAGTGGCCGCCGTGACAAATTGGACGTTATAGTTCTGACGGATCGCCTCGCGGCCAAGACCGACGGCGAGATGGGTTTTGCCCGCTCCAGGCGGCCAAGGAACAGCACCGTGTCTCCGTGAGCAATCCAGCGACAGGTCGCCAATTCACGCGCAAAGCCGTTATCAAAATAGCCAGTCCTCGGCAGCACCTGTTGCTGGAAGGTCCGCGGCAATATCCGTTATGGCGTAAGAGGCACGCAGGGTCCCGTCGGACCCACGAACTGGAAAGCCGCGACATGAAAAACCGTGGGTTCCGGCATTTCTCATTCTATTGGGGATAAGCGCTGTCGTGTTCGCGGTCTTGAACCCACAATATTACACGCTTGCGCCTCAAATGTAACGGAGAGACGATTGTGATTACTTCCGCGCCGCCGTAACCGGATATCTATGCCGGTTCATATGCGTAGTGCAATTTCCTGTCTCGCTTGATTAATATAGAATTGATTCGAGAGCCGATTGGCAAGAGCCGTTTGTTACTTCCGTGTCGCGTCAGGATAGGTTGGTTATTGTGAGAAATCCAAGCCTTCGCCAGCTTGAGGCGTTAGTAGCGGTAGTCGGGGCCGGGACTGTTAGTCGCGCGGCCGAGGTGTTGCGAATATCGCAGCCCGCCGCGAGCAAACTGATTCAGGACTTGGAGGCAGATACTGGCCTTCAGCTCTTTGAACGCGAAAGCGGCCGCCTAGTACCAACTGATCGCGGAATGCGACTTTACGAAGAGGTAGAACGAATATTCGGAGGGGTCAATCAACTGGCCCGCGCTATCGAAGCCATCCGCCGCGAGGAGCACGGTCATCTTGTCATCGGCTCCATGCCGGCCCTTTCGGGTCCGTTTCTAAGCCGCGTCCTTGCACAGTTTCGTAAATGTCACCCCAATGTCTTCGTTTCGATAGAAGCGCGGAGCTCGCAGCTATTAACCGAAGCGGTGTTGTCACGCCGGCTCGATCTCGCTCTCGTCGCGAGAGGCGTCGAACACGACTCGATTATAGCGGAGCAATTGAAGAGCCCCCCTGCAGTGGCGATCTTGCCTCAAGGACATCGTCTCGCTAGGTTAAAAGAAACTACTCCTGCCGATCTGGCCGGAGAACCTTTTATCGCGTTTGCCCCTATGACGATGATGCGTAGAAAGGTGGATACAGCGTTCGAACAGAGGGGATTACGGCCAAACATTATTCTTGAGGCCACCACCGCGACGAACGTCGGCGCGCTGGTGGCGGCCGGACTCGGAGTGACCGTGGCTGATTGCCTCGCGATGGAGTCTGTCGCGGGCCGTGTTATAGTTCGACCATTCAGTCCAACCCTAAACTTCGAATATGAGCTCATCAGACCTATGAGAGCTCGCAACAGTATTCTCGTATCCGATTTCGCGAAGACGGTGCACGCCGCGGCCGCTGTACACGGTGAGCGCAACGAGCATCCCACGGCTTTCGTCTGTTGAGTCCGTTCAGAACTTCTGCTTTGCGCACTTTGGCATGAAGTAGCTTCGGATATTGACGAGCGCTTCGGCGACGGCAGCGGCATCCTCGTGGGTGGCGGCCCTTGGGTCTCGCTGAGTTTGCGGATTGGCGCGATGATATCGCCGGTGATGGCATGGCCGCGAATGACGGGTCGCCTCAGCTTCGGCGCGAACCCGGTTCCAGAAAGCAGACGTCTCAGTCCATGGCATCGAAGGTCTGATCATCGATCCTGGTAAACCTGGGCCGGTGGTCTTTCGGCGTTTCGGCGAGGCTCATTCCTGCTAATCCGGACGCCTCTGGCACCGATCTTCTTGAGCGTTCACGGATGGCGGAAAGCTCGGATAGCAGGTGATGGCGTCGTTTCGAGCGCAGCTTCTGCATTCGTCGGGCTGTTTTTTTGGCCTGATCGTTTGGGCAATCTTGGTCGGGATGCTCGCGCCGATATTTGGGCTTGTGAATGGAAAAAGAAACCCGCGCCGGAGATCAATACACGCGGGTTTTAGGTTGGTCGTCCGAACGACCCTGGGGGATGTGGGGAGGAGAGGAAACTCAACCCACAATCAAAGTGTGCTCATCGGCTCTGCCGGCGGCAATCGATATTTTTGTCGTCAGGCAAATTGCAGGTCGGTCACGATCAGGAGCAGTGGCGGCGGCGGGACTACCGTATCGATTTCCAATGCCACCCCGATATCGCCCAGCGCGGACCACACCTCGGCCGGGGCATTCGGATCGTTGGGGGGAAAGCCAGCTCAAAAGGCCTGTCATTGCATCGGGAATCGTTGACCAAGTGTGCTCGAGGCGATGTGGTCAATAACCGAGGATCGGGTCAACTCTGTTTCGTAGGCTTTTTCCAGCTCTCGATCTACCCAGATTGTCCGCAAGGATCACGAGGCAGCGATCAATATAACCATCTGGCGCATCGGCAGAAACGTGTGGAAACACCATTAGATTTGGTACGTCCCAGAGCTGTGAATCTGGGGGTAGCGGCTCCTGATCGAAGACATCAAGGATCGCGCCAGACAGGTGTCCGCTTGCGAGACAAGAAACCAACGCGGCATGGTCGATGACGCCACCGCGACCCAAATTTAGAACACCGGCGCCCGCTGGAAGCGCTGATAACTCTCGCAGGCCGATCACACGCTGCGTCTCGGGTGTGAGAGGGCAAGCCAAAATCAGGATCTCTACGTTTGGAAGCTCCTCGAGGACTCTATCAGGCGTGATCATGCGTTCAACCGACGCGAGAGGCGCTCCACCGCGACGAACACCCGTGACGCGGAAGTCAGCGCTGTGCAAACGTCGGGCGATTGCTCCACCCAAAGCTCCAACGCCATAGATCATAACGCGACGGCCTGCGGCCGTTCCGCGGAGTTGGCGCGACCAAGTGTGATTTCGTTGCCTCGTCGCAATTGAAGGCACGCGTTCATGCAACATCAAGGTCGCCATCAAACCAAATTCGCCGACTTTATCGGTATGGACACCGCTTGCGTTCGTAAGAGTAGTTGATGCGCCCAGCCAGTTGAAGGGAGCGTACTTTTCGACGCCAGCGCTGGTGCACTGAATAAGCTTCAAACATTTGCCCTCCGACGCTATGAAGGCCGTATCGAGCCTGCTGGCAACGAGGATATCAGCACCCCTAAATGCTTCTATGTCTCGTTCATCGGAATAGCGGCACGTCAATGCGGCTGGCGTGCAAACAGAGCTAAGACTTCTGAGGATTGCTTCCGCAGTGACTTGATAAGCGGCCACACCGTCGCGCACGTTCTCAATGTATATTCGCGGGGCCGAAACCCAGCCCTTCGAAGTGCCGTCTACCATACGATGTTTGATCCCAGTTCGTGCCCGAAAGTTTTGCTGATCTAATCGATGCAATCGGTTGTACTCATAATACAACCGGTTGCATTGTCAAGAAAACCCGATAAGAATTGGACGATGACCGACGCCAACCGTTGTCCCCGGCCAAACCGGCTGGTACGTTTCGCCAAACCGCCCCAGCCGGTCCAGTTTTTGGTAAACTCATTTTGGAATAAATATGCCACCTTCATCGACCGACGATCCCGTTAAACTGCCTGCCTCAGGGCGTCGGCCGACAATGGCCGAAATTGCGCGAATTGCCGGCGTCGATACCTCGACAGTGAGCCGCGCACTTGCAGGGAGCCCACGTGTTACGAAAGAGACGCGGGCGCTGATTGATAAAATAGTCAAAGAGACGGGGTACGTCGTTAACGAAACGGCCAGGCACCTGCGAGGCGGCCGAGCAAACCAGATCCTCGTAATCGTGTCGGACATCGCGGCGCCATTCTATTCCGACGTGGTTCAGGGCATCGTCGAAACGCTGGCTGAACGCGGCGTGAATGTTCTTCTCGGCGTCACGCTGCGCCAGCCTAAACGCGAGGCCCAGCTCGCCAAGCAATTGCTGACTGGCGTCGTAGATGGCATCATCACCGTCACTGGCAGCGTGCCGAAGCCAATTCTGAATATGCCTGGCTTTGAACGGAAGGTAGTTGCTATATCGCGGCCCGTTCCCCACGAGGGGATAACCTGCGTCACAATCGACAATTACGCCGCCACCAAACAGGTCATGCAACATCTACACCACATGGGACATCGGAATATCGTTTACATCGGCGGCCCAAATTACTCTGAAACGTACCGCGATCGAAGTGCGGCCTATGTCGACTTTATGCGAGAGAACGGCCTGGACGAATTCATCAAGATGCGCTCGACCGACACCTTCAACGACGATGCCGAATCCGGGCTCACGATCATGAAATCCATCCTTGAAGATGGAATTCGTCCCACTGCGGTTTTTTGTGCGACCGACGAACTTGCAATTGGCGCAATGGCAGCCTCTCGGCAAGCTGATCAAACCATACCGGACGACATGTCGTTCTTTGGATTTGATGACTTGAAATTGACTCCACTGATGTCGCCGCCGTTGTCGACAGTGTCAGTCCCTCGTTTTGAGATGGGCCGTAGTGGAGCTGAAGCGCTGTTCCGGCAAGTGTACAAGGACGCCCCAGTATCGACAAAGGTTGTGCTCGAACACCGGCTGATACTCAGGAAAAGTGTAGCCAACATCGCTTGAATTGGTCAACGATCGACGAGTTCAGCCAGGTGCGAAGGATCAGCGTGTCTGACCTCTCATGCCGGGTGACGCCGTGCGCGCCGGATCCGGTTTCGCCATCAAAGCCAACAAAAATTTCCCGTATCGCAGCCACATAAACTCACCGCGACGAAGATTCGATATTGACAATCCAACCGATTGCATGAGTAATACAAACGATTGGACAACTGGAAAACACCATGACTGAGAACTCAGCAACCCGTAATATTACCCACTCTTCTGGTGCCGACCGCGCCGACCAGATTGATCGCGCTCAGATTTCGGTATCGGGCATGTCGAAGCTCTGCGGTGAACCGGGACACTCTTCACCCCATCGTACTGACCAGATCAACCGGGTCGCTGCACTTGCAGAGGTGCTCCGCGCCAGGCAGATTGACGCCGCCATCATCGACGCTTCCGAGCACATGCGCTATCTGTTTGGTTATTCTCCAAGCGCGTCCATGTACCAATGCTGCATCGTCACGGCCGACGGCAGCGTACACGGCGTCGTGCGGAAACTGGATGAGGCGCTTTTCGCGTCGGTTTCGTGGGTCGAGGATAGGGTCACCTACCTGGATTGGGAAAGCCCGTTCGATGTGTTGGTCGCCGAGATACACAGACTTAGGCTCGCGAGCGCAACCATCGCTCAGGAACTCGACTCCCATTTCCTGACCGTACGTGACCAGCGTCGCATCGAAGCCGCACTTCCGAATGCGCGGTTCGCCGATATCTCAGGAACCCTCCTGAAAATGCGCGCGAGAAAGTCGCCGGCCGAGATCGAGGAGCATCGCCGTGCCGCTGCGATTGCCGACCTGGGCGTGGCTGCAATCGTTGATGCGATTAGGGAGGGCGTAAGCGAACGTGAGCTTGTTGCAGCAGGCTATTCCGCAGCGCTTGCGGCTGGCGCTGACAACAACGCGCCCCGCATCGTTTTGCTCGGCATGGGCTCTGCGACGCAGCACATGCATGGAAGTGTCGGCGACCGCCGTCTCGAGCCGGGCCAGCCCGTGCATATCGAACTTCTGCCGCAGTCCAATGGCTACTCCTCGCGAGTGATGAGGCCCGCCGTGCTCGGTACTGCGCCTGCGGACCTGCAGGCCAGCTTTGAGCAGTTGGTGGAGATCCAGGATCGTCAGTTTGCAGCAATCCGACCGGGCGTTGCAGCGAAGGAGATTGACCGGATCGCACGAGATGGGCTCGCCACTGCCGGTCTCCGGGCAAGTTTTCCTCACAACACCGGGTACGGGATTGGGATTATCACGGCACCGAAGCTGATGGACGCCACGCACTTGTACACGCCTGGAGCGGAGTGGGAACTCCAGCAGGGCATGGTGTTCCACATGTATCTTTCGGCAGCTGGGATACAGATTAGCGAGACAATCTGCGTGACCAACTACGGTGTCGAGATCCTGACGCGCTCGCCGCGGCGCCTGCAAATTCGACAGCTCGGAAGGAATGCCTGATGAATGATCGACTCCATCCTGCGGTCTCCTTCCAAGGCGTTACACGGCGATATGGAGCCGTCACTGCGGTCAACGATGTCAGTCTTGATATTGCTCAGGGCGAATTCTTCGCTCTGCTTGGATCGAGCGGTTCAGGCAAGACGACACTCCTTATGCTGCTCGCAGGTTTCGATAAACCGACCGAAGGCCGCGTCCTCATGTCCGGCACGTCGGTGACCGAGGTGCCACCGCACCGGCGTCAGATCGGGGTTGTGTTCCAGAACTATGCGCTCTTCCCGCACCTTACCGCAGCAGAAAACGTTGCCTATCCGCTGAAGATGCGAGGTATCGGGCGGGCAGTACGTGAGGAAAGGGTCAAGGCAGCACTGAGCCTCGTCAATCTCACCGAACGTGGTGCATCCTACCCCTCTCAATTGTCCGGGGGGCAGCAGCAGCGTGTGGCTTTGGCCCGTGCGCTCGTTTTCGGGCCGAGCCTCCTGCTCATGGACGAACCCCTTGGTGCGCTCGACCGAAGGCTTCGGGACCAGATGCAGCTTGAGTTGAAGCGGATTCAGGGCGAACTTGGAATCACGGTCATCTATGTGACGCATGATCAATCCGAAGCCATGGCGATGGCCAATCGGATTGGTATTATGGCCCACGGCCAACTCCTCCAGGTGGCCGACCCGGAAACCATCTATGCATCACCCTCCGATCACTTCGTCGCCAGGTTCCTGGGAGAGTGTTCGATTCTGAAGGTGACATCGATCGATGGCGGCCGCGGCTATGAGATTTCCGGTGCACGGCAAGCATTGCCGTTCATCACATCTAAGCCATTCGACATTGTTGTGCGCCCGGAGAATGTCTCCGTTCACTCGGCGGGGGCTCAGGCGACCGGAAATGTTTTCGAAGTTCCGGCGACTATTCGCGACATCACTTATCTCGGCGCCGGCTGGCGCGTGACACTCACACTTTCCGATGGGCAATCCTTGCTTGCCACTATCGTGCGCGGAGACGAAATTGCCGGCTATCTCTGCCCTGGCAAGCCCGTTTTCGCACGGTGGGCGCCAACGTCCGTCGCCGTACTTCCCGCCGAAGGATCGTCCTGAGGCGGTTTCACTGAGAGGCAAAGACATGACAAAAAGAGGGGTAAACACGATGAGACGTAGTTTCTGCACCAGCATCTCGATCGCAATGATTGCAGCAATCGGCGCTACGTTCGCCACCGCCGGGAATGCGGACGATTCCGGCAAAGTCGTTGTGGCATCATACGGCGGGTCCTTCCAAGATGCTCAGACCAAAGCCTTCTTCGAGCCTTATGCCAAGGTAACGGGCGCAACTGTGACCGGGACGACCGGTACAGGCTACGCTAAAGTCAAGGCGATGGTTACGAGCGGTAATATTACCTGGGATGTCATCTCTGCTGATGCAGCGGCGTATGAAAGCGAAGTGAAGGACGATCTGCTTCAACCAATCGATTATTCAGTGGTCAAAGCCGACGGCATCCCGGCTGAGTTGCGCACAAAATACGGCGTCGGCTACATGAAGTTCGCCCAGAACCTGGCTTGGAACAAAGACAAATTTCCGAACGGCCTGACGCCGGCACAGTTCTTTGACCCATCGGTGAAGGCTCGGCGGGTGATGCTCGCGCTGCCTTACTACAATCTCGAGTTTGCACTGCTGGCTGATGGTGTGAAGCCGGCCGATCTTTACCCTTTGGACGTGGACCGCGGCTTAAAGGTCATCGACCGCATCAAGGACCAGATCGTCGGTTTCAAGCCACCGTCAGATGTCCAAGCGCTGATCCAGCAGGGCGAAGTCGACGCCGCCTTTGGCCCCGGGGGGCGCCTCAACAATGCGATCAAGGCCGGCGCTAACTGGGCGTACACCTATGACGGGTCGGTCACGGTCGTTGAGTATTGGGCAGTGCTGAAGGGTGCACCGAATGCAGCAGAGGCGATGAAATTCATCAACTTTGCCGTTCAGCCCGAGCAGCAAGCGGAACTTCCCAAGCAGATATTCTATGGTCCGACTAACACTGATGCCCTGAAGCTGCTGGACCCGGCGCTGGCCAACGATCTGCCAGGCAATCCTGAGAACGAAAAGCTCGGTGGAGTTCTCAATTCGAAATGGTGGAACGATAACCTCGCGTCGGTGTCGACGCGCTGGTCCACCTACATCATGCAGTAAATGAGACGGAACGGGGAGACGGCGAGAATGAAGCTGAGCAGTGGGTTTGGAGACTGGGGGATTAATTGGAAGCAGCTTCTTATGCTGCTGCCAGTAGCCCTCTTGCTTCTCTTCGCTTTCATAATGCCGTTGCTAACAATTGTGCCGACGGCGTTTAGCGGCGATCCCGCCGCGCGGTTTGTACAAATCTTCGGCAGCCCGGTCTTTCGGACGGTCATCCTGACGACGGTCCGTATTGGTCTGGAAGCGACGGCGATCACCCTCGTCGTTGCTTTCCCGCTGGCATGGATATTGAGCCGGGCTACAGGCATCAAGATGCTTTTGCTCGGTCTCCTCGTTCTTATCCCCTTTTTGACAAGCGTTCTGGTGCGGACATTCGCCTGGCTCGCTATCCTTGGGCAGCGCGGCCTCGTTAACGCCGCGCTCCTTAAACTCGGACTGATCGCAGACCCCCTCCCGCTGCTATTCAGTGAACCCGCAGTTATTCTTGCTCTGGTTCACTCCTCTATCCCGATGATGGTCTTTTCACTTGTCACCATCTTACGACGGATCGATGGACGGACGCTCCTCGCAGCTCATACGCTGGGTGCTCCGCCGATACGGGCCTGGATGGGAATCGTCATTCCGTTGGCGATCCGTGGCATCCAATCCGGCGTCACGATCGTGTTTCTGTTCACGATGGCGAGCTTCATCGCACCGGCACTACTTGGAAACCAACGTCAGCAGATGCTCGCGCAGGTAATCCAATCGGAGCTTGAAAGCGGAGCCGATTGGCCGCTCGCCGCGGCACTTGGCATAACGCTCGCAGCCACGGCTACGATAATCGTCTTCGGGCTTTCGATGTTGGCGCGCCAGTTCTCCAGGTGGCAAAATCCCCGGCCATTGCCCTCAGCTCCCCCCCAAAATGCGAAGGGGGTCGACACATCCGTTCTTCGCAAGCCGATAGCCATGCCAAAGCCGGTTATTAGCCTTCCCGTCGTGTCTCATGCTCTCCGACTACTGGCTGAGCCGGTGTATCTTGTCGTTATATCAATCTACATCCTCCTTCCGCTGCTTGTGCTGTTTCCTGTGTCGTTCAGCTCGGCCGATGTTCTCATCTTCCCTCCGCCAGGTTATTCGCTCCGCTGGTTCGAGAAGATCCTTGGCAGCCCGGAATGGATTGGGGCAGGGCTCACTAGTCTTCGCATTGGCGCGGCGACCTGTGCTCTCAGCTTCGTGCTGGCTACGCTGACAGTTCTCGGCTTGGGACGTCGATCCCGGTTCCAAGGGACAGCAGAGGCCTTCGTTCAGTCGCCGCTGACGGTGCCGTCCGTCGTCTTCGCCCTGGGCGCATATCTGATGTTCGCGCGTGTCGGGCTTGTCGATACTGAGGCCGGAATCATCATTGCCCACACGGTTCTGATCTTCCCGGTTGTTTATCTGATTGCATCGGCCACGTTCAGTTCGATCGATCCCTGGTTGTCGTTCGCCGCCGCGACACTCGGAGCCAACCCGTGGCGGATATTCAGGACTGTGGTTTTCCCACTGCTGCTACCGGGTCTGGCAATCGGCGCGCTTCTTGCCATGCTGCTTTCATTCGATGAGTCAGTCGCGTCGATCTTCCTCAGCAACCTTGAGGTGAAGACATTGCCGAGAAAGCTCTGGGAAGGCATTCGCTTCAACACGAGCCCTGAATCTGCTGCGGTTTCGGCAATGCTACTGTGTGTCACTTTCCTGGCCATCACCATCGGCATTGCGGCAGTCTTCGGGCGTCGGCGAGGTGTACAGCTTGTGCGAACCCGGCCCGAACAGGCCTGACGTCTTCAGAGGAATAGAAATGCAGACCATTGAGAACATGCGGGTGTTCAACATCCGTGGCGGCGGATTGCATCCCGTAATCGTCGAACTTAGGACCAAGGACGGAATTGTTGGTTATGGCGAGGCAGCGGTCGCGTACGGCCTGGGCGCCGACGCTGCAGCCGGCATGCTGTCGGATCTGTCGCCGCGTGTCATCGGCGCCGATGCAACATACCCACGTCACGTCTGGCAGGAAATCTATGACAATTCCTTCTGGACCAAGGGCGGCGGTGCAATCGAATTCGCCGCGCTAAGCGCCATCGACCAAGCGCTTTGGGACATCAAGGCGAAGTCCCTTGGTGTACCAGTTTACGAGCTCTTCGGCGCAAAGTTCGAGAGCACGATCGAAACCTACGCAAACGGGTGGAGCACGCTTCACGACGATGTCACGGGTTGGGCGAACTCCGCCGAGCGACCACTCAAGGATGGCTTCCGCACCCTCAAATGTTATCCTCTCGCAGCACGACAGAAAGGTGCAACCCTTCGTCATGTGCAGAGGCGGCAGCTCGACGACGACGCATTTCGCCGCGCGATCGCCCGTGTGAAGACGTTGCGAAAGGTTGTCGGCCCGGACATCGGACTGATGTTCGACCTGTCCGGCGGGCTGAATAACGACCAGCTGATCCGCTTTATGGATGTCTGTGCCGAACTGGACGTAATTTGGATTGAGGAGCCGCTGGACCCCTTCAATTTGCAAGGATTGAAGAATCTGGCGGGTCGTTGGTCTATCCCGATCGCGGCTGGTGAGCGGATCTACACCCGCCATGGCTTCCGAAACCTCCTTGATACCGGCGGGGTAGACATTGTCATGCCCGATGTTGGTAATTGCGGTGGTGTATTCGAACTGGTGCAGATTGCCGCAATGGCGGAAGCCTATAATGCGCGACTGTCGATTCACAATTGCGCAAGCTCGCTGCTAACTGCCGCCTCCGTTCAGGTCGCGTCCGCGTCCGCAATGACCATGCCGCTCGAAACTTATCCGTACTACTCCGAAAAGAATGACTATGTGCAGGTTTTGCAGAATCCGCCGGAGAAGACGATCGTAAATGGGAAGCTTCAGGTCTCGGCCGCACCGGGTCTTGGCGCAGAAGTCGATCTTAACGCGATTGCACCATTCTGCAGCTTCGACTACGCGCGCGACGCGGCTTGATAAGCAACTGCGATTACGACGAGCGGCAAAGACGTGATCCTGCAGGCACCTAACCTCGGCACGTTCGCCCTTCCTACGCAGGAGGTTCTCCTCCCCTGGCTACAGCAGCTGCCCGGAAGCAGGAGCATTACTGGATACAAACGGTTTGGCCCCGTACGCAGGTCTCGGGGCCCTGCTTCGCGCGAGGGAACAACCTCATCTGCTACGAGCTCTTGAAGACGACCGCCGGCCACCCATTGACAATCCAATCGATTGTACATAGAAGACAAACGGTTGTAAAAACGCTCTTATCCCGCACGTTTCATGCGCTCTCAAGAATCTCTTGGACGAACTCGGTTATAGATTCTTCGGAGTCGCGCGTGAACATTGCGCACGAAGGTATGAACATGAACCAAGCATTTATCTCGGCCGCTGACCTTGGGCGGGCGCTAGCCCGAGGGGATTTTACGGCGGAAGCGCTTGTGACTGCGATGCTCACGCGCATTCACAAATACGACCCACAACTGAACGCCTTCGTCGAAGTTTACGCGGAAAGCGCGGTCGCCGCCGCTCGAGAATCAGACATTCGGCGGTCGCGAGACCAGGTGAAGAGCCTTCTTGACGGCGTTCCCTTTGCGGCAAAAGACCTCTTTGATGTCAAAGGCCATGCCACTCTCGCTGGTTCTAAAGCGACCTCTGGAACGATCGCCACGCGATCAGCAAACGCAATCCAGCGGTTGCTCGACAAGGGCATGGTTCTGGTTGGCAAAACACATACAGTGGAATTTGCGTATGGCAGCTGGGGAACCAATCCGAGCAGCAAAACCCCAATTAACCCCCGGGACGCATTAATGCCGCGTGTTCCGGGTGGCTCATCCAGTGGTTCGGGTGTGGCGGTTGCGGCCGGACTAGTACCTGTCGCTTTAGGCACGGATACGGGCGGCTCGGTTCGAACCCCCGCAGCGTTGTGCGGGGTCATCGGAATGAAAACCTCGCTTGGCCTAGTTGGAAGAGGCGGGGTACAACCGCTCGCATTTCTTTTCGATATCGTCGGCCCGATGACACGCAGCGTCGAAGATGCGGCGCTCGTTCTCGCAAGCTTACAGGGTGAGGATCCGGAAGATCCCTCGACATTTGGTGTGCCGCAGCATGATCCGGTCAATGACCTTGAAAAAGGAGTGGCGGGGTTGGTCCTGCGACACCCGACCATGGCTGACCTTGCTGCAGCAGAGCCCGGTATATTGGCACGGTTCAGGCAGACGCTCGACGAACTCAGGGCCATGGGCGCGCTGATCGAGGAAAAGCCGCTACCTCGCCCGCTCGAAACCTACGCAAGCCTTACTGCCAATATGACGACCGTGGAAGCTTGGGGCCGCTACCGTACGTTGGTCGAGCAGGAAAACAGCCTCGTTGATCCCGAAATTGCTAAGCGCATGTCGCGCGGCGCAACCATGGGGGTCGCGGATTATCTTGGTTATCTGGAGCAGCGCCGCATGATGCAGATCGAATTCGATGGCTATCTTGCAGGCGCGGATGCATTCCTGCTTCCCTCCTCACCAATCACCGCCAAACCTTTGGAAGGAATACACGACACTCCGGCTCCGTTTGGCATTTTCACCCGTCTCGCCAATCTAATGGATCTCGCGTCGATCAGCATTCCGATGGGCGACGTAGAGAATCTCCCCTCTGGACTTCAGATTGTTGTTCGCCGATTTGCCGACCCCATGGCGCTCCGCGTCGCTCGAGCGCTAGAAGTTCACCGGGGCGGGCTTTTCCTGGCCCCGTCACATTACTGAGTTTGCACGGCGCCAACGCATCCTTGTGAGGCTGGCGCCCTGCCAACTACGTTGACGGCCTGCCTGCCCTCTCTCTGAACCAGTCCATTGCCCGCTGCGCCTCGGCATGGGGCCGACCAGACGCCAGCAACGGCTGGAAAAGCTCTCTTGAAATTTCGACCCCGACCACCGGACTCCTCGGATCGGTGGGGAGGCTACGTGCAAGCCGCCCGTCTGCGAAACTGCCTACCCTCCCACCTATTTTTCATCTTGCGAAGGAAGATAGATTTCCAGGACGCCACGCTTGCCGTTTCGACGACCTACTTGGATTACAAGATCAATCGTCCGTTTCGCATAGGTGATAACTTCCGCGTGCGACAGCTTAACCCCAGATCGCATCACCATCAGCGCCAACCGGTCGAACGCAAGTGTCGGACTGTCGGCATGAATGGTCGTGATGGCACCAGGATGGCCCGTGTTGATCGCTTCTAGGAAGTCGTACGCCTCGACACCACGGATCTCGCCGAGGATGATCCGGTCCGGCCGCATACGCAGACAACTCTCCAGCAACTTCGACGGCATACGTGCGGAATTCTCTTTGCGGTCGGAAATCAGTCCGACTTGGTTCCGATTAGGTGGAAAGAGCTCCTGCGCGTCTTCGATTGTGATGAGACGCTCATTGGGGTCCATCATCTCTATCAAGGATCTAGCGACCGTCGTCTTGCCGGAAGAAGTGCCGCCAGAAATCAGAACGTTAAACCTTTCGTCGATCGCTTGGCGGAATAGTCCTTGCAGATCTCCGGCGTTCGCCATTTCGGCGATAGCTTTGTGACGAACCTTTCGTTCGTCATCCACCCGGATCTGAGCTCCCTCGACAAACCCGATATCCTCGCTCTTGAGCGCTCGCGTCAGGTACTTACGGATTGACAGCGAAACGCCATGTTCAATTGCTGGCTCGATCACGACTTGGACGCGTTGCGGACTTCCCCAAACCATCACCCGGCCAGATACGATCGGATGCAAAGCGCCGAGCGTGTTACGCGTTTCACCTGCCAGCTGCGCCCCGAGGCGTTTAATCGAGTGTGCCGATAACGACACATCAATCTCATGCATGTGTCCCGCGCCAGCGGCCTCAACAAAGATTGAGCCGTTTGGGTTGATGACAAGTTCGTTGATTCCGTCGTCGGTGAGATACTCCCGAAGCGGACTCAAATATTGCTCGACATAAGAAATTTCTCTGCTTGCATGGACGTGGTTCATCGCAGGATCAAATCCCTATTTACGAAAACACGAATCTCCTCACCCTGTGGAATGCGAATGACCGGGGGCAGCGACAGATATTCTTCCAGAATACCCTTCGTCTGGTCGCTCAGTTCGCCTCCCATGTCGTTCGCCAACTGAGCTCCCGCTCCTCCAGAGCTCTGACCTCCGCCACCAATGTTGATTGTGGTGCCGGAAGAACCAGAGTTTTTGCCGAGGCTTTCGGACAGGATCGTCGGAACCGCTCCGATTGCACTGATCAGAATTCCTGCTCCGAATTTCGTCGCGTAGCGGTTATCAACGTTGCCGAGCGTGCCGGATCTACCCAGGCGATCAGTGCCGATTGAACCGAGGGAAATGGAATTACCATCAGGCGTGATAGCTCGGTTCCAAGCGATCAAAACACGCTTTTGAGCGAGACCAACTTCGTTATTAAATTGGCCGATCAAGATTGTACCGTTGGGCATAAGGACACGCGAGCCGTCGAACGAGTAGACGGGCTGCGTGACCTGTGCTCGAATGCTACCCGGCAGCTGCGTGTCAATGGCTGTTTCTAGAACTGCTGGGATGATCGTGCCTTGAACGACTGTACGTGACGGATCACGCAACCGCTGCGAAACAGATGTTTGCCAGCTGCTCGATGCGGCAGCCTGCAAGAACCGCTCGTTCTGGTCTAGATCACCGGAGAATCCGTTTTCACCTGGAAGGGGCGCGCCCACAGCAAGCCCGTCCCCTTCATCGACAATAACTGCCTGCGATTGCCGCTGTTTCATGTCAATTTCTTGACTGTTTTTGAACTGCTCGGCCTGCAGGCGCGCCGCTTCCTCTGCTTGGCGGCGCTGCTCTTCTGCCTTTTCAGCAGCGGCACGAAGCTTCGCCGCTTCCTCAGCCATTGCTTTGCGCTCTTCTTCGAGCTTGCGCGCCATGGCATCGTTGTAGCTCGACAGCATCCGCTGGATCTCGCTGTTGGACATGCCAGGCTGACGATTTCGTTCCATTTCAGCCAGTTTCTCTTGCAACGCTTTGAACTTTTCGTTGAACGCGGCGCTGGGATCCTCTTCAGTCTTCACCGGTTCCGGAATTGCGGGCACTATGAAATCAAGATTCGTGGTGGCGGTCTTTTCTCGATCGACTTCCATGTCAACCTGCGAGGTCCTTGCATCATCGTTTCCGAAGATACCTAGCAACCTCAATGAGCCGGTCGAACCCACCGCAAGGACGAAGACGCCCAGTGCCACGGCAATGACTGCGAGGGTCGGAACGAGCCGGCTCATGCGCAGGCCCGCTTGTCCCGACTGGCGAGCTCGGCGAGCACCGAGCAATTCTTCGCGCTCGGCTGCCCGGCGACTCTCCTCATGGGGATCCGAAATCTCCCGCGGCAAAGGATCGAGGCTGTGCTCATTATCGGGCATGGGCGACCTCCTGCTTTGTCGCTAGACCAAACAGGGAAGGCCTGGGCTTAATGGCCTCTTGCTTACCTATGCAGACCGTTTCCTCACCGATCCTCAACACCCAAAACTCGCTAATTCCGTCGACAACCACTCGACTGCCCAGAGTTCGTGAGTTGATGAGCTCCTCAGTTCCCTTAGCGCCCACTTTCAAGATCGCTGGCCGAGGAGCATTTTCCGGCAAAAAGAAGCTAGTCTGCTTCCCATTGTCTTGCACCCAGATCGGGCGAAACGCTGCCTGCCCAGAGACCATATAGTTCGAGTTGATCCGCTCAGCTCTAGGCACGGGGTTTGCCTTTGCTTTGGTCGGGGCCGCATAGGTAAATATTGATCGAAACACCGGGAGTTCGCCCGTTCCAACCTGATACTCATTAAGTGAGCGCAGTTCAAAAGCATAGACTCGTGAATTCGTATAGATTGTCATGTTGGTGGCAGCGGAGGGGATCGTGGGCTTGATGCTTACGACATTGCCGCTCTTGAGCTTCACGACCTCCCAGGAGGCGCTGTCACCGATCAAGATTGATTGAACCTCTTCGTTTGCCGCAAATTGAACAGCGGTTACCGATTTCAGGTAAAGGTTGAGTTTGTAGACCTGGTTTTCACTGTATCGGTAGTGTTGGATGCGTGGATCTCGTTTGATCTCAGGCGCGGGGCCAGCGGCCTCCACCATCGAAGTGAGCGAGGCGCTGATCATTAGAATTGTGACAAATCGCTTAAACATGGGATCTCTTTCTCTAAACTAACTATTGAGTAGCCTCGGCATCAATGCGGTAGCTCTGCACACTGAACCCAAGAGGGTTCTTCCAAACTTCCTCAAGCTTGGCGTTGTCCTTTGGTGCGAATGCGTAGCCAACGGTCGCAACGAACGTACGCGCTGCGGTTTCCTTTCCTTTTTCCTCGCGGTACTTTGTAATGCGAACCCGCGCGAGGTCGAATGCGCCGCGCCGCGTAGCGGGGTTGATCGAGATCGATTTGACAACAACCCGTACGCGCACACCCTTGCCGTACACAGTTGGAGGATACTGAGGCGAACTGGAGTTCCATAGCTGAGCAAGCGTGGCTGCCGCATCTTCAGCAGATCGCGTCATCACATCGGGAATACGAATTGCGTTGTCAGCCGGGTCGAACGTCTCGCGATCAGTTACATAAGACACCAGTTGAGCCTGCAGAACGGCATCTTGCTGGTCCAGGGAAGCGGGGCGAACCTGAACAAGCTTTTCAGCTTCCCCCGTTGTCTTGTCCACCATGACGACGAAAGGCTTCGTCTCATTGAGGGGTAAGATTGCAACGAGGCACCCTAGTGCTGCCAAGGTCGCGATGACGGACCCAACAGCGATCTTTGCCCAACTGTCACGTTGCTGACGCAACGTAAAGAAAATTTCGTCTTCAAATAGATTCTTTAGCTCGGAATTTGACATAGTTGCCTCAAAGGAAAACTGGCTGACGTGAACTTAGGACTTAAGGTTATTCCGCTGTTCAGGAGATAGCTGGCTCCCGTCCCCAGTGTTCGACGAAGTGTGTGACGAAGATGGCGAGGAAGGTGAAGCTTGGCTCGCAGCGAAGGCAGGATTTCGGCTCATCTGGGCAGAACCCACGACTTTTTGCTCGCGCCGATTTCTCCAATATTGCTTTCGCTCGTCAGTATGCCGGCGCCATGCCGCAAAGCCAGTGAGTGCTGCCTGCTTAGGAGACGCGCCGGCCTTTAGCGCGCCGACGGTCGCTCCGGCAGCATGTAGGTGCTTTCGCGGATCCAACATTTGCCCCATGGCACGCTGCGGCACAGCTTCCGCTTTCCTCTTGAGAGTGTCAAAACCACTAACACGTCCGGCAAACGAGGTCATACGCCGGCCAACGCTGGCACCACCGACTGCAACCGAAGCTTGGGCAAGCGTCTGAGCCATGGTCGGAATGTGGAAAAGCAGAACCAAGGCCGCGATCATGACAAAGATGAAGCCGAAGAACTTTTGTTTATCCAGACTGCTCGCGCCCGAGGTGGCCAGGATGTGGGCTGCGAAATACAACACGATCGCCATTAAGGCGCCCAACAGGAGCGGGATCACGGCAAAGCCGACGAGAAGACTTACCCAACCTTGGAAGTAGCTTCTTGTCTTCTCCCACATGAACATTATGAGCCCGAGCGGCGCCAAACTAATGGCAAGGATCATCCCCACTTTGGCAATTAGCACGATGACAGCCGAGGCCGCGATGAAAATGCCGCCGACTAACAGGACAAGAATGCCCGAGAATACATTCCTGAAGGTCTTACCCATGTCGGTGATCGCTGTATCCCGGAAAAAATCCCGCGCTATCCAAACAATGGCGTGTCCAAACTCATCCATTGCCGCATAGGTTTTCGCTTCTCCGGCTCCGGTTATCACCGCAGGATCAAGGATGTCCTTACGGAGCGTTTCAATGTCTCTGGCGACCGCTTCAACGACCAGGTTGGAGTAGCCTTGGGTAATTCCTGTCAATGCGTCATAGATCGGGCTGAAGTTGCTCCATACCGTCGAAAAAGTCACGATAAGGATGTATGTAACCGCCCAGTTCAGATAGCGAGTCCACTCAATGTTGCGGGCCTGAAGAACATGATTCAACGCTATGAAGAGCAACGTCACAACGCCGATGACGGTCATCAGGGATTGTACCGGTTCGGCGACGGCGCTGAACACGGATTGCAGATAATCGACCGTCGCCTCGTCAATCGCAGTACCTATCGACTGTATAATTCCCATGACCTCACCTATTAAAGTCTTTAAGTCCGTCGACCCAGCTCTCCTCACTCGCTTCGCTCACCAGGACCATGAAGTAGGTGCTGACAATCGATGTGATGGCGGATTGTGTACGCAAGCTCTCGTTAGACTGCTGAGTAAGTTCGATCATGACCCGTGTGTTAAGGTCGATACTGGTTTTTAGATCAGGACTGCTTTCTAGCGCCGTGATGTAATCATCTAGACGTACATTGCTCAGATTGGCTTGTTTGTAGGCATTTTCAGCAGACGAAGCCGCAATCGCGCTTTTGGCTGCAAGGTGAGCCATCATCTTTTTTCCCGGAAGCTCGTCATCTTTAAGCTCGAAAGCCTGATCCAAGCTGAACGTTGTCCGGAATTCGTTGAGAGCTTCGATCAGATCTTTAGGGCCTTCAGGTGAACCACTTAGCGCACCTTCTGAGAGTTCCCGAAGGCCCTCGCCGCCTTTACGGCCCTGCACCTCTTCCGGCCCATTGAGAAGAGGGAAATTTTTCGGCCCTGTTTGCCCTTTTCGGATTAGCTCAAGCGCGTCCTTTTGCGCTTCGATGGATCCGACAATCTCAGAAATACCCCCTCCAATCAGGCGTGAGAGGCTCACAAGTTTCATCAATTGTTGAATGGCAACGGAATCATAACTCGCCGATGCATCCGACGGAGCGGTTGGCGCCGCTCCAACGCGGGGTTCCTCCACCGGCCGGATCTTCTCTTGCGCATTTGTTGGCAGGGCTACTGACATGCATGTCAGCAAGCTGACGCCTAAGAGAATTTTCATTGAAGATAGTCGGTTCATGCCACTACTCCCTCGGAGAATGGGACAAAAGTTTCCCAGTTACAGGCGCAGTTGTTCTTGCGCTCCGCAGGCACCGACTGGCAGCTGGCTAGCCCGGCGAGCGATAGAAACAAAGCAATCATGTTTAAGATCTTCATTGCAGCAGCATCTCCATTTGAAAGTCAGGACGGTCGCGCCAGCCCGGAGGCGCTTTTTCCCCACGCCCTCCACCAAGCACATCAAGCCCCGTCCCAATTTCGCTGAGATCGAAATCCAAGACGACGCTGTCGCCGCCTGACTTCAAAAGCACGAGATGGTTGTCGACATTGCTGATCTGAAGGAATGAGCTCTCTGTCGGGGTGAGATTTAGCGGCTCTAGTTCAGCTTCGGTGTTGAACGCGCTTGGGTAGATCAGGCGGGTTACGGCGCTCTCGAGGATCGCATCGCCGGCAGCGCTATTCTTGATGTGTGACACACGCTGGGTCAGAAGAACGACTGCAACGTTCTTCTTACGCATGGTCAGCATCCAATCTTTTAGCCGCGCTTGGAAGTAGGAATCGTCGAGCAGCTTCCATGCTTCGTCCAGGACAAGCAGTGTGGGATGCTCGTCCTCGACGAGACGTTCTACCCTGCGGAAGACGTAGCTTAGCCAGGCCGTTCTAATGAGATCGTTGTCGAAAATCTCGCTGAGATCGAATGCGGTTATCTTGTTTTCGAAAGCCAGCGGATCTTTCTCCTTGCCTCCAAAAAGCCATCCGAACTGTCCGGTTTCGTCCCATCGGCCAAGGCGGTTGTACAGGTCGCCGTCGTCGTCGGTTGCCCGTAATTGGCTGCGAAACTGCTCAAAGTTTTGCAGGCGGTGGTCCGCCACAACGTTGGATTGAACTGCGTCGTTCATCGCCTGGATTTGTATCGAGTTAAGGCGACCCCCATCTTGTTCCGCAAGAGCACTAAGCCAATCCGCCAGCCAGGCAGCGCCGCGGCTGTCGGCCTCGGCCCGCATTGGATTGAAGCCCGTCTCCTCGCCCATACGCACGGCTGAGTAGCGCCCGCCCATAGCTCGGACCGCCATCTCAAAACCATTATCCTTGTCGAAAAGAATGGTTCGGGCGCCTAGGCGCTGCGCTTGGCTGATAAGAAAGGCCGTACCCAGGGTTTTGCCAGAGCCTGTCTGCCCCAGAACAAGCGAATGACCGACGGTGCGATGGCCAGGGCGGCCGGGCAGATGGAAGTTGAAACGGAAAGTTTCACCGCGAGCCGTCGGGATGATTGTTACCGCTTCTCCCCAAGGGCATCTCTCCGGGGGGTTGCCTTTGGGAATACCATGCATGGCGCAAAGCTGGGCAAAATTGAGAGACGAAATCATTGCTCGCCGCGTGCGATAAGAGAAGTTTCCCGGATGCTGAGCGAAGTACACCGCCCGAGCGGAGAAGTTCTCTCGAACGATCGCGGCACCCGCGTCCTGCATGGCGCGGGTGACATATGCGACCGCCTGTTCCAGTTCTTTTTCAGTTGGGCAGAAAACAGCGATACTGCAGTGATGGTCTCCGAAGATTACCCGGCCAGACGCTACATCATCTTCGGCGTCTTCGAGCTGGGTCATCAGCGAAACCGCCGCGTCTTCGGCAGCCTGCATTTGCTTTCTAACGCGAGCGATTTTGCCTTGTGCGGAGATTGGATCGATCGGACTGAAGCTCTGAGTGACGACCGTGTCATAGGGCAAATTGAGGCGATCGAGGATGCCCGGATACGTGTCGATGGGATAGTCCTTAAGTGAAATGATGGTGCCGAAACGGCTGGCATCCGTCGGGCCGACGCAATCGAACATCCGGCTTCGGAAAGTTACCTGCGAGGTGGCAAGAAGATCTGATAGCGGATTGAATCGTGCCCCGGGAATGAGAGTGCCTCCCGAGCCATCCACCATCGTACGCAACAGCCCAAGCCAGCGCCCCTCAGACAGCGCCAACCGACTTGGTCTCGCCTCACTGACCGCGACCATGCAAGTCGTGATGAGTTGATCGAGGCGAAGGGCGCGGGCGGTCACCTCCTCGCGGCTGTGAACGTTCTTCCCTCCGAAAAGCCTCAACAGTTTGGTTAGTCTACGGGGTGGTCGAATCACCATAGTCACCATGGTCACGCGATCGCGAAGGCCCACATTCTGGAGATACGACTGCCAGCGACGGTCGATCTCTTCATTGAATGGATGTCCTTTGAGAGGCTCAATGGTGGGGCGCGTCTCGACCGAAATGCGATGGATGTAGTATGCGACATCGGCCCGTTGCTGGGCGATAAAGCGAGAGAGCGCGTTGGAGAGTTCCATCGTATGACGGTGGTCGACGGTATCCGCGTTGATGCCCTCAACGACGAAGGAGCCCATAAGGTCGCCATCTCGCAGCATGATCGTCAGGTCATCCACTTTGCTGAGGTAGGGAAGACCCGTTACGAGCAATTCGCTCTGCGTGTTGTCGGCGACCCTCCGGGTTGCGTGTGTGGGAGCTGCCTCAAGCACGATAGATATGTCCTTTCCCACGCAGCAGAGCGGGACTGATCCGTGTCTGCTGTACGGTTGCGATAAATACGCTGATGATCTTAGGATCGTAGGCAGCGAGCGCCCGCAGTAGGCTATAGCCCGAGCCCCCCATTACCAGAAGGTAGATAAAGGAGCGCGTGGCGATAAAGCCGAGCATCACCGTCACAACCAAGACGACCAAATACATTACGGGAAGGCCGGCGAAGGTCACTTCCCGGGTGAGACCGATGAACAACGGTGTGCGTTCCATCAGAGCTTCTCCTATCAAGATGGAATGGCCGAACCCTTCGCGTGGCCACAAAGGGCTCGGCCCTGTGACCGCCAATCAAACGGCGCTCAACCCCTCGACGAAACTTGCTCCGCCAAAAACAATTGCGATGCCGATGACCACGGCGACGGCATAGGTCCAATCCATGCGTCCGATCATGAACGAAAATCCAACGGCAATGACTGCTAGGGCGGAGACGGCGACACCGATGGGTCCGGTGATCGTCGAAACAATCTTATCCAGGAATGTCGTCACACCCGAAAAGTCCTGTGCCAGACTTGGCTGGGTCGAAATAAGCAAAAGCGCTGCTGTTGCGATTGCAACATCCGAGATCCTGCGATTGGTCAAAAAGTTGATAACTGACTTCATTTTGTTCCTCATGATTTGCGGAGAACCTGACCCAGGAAGTTACCCGGGATACTGATAGACCGTCGGGCCGCTTTTTGTGGACGGCGCGAGGGTTGGGCAGTCGGAGGGAGGCTTCCCTGCGACAAGGTATCTGTTGGCAAAGGTATGTGTGGGCTGCCGCTCCATCACAAAATCGACGGGCACTTCATTAGACGTAAGCGTCACAGCATGAAGGATGTCTGCCACGTACTGACGTGTTTCGCGGTACGGCGGAATTCCACGGTGCCTCTCCACTGCGCCAGGACCGGCATTATAGGCCGCAAGAGCGAGCTCTGGACTGCCGAATTGCGACAGCATGTTCGTCAAGTAGGTTGCAGCGCCCTGCAGATTGTCGGCCGCCGAGAACGAGTCGCAAACTCCCAGTTCAGCGGCCGTTGCCGGCATAAGTTGACCCAAACCGCGTGCGCCAGCTGAAGAAACTGCGAATTGATTGAAGCCACTTTCCCTTTGGATCATCGCAGTGAACAGCTCAACGAAAGACCGTTTATCGAGCCCGGCCCGTCTGACGGCCGGCATAGAGGCGAAGGCTAAAGCCACCTCTGCTGCTACGAGACGCATGCGTTGTTGCTCAATGCTTAACCTGCGCGACATTCCGCGCGGGGCAGGTAGGATCATTTGCCGCGAGATCGCCTTGCTGGCCGCATTGCCGGTAAGCGCGTTCATGTCCGAACGGAAGCTCGCGTCAGGCACCATGTATCCAACAGAAGCCTCATACGGGCCGCTACTGACCCCCGTCGGCGGCGCACCCTCTTGTGCGCCGCCATCCCTTTGGATCAAGGTTCCATCCTTGAGCTCATCAAATATTGCTGCATGCACTGTTGAATGAACCCCATGCAGCTGAACCAAATATATTACTGCAAATGTGATTGTGCTTTCTCGTATAAACACTCCTATCTTTGTCTTCCTGAAAACCCGCATGTTTTTCTCTCTAATATGCATTCTGTCAATTCAGATAGTTTCTTCAAAATTTCCTTCGTAACATTGACTACATACTGGCGACATCGTTCTTTCTGTCAACATTTCCCATGATTTCATTTGTAACCGGCCGCACAGAACTACACTTCCCCTTGGAACCTGGGGCCAGATACGTCGAAATTCGTTACAGTTGAAAGAGAAATGCTGCGCACAAACTCGGCCATTCGACCAGAGAAGCCATCTTTCCTGGGCTTTCGGCGTGCGCGATCGGTTGAATTCGTCAGCGATGCTCCGCCACGTGCATCGTGCCATACGTCCACTGACGATTGAGATTGTAGAACCAGATGCCTAGTTTCTCATCATAGCTTTAGAGCTGGGCGCGCAATCGTTGCCGCAAGGAGTGTCTGATGAAAAATATCATGATCGTAGACGACGATGTTTCGATTAGACGAATGCTGGGAGACTATCTATCGCAGCACGCATTCCGGATTAGCGCAGTTGAAAACCGCGCGCAAATGAACCGGCAAATGGCGATCGAGGCGCCCGATTTGGTGATCGTCGATATGAACCTTGGGCAAGAAGATGGCCTCGAGATCGTCCGTAACCTCAGCTCGAGCCGCAACGTTCCAATTATCATCATCAGTGGCGCCAGGCTGGACGAAGAGGATAAGGTGACTGGACTGGAGGTGGGCGCCCGCGACTATATCACCAAACCGTTCAGCATGCGCGAATTCCTAGCGCGTGTACGCGCGGCTTTGCGTGAACAGCCCGATAAACGCATCCACAGCTCTAAGATCTACACGTTTGATGGCTGGCGCGTAAGCACCAGGAATCGACAGCTTCGCCGGACTTCTGGCGAGGAGGTTAAGCTGACGTCCACCGAGTTTAATCTGCTCGTCGCCTTTTTGGAGGCGCCCCGACAGATCCTGTCTCGCGAGCAGCTTTTGCTCGCGACGCGCGTCCATGATCAAGAGATTTACGACCGAAGCGTTGACGTCCTTATCCTCAGACTACGCCGCAAACTCGAGATTGATGCGTCCACTCCGTCTTACATCAAAACTGAGCGCGGAATAGGCTATATGTTCAATGCCGAGGTTCACAGTGAAACGCTTCGGGTGCGCACACAATGATCCAGCACGAAGGCGGGGTGACCGGATTTAAGGCTAGTGGTCCGGAGCCTGCATCACCCCTGCCCTGCAGTGCCGCACTGGCGGGGGAGCTGGCTCACGAGTTTAATAACATTCTAACAACCATACTCGGCTACGCAGAGATGCTGGCCGAGTCATTTCCACAAGAGCACCCTGGGCAATATTTTACAGAGCAAATTCTTGAAGCCGGCCGTAAAGCCGAGAAGATCGCCGCGCAAGTTCTTACTATTAGTCGGAGAAGTAATTCCATGAGTCAGGTATTTAATGTACAAGAGGGCCTATCGGAGATACTGCCTAGCCTTTACACATCCGTGTCACCTCTGACGAGGCTCGACATCGATGTGTCTGATGTCCAGATGTTCATGGTTGGAACATCCCGCGAGTTGGAACACATGCTGGTCAGCCTATGCCGAAACGCAAGTGAAGCACAGGAAGGTGGCGGGTCTGTTCAACTGAGAATCGCGCCGCACAGGCAAATCGAAATCCTTAGACTGAAACACGGTGAGCTTGTCCCCGGGACCTATGTTCACATCTCCGTATGCGACGAAGGCCCTGGCATTGCACCCGAGCATGAGCGCCGCATCTTTGAGCCTTTTTTCACGACGGCACGGGGGCATGGCCGCACGGGGCTTGGCCTTTCCGTCGTACGTTCGACCGCTTGCGCACTCAACGGGCAGATAGACGTCCACAATAAGGCCACCGGGGGGACGTGTTTCGATCTCTATTTCCCGTTAGCGGTGGCCATTTAGTCTCCTCGCGCCGTATTTCAGCAGTATCTAACACGGATACGTGGATCTTAGCGCCCCGCAGGGAACTCCCTGCGGGGCAATTTGAATGCCAAACGTTCTTTCGGCCTTCGCGTGCCCCTTCACATAAGCCATCCGACCTGAGGGTATGTGCCATAACCATCGGCGTGGAAAGGACGGGCCGCTACTCTAGACCGGTCCCTGAGATGACACTAAACAGATCTGTGTGACAGCACTCCAAACAGCTTGCCCCATCTCCAACAGATCCTCAAAACTTGCGGGCAATGCCGATCGTAAACACGTTTTGATCAAGGTCGGCCTTGACCCCTGCCAAGTTGGCCGTCGAGTAGTCGTTGTACCGATACTCTGCTCGGAAAAATGTCGAGTCATTGATCGTCCAATCGACGCCAGCGCCGAGTGTCCATCCGTTTACAAAGTCGCTGTCGTCGGGGTTTTCGACAAACGCGTTCGTGGCCGTCCAGCCACCCGCAGCGTAAAACAAGGTATTCCCCACTACTTCACCCAAGCGAATTCGGGCCGCATATGATATATCGGTCCCAACTTGAGTGCCATAAAGGTTTCGATCGTTCCAATCGTAGGCGACGTCGCCTTCCAAGCCCACGATAGCATTTTCGCTTACAGGAAAATTGTAGCCGGCGAAAATTCCGAGACGCCGGCCGGCGAAGCTCTCTTCTAGAGTGTCGCAGTAACAATCGGCGTAGAAAAAACCCGTCATCAAGTTTGCACCAAGAGACACGCCTGCATAAAGTCCGTCCCATGCTAACGGGGGGGCCTGTTCTATAGGAGGCACCATAGGAGTCGACGGCGGCAGCTCAGGCAAGTCGGCGCTGTATACGGCTGTCGCAGAGAACCAAACGGAAGCTGCAATTGCAAGAAGTTGAGTATTCATAGGCCGTCCCTGTAATGATTGTGTATATGTATAATAATTTTTCTTAGATCTACGAACAACAACTCTATCATTTCATATGTAATTCAGACGCGAATTGGAGTCTTTCCCCCGTCCTCCTAGGTCCTGTTGACAAAGTGCTGCTGCCAATGCGAATCCTGCCGTCAGGGGGACGTCATGGCGATACTTAGGATTTATGATCTCAAAGAGAATGTCCTCGCGCTTGATCTCAGAGACTTACTGCGGCTTTTGACACCTCGATCTTTGCAGGCAAATTGGACAGTTTCGACCGTCAAGTCATCCAAACCTGGGCACGAATGGTTTGAGGCCACAGGTGACGGCGGCGAGCAACTGGAGGAGTTGGCGCAGGACGACGCCCGGCTTTCAGGCTCCGATCTAGCAGCCTTGGCCGAGAAGACGCAGCAGGTTATCTGGGGCGAGTTTGTCGGCTCCGGACCGATGCAGTCAGACAAGACATGGATTACGATCCGAGCCGTCGACAGCACATTCTACGAGATCGATACGGACGATGAGACGGTGCTGAGTAAGATCAGCTCGACCTACAAAGACGTCCGAACTGGGGAGGCTCCGGTTAGGTCATGGGTTTTGGACCATCCCGGTGAATGATGGCAGCCAGACGCGAACGGCAGCCAAAGCAAGGAAAGCAGCGAACGACCGTTCGGTTTTATCATAGCGGGTGGCTACGCGCCGAAACTGCTTGAGCTTGTTGAACAGGCGCTCGATACGGTTTCGATCCTTATAGGCCCGAAAGTCGCAGACGGGCGGCTCTTTTCGATTTGCCTTCGGCGGTATAACGGGCCTGATCCCGTGGGTCAGCAGTTCTTCACGCAGGAAGTCGCTGTCATAGCCCTTGTCAGCGAGAAACAATCTCGGTTTGCCAACTGGCATTGCTAGCAAGCCCGGAATGGCATTGTAGTCCGATGCTTCGCCACCCGTCAGGATGAAGCCGAGAGGGCGTCCTTGACCGTCTGCGCGGGCGTGGATTTTTGTCGTAAAGCCACCGCGTGATCGACCAAAAGCCTCCTTATAAGTCCCCCTTTAGCGCCCGCTGCCTGTGAATGGCCTCGAACCGTGGTGCTGTCGATCATGTGCTGCCAGTCGTCGGTTAGCCCCAACTCGATAAGCGTTTCGAGAAGTCCATCCCACACGCCTTGTTCCGCCCAACGACGGAAGCGAACATAGATGGAGTTCCACTTGCCGTAGCGCTCGTGCATGTCGCGCCAGGGGCAGCCGATCCGCAGAACATGCAGCATTCCGTTGAGATATCGCCGGTTGTCATGAGAGGGCCGAGACTTCCTGCCGCGCTCGGTAGGCAGCAGCCCCTCAATGATCCTCCATTCCAAATCCGTCAGATCGCCACGCGCCAAACCCGCCTCCTAAAAGACAGTTTTGAATCATGCTTCCACTGATTTGGGAATCCACTTTGTCAACAGGACCTAGTCTGCTTGGGGCTTGCTTTTTGCGGAAGGGAAAAATACACGGCGTATTGCCACGTTGTGATTGCCTCACGAATGACGAATCCTCCCAGCAGCCCCACGGATCGCTGCTTTGTGGTGAGATCCGGCCACGTCGCCAATAGCGAGCAAAGACGAGAAGAAGTATCCCGGGTTCCACTGGATAGACATCACCGGGGCTTTCCTGAGAACGACAGACGATGTTGAGCACCACGCCTGCCCGGGCGTCTTGTAGCTAGAGCTCGCCCCTTTTAATCGAGGTCATGCCCGGCGGCAGGAAAGTAGTTGGCCCATTCCTGCGGTTCGAACAGTTTGACGATGGAGCCGACGGTATTCCACAACGCGTCGACGAAACGCTCTGCCGTTGCCCGCAGGAGCGACTTGAGCTTCGACAAGGCGTTTTCAATGGGAATGAAATGGGGACTGGAAGACCACTACCTTCACCGCTGCGCCCAGGTTTTCCGGCATGACCTCGCCGATATGCCGCCTCCCGAATGCCGCCAAAACGCGGCTGCGAAGGTCCTCGCTCAATGCACGTCCCATTCCTGCCTCGCTGATTCGAAGGCAGAGGATCGCACCGAGTTGTGCTGGTCACCAAAATCCGATTCCGTGTTCAACGGATGCAACCGACGTGCTCTAGTCCAGGAGACTAGGTGATATCTCGGACGCTTAAAGTCGGCGCGTCCTGCTAAAGTGAGTGGCCTCCACGGCGGGTTCGCCGGCGGTATTCTTCCGGTGTTTGGCGACGGTTTGTGGGCTCGCGTACAAGCGCAAGCGGTTCCCCATCTTCAATGCCGAAGCGCCTTCTTTTGGGGGCTAATTGAGATTGCTCATTGGTAGACTGACCAATACGGGCGGCGTCAGCTGTTCTTTTTGTGCCCGTCAAGGCAGATGAGGAGGCTTCCGCCGGCTCGCCACTTGGTCGTATTGAACGAGAACGGACTCGTTCCGGCTTGTCGTGCCCGAGGCCGGAATCGTCCGACGCGCGCTGCTCGCGCTCATAGCGCACCCTCTGCTGCTCATCGAAGCGCAAGAGAGTCTGATCGCTTCCCAATTTCTCAAGCTCGGCCTCGATCCCGCGCGCGACGCGGCCAACATCCCCCGGCAGGTTCCAATTTACGCGCGATCGAACCTGGTCCCTCAAGATCGGATCACGTGTCCGCACATGTTCGTGCAGCACCTGGTGTAAATGACCGAGCGCATCCGTAAATCCCCTTGCTTGCTCCGGACTGAAATCAACACCTGAGTAGGCCGATACAACCTTCCGAAGTCCCAGTTCTCGTCCCAGGAGTTCAAGCGGAAGCCGACGCGAAATGGTCTCTTCATTAAGATTCTTCGCAATTCCGAGATTGTCGTCGGTTGTATCTGGTGAGCGAAAATGTGGAGAAAAGCTGGCAAATCTCTCTGCCCGCTGTAGCAAAGCGCGTCGCATTGATACCGCTAAGGGGCCATCGGTGATTTGAGCATCGACCATTGCCCCCACTTGCGCGAAGCGTTCCTGCACCCGCGGAGTGAAGTGGTAATTCCAATCCTCGTTGAGCAGCTTATAAGAGCCTTGGGCGATGCACTCTGCTGCGTAAGCGACAAGCCGATGCTCTGCTTTTGAAGCCGCTTGAGCTCTTTTCGACGCGACGATGTCGTTTGGAGCCTGCCGGTTCAAGAACGCCTTCCGCAGATCAGCATCCTGCGCTAGCAATCTCATGACGGCCAAACTCCGCCTGTCGCCTCGGGAGGCGTTCGACAAATCGTCCATCATTTCCACCTTCACTCTTCGAGGTCAGCGCTGGCGTATGAGCTACGCCTCTGAAGCGCTATGATACGGTCCAAAAGTGCGCGTTGATGCGCCATGCCCGAAATGTCACTATGCCGATCCTTCTCGTTCGCTTCTTCGTTCTCTTCTTTCTTGTTTTCCTGGGCCCAGATCCAATTTGAGGCAATCGTTCCAACATCTTCTGCATCGCCGTTGGCAGAGCTGCCAATCGTCCCGGTCCACTGAGTGTCATCAGAATATGGGGCGCCGCTATCAGCAGAAGCGTCCCGTTCGTCTGCATTCTCCCGGCTCTCGGTGGTAGCCGACAGATCCTCTGCCGTAGAAATGCCGCCAGTCATATCTTGCGGAATGCCCTCATCGTCCAGCTCTTCAGCGTTCGCGAGAGCGTGGGGCGTTTTCGCTGCCTCGGTCGGCGCAGGGTCAAAGGTGACGGGGTCAGGCATTGGCAGCGGTCCAGCCTGAGCCTCAAAAATCTTCTTCAGCTTTCGGTCCGCGTAATATTTCACTTTGTGCATGTGCAGTGGCGGCTGGCCCTTCACGAGAACAATTTGCATATTGTCGTTGATGAGACGAACCTGTTCGGGACGGAGTAACTTCTCGCCTTGCTCGGAAGCCTGTACCTGAGCGTTCCACCATTGCTTAGAATCGTAAGACTTGCTCTTCGCAGTAAACGTGTAGTCACCGATGGACTTGGAAATATATTCGGGGGTCTCATCGTCCGCGGTGGCCATGAAGACCTGCACGCCAGTGTTCGAGAGGAAGTTTTCCTTTCCTGCCTGCTCGTAGGCACCAGTCAGTGCAGAAAGGCTTTGGATAATGAACATGAAGCGGCCGCCATAACCAGCAATTGTGGTGACCGCAGTCTCGATTGCTTCGAGCTGGCCCAAGTGTTTGAACTCGTCCAGGAGGAACAGGACCTCGAATATCTCGTCCTTTCCTGGCATTTCTTGCTGCAGGATCGAGACGAGCTGCTGAAAGAACAACCTCACGAGCGGAGCTATGACCTCTAGGTCGTTCGGGCTGACCGTCAAGTAGATTGTTGTGGGGTCGCGGCGCAGATTATAAATATTAAAGTCCGAGCGGCTTGTCGCATTTTTTATCAGTGGATCAGCCCACAGATTGAGACCACCGTCACCCAAGACAGACGTGTAGGACGTGATAATCTTGGTGTCGTTACCAGCCATATTGTCGAAAATGCGCTGCACCTCCGGAATCTTGCTGCCTTCTGCCAGCTGCGCAAAAAGCTTGTATTTTTCTCCCGGCTGAGAAAAGAGGTCGTAGACGGCGCCTATAGTCGGTTCTCCCCGCTCAATGCACGCCAGGACGCCCGCCACAAACAGATCGCGCGCGCCGTCGATGAAGCCTTCCGCCCCTTTCCCCTTTGACGTGATCAGGTTGTTAGCTAATCGGCGCGCCTCAGAGAAGCGCCGCTCCGGACTTGTCGCTACGATATCGAGCACGGGATTGTAGCAGTGAGTTCGCCCTTCCTTATCCATTGGCGCAAATTTGAAGATGTTATCGCCATTTCGCTTTCGAGCTCGAGAGGTTAACTCAAATAGCTCGCCCTTAACGTCAAGCGCGAGAACGGAACCGTTGAAGGTCAGGAGTGTCGGGATAACAACACCGACGCCCTTGCCAGCTCGCGTAGGCGCGACCACAAGGCTATGGGGTTGCGGGCCATTGCTCAGGTACTTTCCCAATCCGCGAGGGCCTGTCGTCTTGCCGAATATTGGACCGGAGACTTTTTCATAAGGGAGCAGATACTTGAGCCGCGCCATCTCGGCAAACCGTCCCCATCTCGCAGTGCCGTGATGTTGCTTTTTAAACAAAAGCGCGGCAAGCCCCACCATCACGACGAAAACTGTGACAGCAACAATGATTACACAGTGGATGAAGAGTGGGCTGATGCGGCCTATATATAGTGGCGTCACGTACCAAAAAGCTAGTAGGTCAATTTCGACCAGGGCGTCGACGCCACCGCCAGCGCTTAAACTTACGTAAATATCACAGAACAGCAGTCCTAAAGGAATTGAGAGAACTGTGCTGAGAAGGAGGATGCGGACTTTGTCTCCAATGTTTTCCGGCATAATCCAGTTGCTCCTCAGCGGCCGCGAACCGGCGGCCGGTGATCGTAGAGCTCGGAAGTCCTCTCGTGCTTTTCGAGCGGGGACCTTGGTTCTCTCTCTTTTGAAGAATCTCGCCTCGCTTCCACGGGTTCTTTCCGATTTCTAGCGACGTCGATTATCATAGGTTTAGCGTGAACGACTGTCGTCGGAGGAACCGTCACGATCTCTGCACTTGAGTAAACGACCTCGGGGCTTGAAACTGCCGATTCCACGTCTGTCGCTGTGGTGTCGATGCTCCTTCTGTCCAGATCCGAGTCGCCCTGGAGCGAACTTCTATCCGACTCAAAAGAAGAAACGCTCGAGCGAATGCTATGTGACCAGCGGCTTTTATTACCGCCGTATACCGAGCCTCGATCTGTGTCGAACGACCAAGCAGTAGAAACAGTGTCTCTCCCGTCGATTGGGTCCTTACTAGTCCTCTCCAGCCGCGGTGATTTATTAGACGTGGACATATCTGAGAGCGGTTCCATTGAGCTCATCGATGTGCCAGGCGAAACCGCTCTCTGCCATTCCGATATAAGGTTTGGCGAAATACGCTCTGGGCTCCTCCCGTCTCCCAAACGAGGAGCTGCGCCCTCCAGAATCGCGAGCGTCTCTTCATGTGATTGCCGGGCTGCCCGAGCATTTGGGGCTCGAGAAATGATTTGCTCGGACTTGCCTTTACCGCTTTCGCTCGAAGCCCTCTCCGGCCTTGGCTGCCGGGTCTCATCTCGCAGAGCTCCTTCCTGTGGGCGCGCGCGCCCTGCTCTCTCTTCATGTGTCCGGCGATCGCCGCCACGTGAGCTGAAAAACTGACCGAGATTTCTTAAGTGGTCGCGCCAGCCTTTGCGTGGGCGCGCGCCGTGACTGTCCAGTTGTTGTATGTCCATGTTGTTCATGTGACTATTCCTCGCATGATCTCTGCCCGTCCGGCCTCATTCGGGAGACAGCAACAGCAAAGGCCTACTGCCTGCCATGATGCGCAGATCTGGGTCTCTCCTCCAGCCCCCGATGTGCTGGCGCTGGCTGGTGGTTTTCATCCTCAACTCCTCCCATCACCACATTGTCCGAGCCGTTAGCGCCCGCTTCATTGGCAAAATCGGTCTGACTGGCATTAACCCACTGGAGGGGTTTCGTATCTATCTCCTGTTTGACAGCGGTCGGGATAGCTGCGCTCCTTCCTCCATCATCCTTCCGCCAGCTTCCGGCTGGCCGGTAGTTTTCAGGGTCAAGTTCCATATCCGAACCCTTGGCATATGCAGCTGCACCCCTCCCTACTTGAACTCGTTCCTTCGACCGTCTCCCGGTAAGCTCTTCCCAGGTGTCTTTGACATGCTCGGAGATGTCGCGCTCGTTGATGGTCGCCATGTTTTCCCACATACCGGTCGGCTCGCCACTGCGATTAACTTTAGCGGCGAACCTGCGCTCAGGCGGGTAGGACATTTCGACGTTCTTGGCAGTCAAGCCCAATGCTGGAGACAAACGAAAGTCTTTCCCTTCGCCTTTCATCACGAAAATTGGACTTAGACCTTGAGTATTTGAACTGATATCGTAACTTGCGCCGGTATAGTTCCAGTCTTGAGAGCGAAGAGTGATTTTATGTCCCTCGGCTTGAACCTCGGCTTCCACCCCCTTCATAATTTTGTGAAAGGCTTCGGGCTCGCGTGCGCTAAACTTTTCAGCTGGATAAAGATGGTTGCCGTCTTTAACCAGAACGCTCAGTTGGTGCGGATATCCGGGCGGTATGTCAGCATCTGGACCGTGTTTTAATCGGTCCGCATGAGCGCCATCAGGAAACTTTTTCAAAACTCTCTCAGCCGGCCAAAAATCATCGCCAAAGTGAATCAACAATTGCGGGGTGTCTTTACTGTAGCCGGCGTCCTTGAGGTAGCTATTGAGCCGCTTTTCAACGCTTCTCCCGTCAGCTCTTAGGTTTTCCGCCCTTTGAGCAATGAAAGTCTGGGATTTTAGAATCAGTTCCTTTCCATCACGACCAAGAATCTGTTGTTCGTTTTTCCCCGCAAGTCCGTCGTCTGGATGGCGCCATTTTCCCACCAAACGGTTGTCCTTTCCGCGCACGAAGTAGTCAGGCAATGCCTGGCCGGAGACCTCCGGACTCACATCGCCGTAATCAAACATTTTCTCGCGCTCTCCGCCCGGAGTTTGATAAAACCGCGCTTGACCCTGAAGTTGCCGAGCCTGCTTATCTTTCCCGTCAGGAGTTTTTTGCACCTCTCCCAAGCGGTTCCTCAGAGTACCTTGACTTTCAGGCATTAGCGGATGAGCATTTGGCACACGCGCTTTTGTCATGGCGTCTCGAGCTAGGGATAATTGTTTCCCAAAGATCATCCCTTTGGGGGCCCCGGGGGGGAATGCGCGCGTCGCCTCGTCCAAAAATGTGTGGTGTAGGTTGCGTGGGGTCGCCAGATCACCCCGTCCGCCCGTCATCAAAATTTGCGTTTGACTATCGGGCGCAAAATCGTTCGTGGTAATATACCGCTTTTCACGTTTCTCGAATTCGGATCTTCTAACATACTCGATCGACGGAGGGCTACCCTCTTGTTCAATGCCGAATAGAATGTCATCACTATCTTTTACGAATACCCTAAAACCCTTAGGGGCGTTCACGTTTCCACTGCTATTTGGCATTGGCACACCTTCATATTAAAAACAAAATGAAAACAACTTAAATGGAGCTTGGTTTACTTCTTTGATTATGAATTTGTGTCGCCTTGTCGAATTCAGCCTGTTCCGCCTCTTCCTCGTCCTGGTAAATATCTTCAAATTCAAAATTATTCTGAGTATCGCCGAGGTCTTCTACGTCCTTTACGGTACTAGATTTTTCGTGAAGAATGTCCGTTTTTTTCACATTCATTACTTATCTCCTACTTATTTATATTCAGCGAAAACAGGTGATCTATAGTTGGGCAGATCGTAAGAGGTATAATAATCCTAGTCTCTGCGGTGGCAAACTCATAACTACTACATCTGAAACAGAACATTCAGATCGGTCGGTTGGTTTGCGGCCGGCGGTCGCGTTAACTGGCGCGGTTAGGATGGCAACCACGCGGTGTTAAACCCGAATTCCATCTCGAACGCGTGGACGATGGTCGAGCCCCCTCGACGCCATGTTTGCTTCGTGCTTTTGTGTTGCCCTTCCGAAAGCCGCCTCCGCGTCCGAATCGTCACTCGAGTAGCTCGATACACTACTTGGCCGAGCGTGTTCTTTACTCTGCACGTCAGACATCCTAGTTTGTACCGTCTTCCCAAGTTCCCGAGCCTGATAGGTTCGAGGCTCGAGCCGAGCCAATCCAGCGTCACTCGGCGCCGCCATCCTGACTGCATGTTGTTTTGTTGCCTTTCCGAAGGCCGCTTCCACGTCCGACTCGGCGCCTACTGAGTTTGATCCACTAAGTGGACGAGCGTGATCGTTGTTTCTAACGCTCCACACGCTCGCTTGCACCGGCGTTCCAGGTTCACGAGGCTGATGGAAGCGTGGACCGGGAGCGTTGTTTAACCTTTTTGGACCTGGATCGTTCATGCCGTGCATGTTTAAACGTTGAAGCGGCCGAGAGGGCGCACTTGCCTTGGGGTCCGATCCGTTTGCAAAAGCAACATCAATCCTATCTTTCGATCGCTTGTCCGTCCGAGGGTCGAACTCGGATACCGACGATACGGCAGAATCCCGTTTAGGAACGGTCAGGGGGGGCCCGCGGAACGGCGTGGCGGGGCGACGGAAATAGCTATCTGTGCGGTCAGATCGACCAACTATTGGTAGTGGAGGCAATGGAGGCAATTCCCTCTCTACTGGACTAGGAAACCTCCTATCGAGCAGCACATCCCCATCATCGGTGTAAGCAGTCCCTGAACTCTTTGTTGCCGAGGACGTCCTAGACCGCACATCCCTGAGTGCTTCGGCGAAAGATGTTTCGGCGGCCGCTTGTTGCAGCTCCTTAAGATGCGCTTTATTATCGACGCGCTCTGCTTGGGCCAGTTTCTCGACGGCTGTCAACTCAACAGGGACTTGCTTGGGTCCGCGACCGAACAGAGAGCGACTAACCTCCTTAAACTCTCGGCCGTCCTGGCCTGTCCTGAAGACAGTTTTTTTACTGTAAAACCTGCCGAATTTGTGCTCGGTCTCACGAAGGCTACCGTCTTCGTTCAACTTTGCAGTTCGTTCGTTTAACAGGCGGCGGTGCGAAGTGATCTCCCGCCCGATCTCCTTGCCTCTTTGATCGAACTGGGATTCATAAGTCTTGGAAAAAAGCCCGCCTAAACGCGATTTCATGACGGTGCTACTTAGTCCGTCAGGCGCGTTCCTTTTCTCGAATGAGGATAGCCGTGTCGTTCGCTTGATCCGTTCACGATTTCCGTACTTGTCAACTTCGTAGATCTTCTCCTTCCCTCCGAGAAGTTGCGTCTTTGGGAGCGTCCTCGTTCTGAGCTCGCGGACACCGTCTGTTCCGGCAATAGGCTTGCTCATTTCCTCCTGGTAAAAGCTCAGGAAGTGGCCATCCCGCTTGCGACCCGACCAGTAATTGGTTCGCTCGAGAACACCTCTTGCATTCACCTCCCAAGTCGCCTCAAAATTGGCTTTCGACACGTGAGCTTTTTTAAGGCCTTTCTTGTCAAAATCGTACGTCTGAAGGGCACGCCCGTTGTTAAGTTCAAGGTGAGAGAGGTATCCGCTGCTCCCATCGTAACGACTTACGGCTGTTGCCTCTGTTGCGCCAAATCTCGAGCCTATTTCGCGGGTTATTTCGCCATCGCCTGTGACGCGCGCTGTATTTCTACCTGAGCTATCTCGCGACACGTACTTATCTTCATCCGGCGCATATTTTGCGAGTAAATACTCATCCATTTTGGTATTTTTAAAGAACAATTTCGACGCTTTATATGTGCCATCGAAAACCAGAGCGTTCTCTCTCTTTTGCCTTCTCCGCTTCTGGACACTATTTTCGCTTGTGGATTTATCTTCCTGGAAGGAAGGATTCGCTTGACCGATCTTTGCCATGGTTGTTTGTTCCTCTTACTCTGCTAGACGCGTTTCCCATGTCGAAACGCGCAGCTTTGCGACGGGCCACTGATGGCCAATGATTCGACCCCACAGGGATTCCTGTTCGCTGTTTTTCTGCTTCCCATCGTATCCACTCGTGACATCCGACTCTCCTTCGTTAGCGAGAAAATCAGTCTTCGCGTCCGCCGCGACGAGGGTGGTGACGACCAGAACGGGCGCTTCGAGCCGGTTCACGCTCGTCAGACCTGCCAGATCCTGCCTCATTTTCGCCTGCAGAGCTTCCTTCTGCAGCGGAAGCTAGGCGCGGTCGCTTACTGTTGACCGCTGCCTCATCAGCGCGCCGTTTGCTGCCAGGATTCATCCTGTCATTCTGAGCGTCCCGCTCAGCTGTTATCCACGCTTCCTTCGCTTCCTCCGCTTCCTGGACCGCGCGTTTTTGAGCCCGTGTTACAGCGCCCGAACTGACCTTTTCCTCCGCCGCTTCCCATCGTTCTCTGGCCTTGTTAGCGGACTCTTCAAGAGCCTCGCCACGGCGAGTTAGAACGTTGGGCAGTTCTTTGTCTCTCCTGGCTCTCTTAGAAGGCCGTGTATCTTCCCGCTGTGCCCCACTCGCTGGCGGATCCCCGTTGGTGGCGTCAGAGCCAAGTGCTTCCGACCACCGCCGGCGAAGCCCCGTGCCAGCATCCTCGGCTCCTTCACCTGCTGCGGAGCCAGATGCGCCCGAACTGTCTGAAGTCGTGTGCATATTTTGGGGCAATCTCTCCCCCGGCCGCCCGGCGTCGTCGTCCAGATCCATCTGGCCAGGTACATCCGACGCGCCGTCTTCAAGAGAAGGATTCACATTTGGCTCCGCCCGGGCCGGCATCCAGTCATGCGTGACTGCACGAGCGCGCTCGACCTCGACAGGTTCCCTATCCGTGCCGGTTGCACTCCACTCTGGCTCCGGAGTGTGGCCCCGATCCGGTTCGACGCGATTGCCCGTCCCGCTTCCACTTTCGCTGCCCCCCTCTGTGACACGCACGAAATTGTCATCACCACCAGCAGCCCTGCGAAGCCATTGCTCGCGAATGGCTGGCGACTCCCTACGATACGCCACGTCACTGAAGTTTCTCGGCATTAGGCCCCGCCCCAGACGCGTCGTTGCCTCCAGATCCAAACCCTCTTCAAAGGCCGCTTCGACAAGCTCGTATCGCAGGTCGGAAAATGTGAACGTGTCGAGTACGTTTGGATTAGAACGCTCGCCCTGGCGATTTGCGATCTTCAGCCACCCCCCTTCAGTCGAACTTCGGCACACCACAATATGTATGTGTGGATGCCCTTTGTCTGTGTGTAAGGCGGTGATGTATGGGAACTTATGCTCACGCGCGCCTTCAGGAAAATCAGTTCGTCGGCGCGGTCTATCGAACAGCCGCGACGCAAAGTTTCGAGCTACTCGCTTTGCCAGTTCTTGGTTGGTCCCTGGAGGAAAGCTTGTGACCAAGTGAGTTGTCAAAGTTGGAGACGAACCGTCAACGATCTGGCCACGCTGCCACTTGCCTGTGCTCAGTGCCCATTCCTCAGCTGTCGCTAAGAACTTATCCGGAGACACAACCAACTCAGGCCCGCCGTAGCCATCAGGAAGCTCCAGAAGTACCGTTCCGTCTTGCGACAAGTAGCCAAATTGCCGCTTAGTATCCGCAGGGCAACGCGTGCCCCCGTTTCTGATCATCTTCGCGACTGCTTGCGGTCCCGACATCGTCTGGCCCTCCCGACTTAGGCTACTGCTGGCTCGCTTCTATAAGCATCGCCCGGCCATCGCGCCTGCGCTTTGAAATGTTGAGAAGCTGGTGGAGAAGCGAATCGAGGGTCATGAACTCCTTACCGAATGCCATTCGATGCTCATTAAGGGCGTCCATATTGATGTAATCGGAGCGCTGCGCCACCTGACGTAGGTCAGCAAGGCTTGCAGCCATCTCGCCGATACTGCGAGAGATATCCTGAAGCGACGTGCGTGATCCGATGTCGATCTCTAGAAATCCCGCAATCCGGCGTGCGGCGATACGCAGGGCCATATTGTTGGTTAGCCCTGCGGCGTTCACCTGCTCGGCAAAACTAAAAAACTCGGCTTCACGCAATCGGACACTAACGATCTTATAACCGTCAGGGTTCGGCATAACCTTCTGCGCTCGCGCGCCGTTTGGAATAATCGTTTCGGGCCAGAGGCTCAGTTCTCGATCTATCATTACGGAATCCTGAAATAACAAACATCAACTCACGATAACATTCATAATAAATATAGTTGTTGCCAAATAGTTTAGTCAATGGAAAGCATCCTTCTCGACGACTTACATCGGCTTACATCTGTAATACATCCCACCATCATTGCAGTCATGCTGCCTTTCCTGGAAGGTATACTTTATGACGAATAAACGTACTTTTCTACAAACATGAAAAAGGCATCATGGGCTCAAAGGAGTTTTCGATTACGAGTGGCGCAATCGGTTAGCTCTGGATGACCTTGTTAGAGTTTGGGTGAAACAATATGCTGCATGGTTGAGAGAAGCGGCGCATTCGTCTTTGAGGACTTCGCCGACGCGCCGCCATCGCGCGTCGACCGTTCGCTCGTTAGCTTCGCCAATATGCTGGCGGTGAAGCTCGACGACGCGCACTGCGGTCGCCGCCGATATTGGAAACCGTGAGGCATCTCCCGGCCGTCATGCCGCCCACAGCGTAGACGACGCGCCTGAATGCGACGGCGCAGAAAACAGCAGTCTCGTCAAGCCCGACGAGCTGCAGACGTTCTTGCCACGATCGATTTCAAGCCCAACATCGACACCGGTCCGTTGCTCTTACATTCAAGTAGAGCAGGGCTAAACACAACTCTCCAGACGGACCGTTCCATCTACGGTTAAGCTTGGCATGAGCCGGGTAACCAGCAAGCGCGGGCCGGCCCTCGTTAAGGCTCGCGGCGAACTCGGCAATGATGCATTTTAAGATCCGCAAATTGGTCGAGCACTTCTCACTTCTGGATGAGCGCGCAGTGATCCGGGAACCATATTTCAAGAGCATGATTTATTTCGACTGCAACAAACCCTCCGGCATTCGTTACAACCGAAATATTTTTCCGCTTTCAATCCTATAATAACCTATTGTTCTAAGAGTTCCTCTGCCAATATTATTGGTGGACGTATTTACATATATATTTTGCTTGAAGAAGTAAGAGGAACCCCCCGTGAAACTTGTGACATTCTGTTCGTTTAAAGGCGGCGCGGGCAAGACGACCGCCTTGATGGGCCTTTGCTCTGCGCTAATTAGCAGCGGCCGGCGGGTGGCCCTATTTGAGGCCGACGAAAACCGCCCCTTGAGCCGGTGGCGCGCGAATGCCGCCGAGCGGGATACCTGGGATCCAGGCTGCAGCATCTTTGTCGCCGATGAACTGCCTCTGCTTGAGGAAGCCTACGCGCAAGCCGACGCTGAACATTTTGACTATGTCCTAATCGATACCGAAGGCGGTTCGAGCGAACTCAACAATACGATTATCGCGAGCTCTAATCTGCTCATGGTTCCGACAATGCTCACCCCTCTAGACGTCGACGAAGCACTCGCGACATACCGCTACATCATTGAGCTTCTGATGGGCGAAGACCTCGTTATACCAACCGCGATTCTTCGTCAGCGCGTTCCCGTCGGTCGTCTAACGATGTCACAACGCTCCGTTTCTGACATGCTGCATGCGCTTCCCTTAACCCGCAACCCTCTACATGAACGTGACGCGTTTGCCTCGATGAAGGACCGCGGAATGCTGCACCTAAGTATCGAAAAAGCCGCAGCCGACCCGGGTCTGCGACTGGCCTTACGCAACTTGGATAATGCCATGGAAGAGCTACTTCAATTGGGAGAGTTCGTGGCCGAAGCTTTGGAGGCTTAAGACATGGGTATCCGCAAGCCATCGCTCACCGTTTCGGAAGCTCGACGGCTCGCCGAGGAACGATCTGCGCCAGAGAAATCACCTTCCAACACCGTCACCCCGGATCGCGCTCCCTCCTCAACGAAGAACGTTAATCCGCCCCCTCTCCCCTCACCAGCCTCGCCAATTGAATCCGGAACGGCGATGGCGACGAGCGCAGCTGAGAGGGGTTACGCCGCGAGAGCCGACGGTGATGATCAAGCCGTCGTAAAGAGGGAGGCCGCGGCACAGTCGGCGAAGGGCCTCACAAAGCCGGTACCATTTCTTCAGTCCCTCCTACCGTTACGCGCCGAGAAAACACAGGTTTTCCTATCCGCACTTCTCCCCGCCCCTGGTGTATCTCCTATTTATGAAATGTTGTGTCGGCAATATCCGCCCCGAAAAGCGTTGCAGATGGTGCTAAGGCGAGCCCTTCACGAATACGAAAGCATGCTCGAAGATGGGTCGTTCCGGAAGGGGCCCCAGTTCTATGCCACGAACCCCGCGACTCGTCTGGACGATTTTGTCCAGACGTCGCGAATGATGCCGAATCCCCTCCTCGGCATTGCTAGGGCGCATTTTGACCCACTCGGTCTTGAAAGCACCCGGAGCTTCGGTCGGAAACTGGCGAACGCGGCGCTTGCCAGCTTCTTCGCCCGGGAAACCGCCAAAAAATAGGCGAGATCGCGCCTACGCGATACCGGCTGCAGCTTTGCACTGACGCCGGTTCGCAGTCGCTTATAGCGACAATCCCAAAATAAATTCGACGTTTGGCGGGGCTAGGCGGCCCCTTCCAACACATGCGAGGCAATCATGCTGCGAACACCGGCATGGATGCTGTTGCGATGCCACCGTTCGTGCCAGATGAGCGACAAATTGTAGGGTGGCAACGCCGGCCCCTTGCTCGGCACGAATGTCTCCAGCCTATATCGCGACGCCAGATAGAGAGCCGAGGGAGCCGGAAGCACAAGCACCGCATCCGTGTCTTGAACGAGGCGCGCGGCCGTGTGGATATCCGGCACCGTCAATGTCTCACCGCCGCGTGGCCGCAGAGCGTCAAGTCCATCGTAGACCTCTCCGAAAGCAGTATTGTAACTTGATCCAATTCGGATTGATAAAAAACGGCTCAAATCCTTGTAGGCGATGCTCCCGCGCAGAGCGACGTGCTCAGTCCGGCAGACGCATAATGTCGGAACTGGCGGGAGACCTCGGCAATAGAATCCAGGGGAGGCGTCGTCTGCTAGCCCGAGCGCGAGGTCAAGCCGCCCGCTTTCGAGCTCGCTGAAAACATTCGAGAACCCGATCGACGGAAGAAACACGGTTGTGGGAGAGACCTCCCGGAAATAGTTGCTTAGATGCCCAGTCAGTAGAAGTGCAAGGTGGTCTGGCATTGCCAGGGAGAACCGCTCCATCGGCGCAGGCCGACCGCTAAAAATTTTGCCGATATTCTCAATAGCCGCATCAACCTTTGCTACCAGCTTTTCCGCAAGGGGCGTTAACTCGAACAGGCGGTTGCTTCGGATGAGCAGCTCATCTTCAAAAATTTCCCGTAAGCGGGACAATGCTCGGCTTGCTGCGGGCTGACTTAGGCGCACCTCATTGGCAGCGTGTGTAATATTACGGCACTTCAGGAGTGCATGTAGTACAAGCAAGAGGTTGAGATCAATCATCCCGAGATCGAGATCTTGCGCCTGGTCTCTCAGTGCTTGCCTCGCGGTCATGCGATTAATCTTCCCCCAAAAGCCGAACGGTGCGCACGGCCTCTTGGTCTTGCGCGATCGCAGCGCGAGTGATGCGCTGTATATCGTCGATCACGCGCGAATTTTGATTTTTGCTGGTGGCTTTTCTCCAACAGAGTTCAATTTGATGGCTGGCAATTTCAAGCGGCGGGACGAGCGCCGCAAGGCGCAACGTCTTAGTGAGCCAACCCGCAATCGCACGTGGTACCGTGAGGGCGTATCCGTTTTCGGCCGCCATCAAAGCCGCTGAGGTGATATCCGGGATGTCGATGAGGCGTGAGCGTCGAATCCCAGCGCCGAGCAGGGCTTGCGGCACCTGCGGAAACAGCTCCCGGCCATTCTCCACTAGGCTGATATGAGGAAGGGCGAGGAATGCCTCCTCGCTCGGGCGGGCGCCCCCCACCCGGTGGATATCAAACGAAACGAGGGTAACAAAATCTTCTTCCGCGATAGCTGCCCGTTCGAACTCACAGTATGTCCCATCTTGCCATGGGGAACCGAGCGTGAACTGCGCGCTCTTGGCGCGAAGTGCCGCAAACCCTTCCTCGGGAAACTTGTGCATATTCACTTTGATCAGATCATTTTCCCGCGAAGCCCATTGCATGAAATGAGGAAGCAGAGCGGGCATCAGTGTAGCAGTTATGCTAATTCGAACGTCTGAAATAGCCTGGCGCGCTGATAGGACTTCACGAACATGCGTCATGGCCGTCGGCACGATGCGGGCGAGATGTTCGCCGCGTGCGGTCAGGATCATCCCAGTTGAGCTTCTCACGAGGAGGTCGTCCCCGAGAAGGTCGCGCAGACGTGCCAGCGCCCTGCTCATGGTCGGCTGAGTTTGTCCAAGCTGCCTCGCGGCATGGGTAACGTTGCGATAGTGAAGCAACATCTCAAGAGCGACCAGGAGATTGAGATCGACACCTGCAAGCTTCTTCTCAAGCTCGTCGCCGCGCCCGGCGCCCAATCCAAGAGTTTCGAGGTGATCCATACTTCGAGCCTAGTGGTATGTTTGGAAGAAGAATGGTTGCCGTTCATGACCGGGCATTGGTGCAGTGGTATCGAAACAGTCGATATTTAACATGTCGGACTCTGCATTTAGATTATAAACAAAGATGGCTCGGATCAGGCATGTCGGATCAGATCCCGGATCTTTCCGTACTCGCGTCGGATTATCCAAGTCGATTTTTTAGTGGTGCTATTCGCCTAGGTTATACCTACATGACAAACCGCTGAGTGACGAAGAAAGACACTGGTCGGGATCCTGGGACCAATTTTGAAAAAGGTCGATGCCCGCATTCGATCATCCGGTGAGTCCACATGATTATAATCTTGTAAGGACTACCGGACCCACTGGACGTCCGACGCATGTGAGCACATAGCCCGCGCCAATTTCCCCATCAGAGAGGCAGCTATCCGCCTCCATCTCAACTTCGCCTGACAGCTTGCGCATTTTGCAGGACCCACAGCTTCCGGAGCGGCACGAATGATCCAACGTGACACCTGCGATCTCTGCCGCTTCAAGAATAGTCTGCCCCACGCCCGCCGAAAAACGCTCGCCGCTTCCTTCAATTGATACATGGGGCTGACTTGAAGCCGTGGGTGCTGCCATCGCTTTCGGGGGCAGCATCTTCGGCTGCCCCGTTTCGACCGGCGCTGCAAGGCGCGGCGACTGAAGAGCCTGAGGCGCCATTGGTTTGGGCACCGCGGGAGGCGACGCTTGCACGGCAGGCGAACGCACGGTCAGGGAGACCTGAGATGTCGGTATCGAGGCCGGGTTTGCCGCGACTGCGGCCTTGTTGGTCGTCGACACTGGCCCGTTCTGTGGAAGCGGAGTCGCAGCGTTTGAGCGAGAGGACTGAGCAGCTGCTGCGGCTGCGCCGAATGCCTCTTGATGGTATCGGTCAGCTGGTAGCCCCAGAGAAATAAGTATCGATTTTACAGCAGCCATGTACTGCGGGGGACCGCAAACAAACACCTCACGCTCGTTGAGGTCAGGAACGTGGGACTTGAACAACATGTCGTCAATGCCACCCGTCCGTCCATGCCACGGGATCCCCGGGGATGGTGCGCCAGGTATGATGGACAGCCGCAAGCGGCTCCCAAGGCGGGCGCTCAAATGTAGCAGTTCCTGTTGGAAAATAATGTCAGAAGGCGTCTTCACGTTATTGATAAAGATCACGTCCACGTTGTAGGCCAGGTCCGCAATCCAGCGTAGCATTGACATCAAGGGCGTGATGCCACTGCCGCCGGCGACAAAGAGCAGTTTCTCAGCCGGAAAGTTGACGCAACTGAATTTGCCAAAAGGTCCACTCGCCATGCATTCGACGCCCGGACGCATATTGTCGAACAGCCAGTTCGACATCCAACCCAGCGGCACCTTCTTTACTGTGATCGAGATCGCGTAAGGCCGCGACGGCGACGAAGAGATGGTATAAGTCCGACGTAGAATCGTGCCTTGAATGGGCACTTCGATCGTAATTGCTTGACCGGGTTGGTAGTGAAATAGTGCCCCCGGCTCACCGACGAACTCGTAAGTCTTCACGTCGCCTGTCTCTGCCGTCGCCGACACACAGAATAGCTTCATCTTGCCAGACAAGATCTTGCATTGATCCGGCTGCCTATGCGCCTGGATCACTTGCTTGAGAGAAGTCGAAGCATCAGCAGATGGAGACTCATGCTGGACGGAAACCTCCCGCTGCAGGGTCGGGGGAACGATTGTATCTCTAGGACGCGCCGCCACTTCAGCCAGCACGGGCTGCGACGGCAGGGGCGCCGCAACGCCCTCACCGTCGCCCGTGATATTCGTAACAGGCGAGGGCAGAGCTGGAGGGGAAGCGTCCATCAGGAGAGTGGCAAGATCATTCTTAGCCTGTGCCCGCAAAGGGTTGTCCTTTTGCCCGAGCTTCACGCCAAAAGAGCCGCGATCAAGCAAGATCAAGAAGCGGCCAAGGGCAGTCTTTAATTGCTTAGCCCGCTGATCTCCGATGTACCTGTGTACACGCTCGAGTGCTTCCGCGATCGATTTGATGTCAGTGGAAAAGACCCGATCCTCATAGTTACTCCAAAATGACGTGTACCGTTCCTTCAGATCTGCAAGGCCCGCCTTCAAATCCTCATTGCCGATCCAGCTTGTATCGTTGAGCAAGACCTGAAATCTTCGAACCTCCTGAGCCGTAATACTCCTCTCCATATCGGCTATATGCACAAAAAGCGAAAAAGCAACTCGCGCAATCTCAGCTGAGACATTTGGAACAGCGTGGTTCATAATCGTCATGCTTCTTTAATCCCTTAAATTTTATCAACATCAATAATATCAGAAACTGTACTCACTCTACCAAATTCACTATTTGGAAAGGCACCTGCGTGTCTTGAGTTGCTTTTCCGCCAATCAGCTTTGACTGCCGCGGCGCGAACCTCGGGCGTAGGCGGGACATCCAGGATCACGGCGAAATCGCTGCTAACTTCGGCGAAAACCTGCGAGGTGGACCCGCAGACTTCAGGGCTGATCAACTCGCCCGAACCGAAGGCAACGTTTGGGACAAAGTCCATCTCACCAGGATCGAACAAACGGACTTCCCCTTGGTGCACAAGAAAGTGGCCGTCCTCTGGGGCAATATTTTCCAGATGGCTCCCACGGACATAACGGCGGACGCGGGATTTAATCGCGAGGTCGGCAAGGCTGTTGAGGGATAGACGGCTCAAACGATCATTCTGGCTTAACATTCCGAGCCGAAGAATGGGCTGGGTTGGCACTGGCGTGGCGACGTCACTGGAGTTGACCCATTCGACCATGATCCTCGGCCCATTTTCAGAATTGCTGTCGAACGTGATGACACTCATCTTGTGCAGCTCGACAGACTCATCGTGGACCGCGTGGCCATCCACAAAGATTCTGCCACCATCCAGACGAACCAGTCTGATCTCACTTTGATGCACGCTGATCGCGGCGTGGTAGGTCCATGCGGCCGCGTCGGGAATAACTACGTCATTGTCAGGAGCTCGACCGAAGGTTACATAGTCTTGCTGGAAAGTGAGAATATCAGCCTTCGCCCCGGCGACGCTTGTTGCAATCCTCAGAAGCGGCTTTACCTGTCCCCGCTCTTCAATGCCGCCCATGCCAGCCATATGCAGGACCGTGGCCGACAAAAGCGGATGATCATCCACCACATTATCGCTAAGCATGCGCTGGGCGGCATCTTTAGCGATCGATGGGCTGATAAAACCCGAAATTACGAGCGCGACTGCCCGCAATACAGGATTTTCGAACAATAGCAGTTCGGCGAGGTTCTCCTCGACATCCAAGCTCCCCAGGATCGCCCTGCGCTGTGTGCGCCTTTCCATGCCCGCCCCGACCGAGGTGTCTCGCGTGGGCCCGTGATTTCCTGCCAAGATACCGAGAACCTGGGGGTCGAAGATGTCGCGCCATTGGTGACTAGGGGCCGAAGGCACGGTCTGTCTGAGCAGAGGCTCGAGAGCATGCCCTGACAATGACGCGAGGTCTTCGGCATAGTGCAGGGTTTCCGCACCTGGCTTGAAACTACTGAGAACCTGAAGGGCCTGGATGCGGGTCGCCTGCTCACGCGCATCCAGCGCGTCTAAAAGCAAATTTAGCAGTTGTGTGCCTAGTGGATCAGAGATTTCCGCAGCCTCCAAGCAAAGACGAACCGATTTCTGCCGCAAAAGCTCATCAAGTACATCTTCCATCTTGGCGCCGACGACACCGGTTTCGGAAGTGACCTCGTCGATTATTGCGACGTGGTCGGCTTCCGCGATCTGCAAGCTATGTCGCACAAGGTCGATTGTTTGTTTGAAGCTGGCGTCATTCATTAGGTCGCCAACGGCTATGCCTTCGTTCAGCCTGGTGGCGACGATGCCACTGACTAGGCTGCGATAATGTTCAAGCGAGGCTGCCTTTTCTTCCTGCGTCACCGACGCCGCATCCAAGCTACCGATGCCGGAAAGACCCAGCTCCTCGAGCAGGGCATTGTGCTCCTCCTCCGATATGTTCATTTGTGTCCGGAAGTCTTCAAGAAGCCTGAGTGAAGAACTATTTGCTGTCGACCCCTCAGTGACTGCTTCGTCAAGGATCTTCTGGTAGGCTTCAAGTTTTTGTTGTTTTGAATAGCCTGGCAAGACCTTCGTCAAAAGATATATCTCGTTCGCTTTCAACTGTTCGAGATTGCGCCCATCTAGAAACTTGCTAACATTGACTTTCATTTTCTTGAGTTCTGTCAGTAGGCTCGAAGCCATGCTCTCCTGTTGATAGCGAAAAGGGCTCTGCTGCAACGCACGTCTGAGCCAAATCGTGCTCAATGCGACTATGGCAATATCGATCAAACGGCCACCGAGGGTGGGGAGAAGAAGAATGTTTGGTCGCCCACCGAAAAGATAGAAGCTGTTGAAGGACAACCAAGCGGCCACTGACAGGCAATGGTGGACGAGCACCTTCTCCGTCATTGTCTCATCACGTGAACGCCACCTGCGATACAATGCTTCCAGGCCTCGTCCCAGCGCTAGAGACATTCCACAAGCAGACGCAAGGGTCAAAGGTGCGGCAACAATCTTTGGCACGGGAATCAAATGCCCGTCGATGTAAAGACCCGGTGCTAGCAGCTTTTGCCGTATACCATCTTCGTGCGTCCACAAACCAGAGAAATAGTAGTCCCAATTCCCGGCGTAGAGGAAATAATATCCGTAGAATCCTAGTATTAGTCCGAAAAACATATAGTAGACATCGCGCCGCTGCGGATCCAGAATACCGCTCCAATAAGAACGTTGCAGATCAATATCGCCACAATTCGACAAGCAACTTACGCAGGCACTGACATCTCCACGTGGCGTGCTCTTTCGGCACATCGACTGTGGCAGTTTAGGGCGCGTGAAATGTGGGTTAGATTCAAGTAAGCCGCCGGGTTCTGTATAGATTTTTTGAACGATGTTTGCCGGGCAGAAGTAGTTGCACCAGGTCTTCCCTCCCCAGAGCAGGCCGGTCAGCACGGCCATTGAGATTACGGTAAGAAGAGCGATGGCCATTGCCGTTCGGTCGGTATTAATAATGAGGAGGCGCGCGGTGACCCCTGTAAACAAAAAGCCGAACTGCACGTACCAGCTATTACGTGCCACCCAACTCTGCCGATCGATTAACGGCAACGTTTTTCGCACGAGCCCTGTGCGTCGCTCAAAGACACTGCGCCATCGACGAAGCCCGATTAGTCCTGGGATCTGGGAGGCCAGAGACAAGGGGCAGACTCGCCGCCAAGCTTCATGCCCGAATACGAGAAGGAAGAGAGGCACGATCGGAACGAGCATAGTCCAGAACAGCCGCGCACCCAGCGCGTATGGCTCGACGTGAACTTCCTTGCCTTGCACTATGACCGAATGGTCGGAAATTCTGAAGGGGCTGCTCAAATTGCCAGGCTCCGTTAGGCTGGCGGAGTATGGATCCCAAAGCAGAGACGCGATCAGGGTAAGCCAAGCCGCGAGCAATAGCCCCCGCACGCTCAGCATTTTCCGCTCCGCCACTCCTGAAAGCATTATTGCCCCCCCGTTGCGCGGTTCCAGCGTTGCGGCCATTCAATGAACCACGAGAACCACTATCCTTGTCTGCTGTCCGTTTAGGGTGAGTTGAACGACCTGCGTTACCTTGCTCAGCCTAGAATATCGTCACCATCGCGGAAGAGTACGCCTTCGCAAACAACCTCCTGACGCATAGTGGTATAGCCGTTATGCATGGTGCCCGATCTATCGCCTCAGCTATAAGCATGAAGGAAAGTGCGGAACGATTGCGGTCGGTCCCGACGCCGAGAGTGGGACCTAGGAGACAAGACTGCGATGACTGACGACCTTGCGGGCTTGCATGCCGCACCCCCCGTTAGAGCCCCCCTGGTGGGGAGGCCTTGGGGAACAACGCGCCTATTTATAATGGCTGCTGCATTTCTGAGCGGCTTGGCCGGGACAACCCTATCCTCAGATCTTGAAGTTCCCACATCCGGCTTTGCTTCGTCGCCAACAAAGGTCCAGGAGCCAATCAGTCCTCTGCCTCTGTCGATGCCCCTGGACGAAGGCAAAGTCCGACTCGGTGAGCGTCTCTTTGCCGATAGCCGGCTATCCTCCGGTAACGGCATATCATGCGCGAGCTGTCACATGCCCGCTTTCGGCATGACGGATGGGCGTTCAATTTCCAGCGGGCTTCCTGGCTATCCGGGGATTACTAACAGCCTGACAATATTGAACGTAGGATTCAATACGCAGTTTTCCTGGAGCGGGCAGACATTATCGCTTGAAGAACAAGCCGACAAAGTTATTGAAGCAAAACGCACAATGGGCGGCAGCTGGGAAGAGGTAGTCGCTACTTTGTCGGGCGACGACAGTGTCGCGGCGGAGTTCAAACAGAACTTTCCGGACGGTGTGACGCGGAAGAATATCGTGGATTCGCTCGTCGCCTACGAGAAATCTCTAATTACTCCAAATGCGCCATTCGACCGTTATTTAAGAGGCGAAACCGATGCCATTTCGGAAGATGCCAAGAATGGCTATCAGATCTTCAAGGACTACGGGTGCGTTTCGTGTCATCAGGGCATCAACGTGGGAGGTAATATGATGCAGGTATTCGGGATTTTCGGTTCACCGCCTTCAATTACGAAGGGTGCTGAAACCGCTGGTTCCGCCCATGGATCAGGAATAGCTGATGACAAGCCGGTTTTCCGCGTGCCGCCGCTTAGAAACGTCGCTGATACTGCGCCCTATTTCCATGATGGTTCTGCCAAGTCTCTCTCTGAAGCAATCTCTTTGATGGCGACCTATCAACTCGGCAGAGAAATATCCGACGACGACGTTTCCAAACTAGAGAGCTTTCTGAAAAGCCTGAGCGGCGACGTTTCGCCCGTCTTAAGCGATTGATTCAGTTTCTCCCTTCTCCGGTACTTCGCCCAACGATGAGAGTGAACGCTTTGACCTATCCTGCTATTCGAGAGTTCTTTGGCTCAAAGCTGAGCTGGGCGGCTGGTACTGGGCTGATCGTCGTTCTCGCCGCCTGCCTGGCTTGGCTGATCTGGCAGATCCAGGCGACCGACGCATCAATACCAAACTTCCGCGATCGCTTTGAAAGTGCACGTGTGACGGAAGCCCGGTGGGATAACGAGGTGCTCTCAATTCAGCTCGGTATCGCACCAAATTACGACTCCGTCACCGAAGCTGCACGCAATATGAAGGTCCGGATCGCAGAGCTCGCGCAAGAGGCGCAAAGACACGCTTCTTTGGTAAGTTTAAGCCCTTCTGTTGACGAATACAGAAGGGCTATAGAGCACAAGGCGTGGCTTTCCGAACAGGTCAAGGCGAGCTACGCGATGCTGCGAAACGCGGTCAGTGTACTACCCAATGCGATTTCGGACAGTTACGAAGCCCCTGAGGTGTTGCGGGTGCTCTCGAACTCCAACAAGCGCACCGCTGACCTGATTACTGAGGCGATAACAAGCATGGTGAGTTTTACGATCTCGCCCACTCCTTTGCTTCATAATGCTATTCAGGAGAAAAACGCCGCGTTGCGCGCCGCAATGAAAACGATGCCGCCTGTTTTAAGCAGAACTATCGAACGTTTTCTCGTGCAGATCGAAGTGGTAATCGCAGAGCGACAGCGTGGAAATGAGCTTATGCTCCAAATTACCTCGGTTCCCACCGATGCCGCTGCGGAGAGAATCCAAACAGAGCTCATTAGCCTTGAAAGGACAAGTGGAGACCGGCTTCAGCGCCTTTGGGGGATCTCGCTATTCCTCGCCGCTCTCTTGGTCATCACATTTATTTCATTCGTGTTCAGTCTACGTCGACGCTTCATGAAACTAAATAACGACAACCGCATGCTCGTTCAGGCCAATCAAGATGTTGAGGAGCAATTGGTTCAACATGCCAAACTATCTGCTCTGGGCCAAATGGTGGCCGGTATTACCCACGAGATCAACACGCCCCTCGCCTACGTCAAAGCTGTATTCGAGCTGATTAAAGAGCGGCTGCTGCCAGAACCAGAGAACGAAATGCATGGCGATGTGGAGGAAGACCTTAGTGAGGAGGCGCGTCGCGAAATGCGTGACGAACTCGAAACGCTTCTAAATGACGGCCTGCACGGCCTTGAAGAAATGGCGACACTCGTACGAACAATGAAGAACTTTAGCCGCCTTGACAAAGGTCACATTGAGGACTTCTCAGTCGAAGAGGGTATCGAAAGTGCGATCTTGATCGCACGTCCGCAGCTCAAATATGTTGCCGATGTCACCCGCGAGTTTGATGGCGTCCCGAAAATCGTCGGCTCACCGTCGCAACTGCGCCAAGTCATTCTCAATCTCATCGTCAACGCTGTTGACGCTATGGCAGCGCTTGACCGTCGGGGTATGCTGACCATCCGCACGCGCCTCACCTCGTTGGACACGGTTCAGATTGATGTCTGCGATAACGGTCCTGGTATCCCGGAAGATGTATTAGGCCGCATCTTCGATCCCTTCTTCACCACCAAACCAGTAGGCGAAGGAACCGGAATGGGCTTGTCGATCTGCTATCGCATTATCGAAAACCATGGCGGCACTATCACCGTCACCTCCAAGGTTGGCCGCGGTACTGTCTTCACAATCACCCTGCCTCGTCAGGATGAGAAAACGTCGGTGCTACCGCAGCGGATCGATCCGCTCGTGGCAGCTTAAACAGCAATAATCAACAACGGCGCGACCAAACGACCGCCAGCCCCTAGATCGAATCAGAGGTGACGTTATGAACGATAAACCAGTACTCCTTTTCGTTGATGACGAAGAGCGGATCGTTCGCCTGCTCAAGATTATGTTTCGCGGCCAATATGAAGTCTACACGGCCTTGAGCGCTCGTGAAGCTTTGGCGATCATGGAAACTGTTCCGGTCGATGTGATCGCCAGCGACCAGAGGATGCCGGAAACCACCGGGATCCAACTTCTCGCCCAAGTTCGTGAGCGTTGGCCCTCGACGGTAAGGCTGCTGTTGACCGGTTACAGCGACCTCGTCGCCATCATCGGAGCCGTCAATGAAGGGGAGGTCTTTCGTTTCCTGAATAAACCCTGGAACCAATCAGAACTGCGTTCGGTGATTGCTGAAGCGGTTGAGACCGCGCGCAGTGCAAGGGTCACCCGCCAAGTAGTTGAACCGGTTTGGCAGGGCAACAAAGAAGGAAGCCAGTTTTCTATCGCATCGCAGCTCCTTGCTATCGAAGGGTGTGAGGCCGATCGCCAGGAAGTGGTCGAGATGTTCACCTATGATTACCGGGTTCATGCGGCCTCGAGCCTTAAGGAAGCGATTCAAGTCTTGATCCAAGAACAGGTCGGTGTAATCGTCACCAACGCACAGGTCGATGGAGTGGACATCACCGACTTGCTGGCGGAAGTGGCGCGAATTGATCCGGCCATTACCGTCGTGGTAATGACAGCTTCCCCGCAAAGCGATACGGTTATCAAGTTGATTAACAGCGGCCGCATTTACCGGTTTGCTATCAAACCGCTCAGTCCCAATCTCTTCAGATTGGCAGTAAACGCAGCGATGCGCGAACACCATCGTCGTCTAGCGGATCCGCGTGTCGTGCGCCGTCGTATGCAGCGTGATGCGGCTCGCGAAGGAGGCAATGATGAAATCTATGCGAGCTTTGTGGAAAGCCTCGGTCGCTTCACCGAAGTGCACTAACCCCCACACATCATTGCCCTCGCTTAGGTAGTAAGATTGATTAAGCCAGTCCAACGTAAGTTACAGCTGTAACTGCATTCCTCTTACCGCCTGCCCCTGCAGCTTCTTGCGCGGCGGCAATCAAGGTGAGATTCAGCGTCAATCAGGATGAGACTCGGCGGCAGGGGTGTGACGAAGGGAGGGCGTAGCCCGACCGGAGTTACACCCCCGCCGCGGCGCAATTTTTCGGCGTCTCATGATCGCGGTCGGCCCGCGTTTCGGCAAAGTCCGGACAGGGTTTCCGGTAATCTCCGGACACCGTTGGAATGCACCCCTCATCTGAGACATATTAAGTAGCGGAATCAATGTCCAGCTTTTGCGAAGCGCGCACTATAACCGGACCGTTCGCCACGAATGGCTAGACCAGTAGTTCGCTGTTGGCTGCGTATGACTGGTTGTTGAAGGGCTTCAACGGTTCAGTGAGCCTCGACTGCGTGAGCGCTCATCATATTTCTCGGGTTGTTGCTGTCCTCGAACCGGCTCTCCGCCTAGGGAAACTGCCTCCTTTTCAAGAGCTGTATACCGCCGATCAAGACGTCTTAACCGGTTTTCCTCGAAATAAGCCCGCAGCTCTGAATCCACGGCGAGCGCACTCTTCAAGGCTGCGGATCCCGGTGGAAGCAGTCCAAATTTGTGTTGCTCAAAAGGCGTTAAGGAAGCCGCCCATAGCGGACGCAGGCCGAGAAATCGTTTTTCCTGTTCAGTAAACTGAGCGGCTTGATAAACATTAAGCTTGGCATAGGTGGGCTGATTAAATTGGTTATAATTCACCGCGAGGCAAAGGCTGCTGTCGGGCGGCAATACCGCGTCACCGCGACGGAATAACTCACTGCGCTTTGCGGCAATAAGGGGCAAACTCAAGTCGAACTTCCAAGGACGATCAGGTGGCGGTCTCAGCACCCGGAGCTTCCCTAAGGCCGAACTAATCGCTTCAAACTGGTTTGCTGAGTATGCATCTTTCCTCGCAATAGCAAACTCATCTTTGGACATCGTCCGAAAGCGATAGCCAAGTACCTGTCTTAACGGATCAGACATCTCTGCGGCTTGGTTTTCACTTAGCTGGATATAAACGCGTTTTCCCTCTTCGTTAGAAAAACGACTTTGAATGCAAAGACCAGAACCTGCGAGAAGCTTGTACTCTCCCGACTGAAACGACTTCTCGCCGTCAAATGTGAGAAACGGCCACCGATCGGGTGATGGTTCCCTCCCAAATATATTACCCTCAAGCGAATCCGCTTCGTACGGGAAAACGCCCATTTCCTCCCCGAGCTCCTCCTCGTTGCAAGCAAAAAACAGACGATCGTACAGCCCTACTTTGGATAGTAACGACCTGTATTTCTCTTCTGTAACGATATGACCGTGTGAGTAAACTCCAAGATCATGTTCCGGGGGCCACGTGTTAACGGATCTCAGATAGAGAGGAAATGGTCGCGATGCTGCGGCGCTGAGTTGGCCTGCTCGCACGGCATCAGGGGCTATCTGGCGTGGGCTGGGCCTAACGGATTGGCAGGGCCGATTCTGGTCTGTCGCCCAATCGACCAGCTTACGCGCGGGAGGGAGATTTTCGGTAGGAAGGTCCGCCGGCTGGCTCAAAGTCCCTGTTGCAACACCACCAATCTTGCTCTCTGCATAGGGCAAGAATTGCTCAAGTTCGGGCAACTCGTCATCTGAGAACTCGTCGGCGTGCTCAGCATCCTGCAAGATGCGATCGAGCTCGGGCAGTTCACGATCCGAGAAATCGGAGAACTCGTCGGCATGTTCGGCATCATGCAGGATTCGATCTAGCTCGGGCAGTTCATGATCCGAGAAATCGGAGAACTCGTCGACATGATCGGCTGCCTTCCTGCCCTGGATCGAGAGCTCTGCTTCTTCAACGATACGGTCAACCTCACTCGTTCCACCTTCCGGAAAATCAGAAAACCCGTCACTATCCTCGGCTCTTTTAGGCGATTTGGCCAGGTCGAGCTCTTGGCTTGAGACCTTATACGATGATGAGAGCCCGTCATTGCCAACATCAAATCTACGCCGTTTAGTGGGACGCTCATTCGAACTATATCTTCGCTCTTTCATGCACCCATCCAATTCGCATCGAAAAGGTCAACTGAATCAAATGTTGGCTGGACCAATTTAGAGTAACTTAGCTTCTAAGACCCTGACTCGAGTCTCGCCAGCCTCAATATGCTTCTTACCCGAGTGGCTGTCCAATACAGCCCGGTGAAAGCTTGCAAGAGACAGAGATTGGAACATGTCCGAGCATCAACGAACCAGGCTAGAGGCAGGATCCCACCTATGTGGAGTCGCCGCTAAAGCGGAGGAGTTAAGAACCCACCCGCCAATCGGCCATGCCGGTTCAATTGCCAGCTACAGCGGACGGGTATGGAACATCTCTCGTACAATCTCTCGCAGCGACGATTTGGTGGCATTCGCAAAGAAATACGAGCATTGTGCAGCCAGAGATGGGCACTGCAAGGAAGGCGGACAGTCCGAACTGGTTCTCAATGCGACCGGGGCCGGCCATGTCCTAACGCATGCTGGAGAACCCGATCATCCGCGGACTAACGCGCGACCTCGATCGTTCCGCTCGTCTAGGCCTGCCGGTCTCCCCTTCGAAGCTTGACTATTTTCGATGTTCCGAACTGCCTTTGCGACCGAGCCCGGCTCGACGCCATTCAGTTGCATCTGTTTGGGAGCGACTACCTGGTTCTGTTGAGTTTGCAGTTCCGAGCCTTGACGGTTGTGAATTGCGTCAACCGCCGTTTTGACTGAGTTGGGAATTCCGCCGTTCCCCCTGATTGCTTCATACTCATCGGTGCCAGTCATCACGACATCTAGTCGTCTAGCCCCTGATAGTCTCTCGCGAATGGCCGCGGGGCCACGGCTAATTTTTGCAGTATTCGCATTGCTTTCGTTGCTCATCAAAAGTATCCCAATTTACCCATGTCCATAGATTAATCTAAACCCCCGCCTTTGAAAATTAATAATCACTACAAATGCAATAGTAAGAAACTCTGTTTTGCGGCGAAGCCGGGCGGCTCTTTACCGGTGCGCCTCGTGTTGTAGACTGCTGGAGTTTAGCTGCCGCTCGCCGGTTCGTTTAGTTGCCGAAGATAGACTTTCCGCGTGGGCCACCCGCGCGCCAGTCGACCGGCAGTCGTATTAAAAAAGGGACGTCGAGATCGTTGGCGGATTCCACCAAGCGCCAAGGCTCCTTGCCGCGTCAAGACTAAGTCGGGGCTGGATTATGCACAGTGACCAAGGTGTTGCGACCAGATACGCCTCACCACACTTACAAACGTAACTCATGTATTCGCACTCGAGATTGACTTGTATCTAATAGCTCACATTAATTGCCAGCCCAGGGCTCGCTGAGCCAATGAGAAGCAGCAAACGATCGCCCGAGATGGTTAAAAACCAAGAAACCGCATTACATCGTGGCTCTGCCATCTCACTTCTTGGCGACGTCGACTCCGGCGATGAAGACAGCCTTCTCATGTCCGCCGATCGCTGTTCCTACATTTACGATCGCAAAATCGCGCCGGCGAATCTCGTCAAAGAAGGAGTCCGAGGTCGGCCCCAATTTTGGATTGTTGCCGGCGAAAACGGCATCGGCAAGACAACTGCTATGGACAACATAGCAGCCCGCTTGCGGGGTCCGACGCAAAAGATCTGTCCAGACGACTTAGTCAAGTACGTGGATGGATATCATGATCTCGCGGCGAAAGATCCTGGAATGGCCCAAGAAGAAGCGCGCGAGTTCACGCCTGAGTGGTGTGACAAGCTGCGAGATGACGCGGGCGAGATGGGAGCTCACATCTTAGTAGAATGCAGCATGCCATTAGGTATGCAGGAAGACATCGAATTTGCCGAGAGCTGGGGATATGAGACGGTACTTTATCTTATCGCTGAGCCAAGAGAAATAAGCTGGACAGCTGTCGTAGACCGAACCGATAAAGCACTAAAGAGCGACCATATCGGGACGAATGCCATGGTCTCGGACAGGGGCCACACCCAAAGGTACGCAGCTTGGCCGCGCGCCATTTTCGACGCAGAGCGCGACGTGAATTTTGACAGAATTGTCATTGCCCGGCGTGATGGCACCATAATGTATGAGAACCGCCGAGAACAACGTGACGGCAGCAAACGGTGGATGAAGAAGCCACAAGGGCTAGATGTCCTGTTACTTGAACGCCACCGAGGACTGAGCACCGATCAGATTCAGTGGCTCGATAACACCTGGCAAAGGCTTGCAAGCAGCCCTCAACTGAAGGGTGATCGGTTTATGCGCAGCATGCCACTCGACCAGTATAAAAACAGCATCCTCACGCGAGCAAACAGCGCAGGAAGCCGCTTTGACCCGTTCGTTCATCAGGCCGCGTCGAATGCTCAGGCGGCGGCGGAATGGCACAATCACTTGGTCAGAGATCTGGAACTCGTCAAGACCAGCCGCAACAATTTGGGGCCGTCGGAGCAGTTTGACAAGCACCTCGATCGGTATGCCGAGGCTCTTATTGACCAAGCCTACCGGCCGCCACCACAATCCGCCCCTATACGGCGTCTTGGCCAAGCTTCACTTCTCCCTTCGAAGCCAGTCCGGCATTCCCCAGGCTCAAGGGCGCCTGCTTCAGAACCAAAGCGAAGCTCTACAACGACCGAACTCACCGGATCGTTGAACGATGCATTCAATGAAGAAACTCGTCAAACGAAACGACCTAGGTTGGAAGAGCGCACCCGGACGGGGCATCAGCGGTAACGTCGCGAAGCCCATGAGCTTCAAGAAGTGTGAGAGCGTGGAGAGAAAGGCCTCCGCTTGGCAAGGATTTTTGGTGTGGCAGCGCGTTGGTTGCGTATTCCGATGAAGCCGGCCATCGATTCCGATTTGAAGCCGGCCGGTCATTCCGATTTCATTCCGGCCGGCGTTCCGAATTGAAGGCGGCCATTT
>NZ_LMCO01000026.1:0-61759 GCF_001424825.1 Ensifer sp. Root31 | reverse complement strand
TCGGCCGCAACCATCCGCATGCCGAAATCGAACTGCCACCCGAACGCACCACAACACAGGACCGCGCAAGGGTCGCATTCCGCCCGACAAAGTGGAAGCTGTTCAGGGACGAGAAGGCGGGCAACGAGGTGCCAAGCGCAGACGTCGAGGCGGAGGCGCCGGTCCAACCGTTCGAACTGGCACGCACCGGGACCTGACGGCTTCTCAGCGCCCGATCCTCATCTCGCCTCCAAGCCATTTCCCGTTTCTGCCGAGATGCGCTACAGCACCTCATGCGGTGAGAGAAGCGGGAGACGAGGCGCATGTCCGTTATTGACGATCTGAAACAGGCACTCGGCGATGCCGTGCTGACCGGCACTGACATCGGCGAGCGCTATCGCAGCGACGCCAGCCTCACCGGACGTTATCTTCCGAAGGCCGTCATCCGCCCTGCGAACACAGAGGAAGTCGCAGCGACCCTCCGCATATGCAACGCCCATGGCCAGGCGGTCGTCGTACAAGGTGGGCTGACCGGCCTTGCCGGCGGCGCGAACCCGGACGAGGACGCGATTTCCATCTCGCTCGAACGCCTGACCGGCGTTGAGGAAATCGATCCGCTTTCCGCAACCATGACCGTCCTTGCCGGCACGCCGCTCGAGGTCGCCCAGCGCGCCGCCGACGATGCAGGCTTCCTGCTGCCGATAGACCTCGGCGCCCGCGGCTCCTGCCAGATCGGCGGCAATCTCGCCACCAATGCCGGCGGCATCCGCGTCATCGGCCATGGCGTCACGCGTGACAACGTCCTGGGGCTTGAAACCGTGCTTGCCGATGGCACGATCCTCTCGTCGCTCAGCAAGATGATCAAGAACAACACCGGCTATGATCTGCGCCAGTATTTCATCGGTTCGGAGGGCACGCTCGGCGTCATCACACGCGCCGTCCTGCGGTTGAAGCCGCGGCCGTCCGGACGGCTGACGGCGCTCTGCGCGCTTCAGACCTATGACCAGGTCGTCGCCTTCCTGGCGCGAGCACAAAGAGGACTTCCTGGCCTCTCGGCCTTCGAGGCCATGTGGGAAGACTATTTTCACTTCAACTGCGAGGCGGAGGGACAGCGCTTTTTCGAGACGTCCCCCGCCTTTGCGGTGATCGTGGAACAGGATGTCCAGGGCCACGAGACCGACAGCGAGGAATTTGAGACCTTCCTCGGCGCCGCACTGGAAGACGATGTCATCGTCAATGCTCTGATCGCCCAGTCGGAGAAAGAAAGCCGGCTCTTCTGGCAGGTGCGCGAGGGCCACGCGATGGACCGCTTGCTGCCGGCGCTGATCAATCTCGACGTCAGCCTGCCGATCGGCGAAATCGGCCGTTTCGCGGCCGAATGCGGCGCGGCGCTCGCCGCCCGTTTCCCGCAGGCGCACATCTCCTTCTTCGGGCATGTTGCCGACAGCAATCTGCACATCGCTTTTTCCACGCCGGGAAGCGACGAGAGCACGCAGCACGCGGTCGACGGCATCGTCTATGACATCGTTCGGCGCTATCGCGGCTCGATCTCCGCCGAACACGGCATCGGCACCTTGAAGCGGGAGTTCCTCGGCCATTCGCGAAGTGCGGCTGAGCTTGAGGTCATGCGCCGGATCAAGCACGCGCTTGACCCGAAGGGCATCCTGAACCCCGGCAAGGTTTTTTGACTGGGCGTATCGGCCTCAGAGCCAGGACGCCGGCGTCTTCGGCAAGCGGCTTTCCGGATCGATCACCGTCAACTCCGCCCCGCCGGCATTCCATCGCCAGAGCGCGACGCAGCTGCCGCCCGGGGACATGAAGGACGGGTAGATCAGCCCATCGAAACCACGGCTGGTCAACTCCGCCTGCAGACGGTGCGTCGCCGGCACCACGCCTTGATCCAGTGCGTCGCGCCACTCCTCCCGGTGGATATCATCAGTAACGCCGAAATCCGCAAGCACATCCGGCGCCATCATATCGGCCAGCCACGCATGCCGCAGTTCAAGCTGAGCGATCAAAGCGGGATGCTGGACAAAGCTCTGGTTATATTCCGCCCAGGCGGTCGACAGTTCGCGCGCCGCGTAAATCGTCGGCAGGCCGACCGGGTTCCAGCGGCCGCCGAAGCGCGCGGCACCATCGCCCGAAAGCGGAGCGTGGGCCCAGCGGGGCACATAGGCGCGCCAGAGGCGCACCGGCTCACTCTCCGACATCAGGCGTAGACACCCGAACGCACGGCCTCGAGATAGGCAAGCACCTTGTCTGCCTTGCCCTCTCGGGCAAGATCATAGGCAGTCTTGCCCGCCCATCCGGGGATCGGCTGGTGCTTGAACCAGATCACGGCCCGGCTCTCGTCGCCCGCCATTTCGGCAGCCATGGCGAGGATACGCACGACTTTGCTGAGAGCCGCGTCGACCTTGCGCGCGCTCGACTTCGCCGTCAGCGTGTTGCGTGCGACGCCGATCAGCTTCGCCAGTTCCGCAAGTGTCACGCCCAGACGATCCGCGACCAGCCGGGCAGACAGAAACGACGACTGGCTTTCGCCGAAATGGGAGGCAGAGATGTTGAAGCCGACGGCTGACATGGCGCATTCCGATCTTATCTTGATCATCACCTGATCAAAATAGGCTCAAAATCTGCTCAAATCAAGGAAGCGATGCCTGTCGCCAAGAGGGCTCGCGCCGTTCGAAGAAGGCGGCAACGCCTTCGCGCGCCTCATCGGACTCCCAGCAATCGGCAAGCTGCTCGATCGTCGCGGCAATAGTCTCTTCGGTGATCGGCTGTCCGAGCGAACGGGCAAGCCGTTTCGCCCGTCCGGTCGCACCGGGCGCTGTCTGGAGATAGGGTTCGACCTCGGCCGCAATTGCCGCATCAAGCGCATCGGGGGCAGCAATGGCCGTCACCAGACCGGCATCCCTTGCCTCTTCGGCGCTGAACAGGCGTGCGGACATGAACAGAGGCCGCGCCCTGCCCTCGCCGATGCGGGCAACGACGTAGGGGCTGATGGTCGCCGGAATGAGGCCGAGCCGGGTTTCGGTCAGGCCGAAGCGCGCATCGGACGACGCAATGACGGCATCGCAGATGCTCATGAGGCCGACGCCGCCGCCGAAGGCATTGCCGTGCACCCGTGCGATGACCGGCTTGGCGATCTCGTTCAGCGCCTTGAACATCAACGCCAGACGGGTCGCCTCGGCGATCCGGGTCGGCCGGTCCGCGTCGAACTGCTCGCGCATCCAGTTGAGATCGCCGCCGGCGCAGAAACTGCGGCCTTCGGCATCGAGCACCACGACGCGGACGGTGACATCCACTGACAGTCGCTCCGCCGCCTCAGTCAGTTCACCGATCATGATTGCGGAAAGCGCGTTGTGCTTCTGCGGTTGCGCCAGCGTCAGGCGGGCGACGCCCTTCGCATCGACGGCGTATCGGATCGTTTCGAACATCAGCCAGCACTCCTCAGCGATCGTGCGAAGGCGGCCGCATCTTCGAGCCTTGCCGCATCCAGCCCCGTCGAAAACCCGCGCCCGATGACAAAGGCATTGACATCAAGCGTATCGACATTCCCTGCGGCGCCCGGCGCATAGGGGCAGCCGCCAAGGCCACCGGCAGAAGCGTCGAAGACACGCAAGCCGCGCTCGAGCGCGACTCCGATATTGTCGAGCGCTCGCCCGGACGTGTCGTGAAAATGGCCCGCCAATTGTTCGGCCGGAACATGAGCCAGCACGGCCGCCAACATCGCGTCGACCGCCTCGGGCGTGCCGCGCCCGATCGTGTCGCCAAGGCTGATCTCGTAACAGCCAAGCACCATCAAGGCGGCGGCCACTTGGGCAGCGCTCTCCGGCGCGATCGCGCCTTCATAGGGGCACTCGACAACGCAGCTGACATAGCCTCGCAACGGCACAGCACTGGCGCGGCAGGCCTCTGCAACCGGGCGAAAGCGCTCGATGCTTTCGGCGATCGAACAATTGATGTTCTTCTGCGAGAAGGTCTCAGACGCCGAGGCGAAGATCGCAACCTCGTCGGCCTTGGCCGCCAGAGCCGCATCGAAGCCCTGCATGTTCGGCGTCAGCGCCGCGTAGCGCGTACCCGGTCGACGCTTTATCCCGGCCATGACAGCCGACGCATCCGCCATTTGCGGCACCCATTTCGGGCTGACGAAGCTCGTGACCTCTATGCGCTGGTAACCACAGTCCGACAGCAGATCGACAAGGTGGATCTTGTCCTTCGTGTCGACAAGCCGCTTCTCGTTCTGCAAGCCGTCGCGTGGCGCCATTTCGACAAGTGTGACATGTTCTGGCGCCAGCACGCTCATTCGCTGCGCTCCGGTTGCAACACGACGAGGATCGCGCCGGCGCTTACCTGTTCGCCTGGCGTTACCAGCGCGCTCTCGATGACGCCCGCACGCGACGCTGCCAGCGTCAGCTCCATTTTCATCGCTTCCATCACCACGAGCGGTTGGCCCTTCGTGACCACGTCGCCGGCGCGAACATGGATGAGCTTGACGATGCCGGGCATCGGAGCGGCAAGCTCGTCCTCCGCCGCCTCACCGGCGTGGGCGGTGGCGAGCGCATCGGGAAGGCGAAGAACGAAGGTCTCGCCACTGACGAAGAGCGTGATGGTTTCATGCTCGCGCAGGAAGCGGAAGACGCGTTGCTCGCCGGAGATCTCCACACGGGCGCCATCGTCGAACCGATCGAGCACAAGCACCGGAAAGGTGCTTTCGCCAGCCCGCACTGCGAACTGATCGCGCCCGCGCGCGGCAAGCGTGACGACCGATCGCCCGCCGGCGTGGTCGACGGCAATGCTTCTATGAGCATCCCCCCAGATCTGCCAGTGACCGAGCGACGACCAGGGATCGTCGGATTTCATCGGCTGCAGCACGCCGGTGGCGGCGATCGCCGCCAGTGCCAGCGCCTCGTCACTCGGCACCACAGGCGTCGTCAATTGATCGATTGCCCGGTCGATAAGGCCGGTATCCGGCCGCCCGGCGCGAAACTCGGGCTCTGCAGCGAGGCGGGCCAAGAAATCGAGATTGGTGATGGTACCGCCGATACGGCAGGCTTTGAGGGCGCTCTCCAGCCGCGCCAGCGCCGACGAGCGGCTCGGCCCGTGTACGATCAGCTTGGCGATCAGCGGGTCGTAGTAGGGGGCGATGACGTCGCCCTGCCGGACGCCGGCATCGACGCGGACGCCGTCTACAGGAAAATCGAGCGTTGCGAGCCGCCCGGTTGCCGGCAGGAAGCCGCGCGCCGGATCCTCGGCATAGATCCGTGCCTCGAACGCCCAGCCATCAATGGCGATTTCATTCTGTCGCTTTGGCAAGGCCTCGCCGACAGCGGCGCGCAACTGCCACTCGACGAGGTCAATGCCCGTGATCGCCTCGGTGACCGGATGCTCCACCTGAAGCCGGGTGTTCATTTCCATGAAATAGAACTGGTCCGGCCAGAGCCCGTTGGTGACATCGGCGATGAATTCGACCGTGCCCGCACCGACATAGCCGATGGCGCGCGCAGCCTTGACCGCGGCCTCGCCCATGGCGCGGCGAACCTCCGCCGTCATGCCGGGCGCCGGCGCCTCCTCGATCACTTTCTGATGGCGGCGCTGCAGCGAGCAGTCGCGCTCGAACAGATGCAGGATATTGCCGTGGCGGTCGCCGAAGACCTGGACTTCGATGTGACGCGGCTTGGTCAGGTATTTCTCGATGAGCACCGCGCCGTCGCCGAAGGCGGCTTCGGCTTCGCGGCGCGCTGCTTCAAGGGCCGCAGCAAACTCGTGCGGCTGCTCGACCTTGCGCATCCCCTTGCCGCCGCCACCTGCGCGCGCCTTGATGAGTACGGGAAAGCCGACGTCAGCCGCCCGGTCCGCCAGGAAGGATGGCTCCTGCTCGTCACCGTGATAACCGGGGACAACGGGCACGCCGGCCTGTTGCATCAGCGCCTTGGCCGCATCCTTCAGCCCCATCGCGCGAATAGCGTCCGGCGACGGGCCGACGAAAGTCATGCCCGCGGCCTCGACCGCCTCGGCAAAATTGGCGTTTTCCGACAGGAAACCGTAGCCCGGGTGAATGGCATCCGCGTTGACGGACCGAGCCGCAGCCACGATCCGCTCGATCGAAAGATAGCTCTCGGAGGCTGTTGGCGGTCCGATGCGGATCGCCTCGTCCGCCAACGTCACATGTAAAGCGTCGACATCGGCATCGGAATAAACGGCGACAGTGCGGATGCCCAGGCGCCGGGCCGTGCGGATGACGCGGCAGGCGATCTCACCGCGGTTGGCAATCAGAAGCTTTGAAAACATCGGCATATGGCCCGCCCTATTGTGCCGCGATCACTTCGACTTCGAGCAACCAACCGGAATCGAAGATGCCGGCAATCACCACCGTCATCGCCGGCGCGAGCGGACCGAGATATTCGGCACGGGCCGCGCGGTTGGCCATGGTGTGGTTGCGATCGGCGAGAAAGGCCGTCACCTTGACGATATCGGCCTTGCTCATGCCGGCGGCCTTCAATTGGGCGTCAATGTTCAGCCAGACCTGGCGCGCCTGTGCCTCGAAGCCGTCGGGCAGCACGTCGTCGGAATTGAGCGGCACCTGGCCGCTGACGAAAACCAGTCGCTCGAAATTCTCGAGCCGCACGGCTTGCGAATAGCCGCCACGGGGTTGCGGCGCATTCTTGGCGTTGACGTTTTCGCGCTTCATCGCGATCTCCCTACATTCTGAACAGGCCGAAACGCGTATCTTCTATTGGCGCATTGAGCGCCGCCGACAGGGACAACCCGAGAACGTCGCGGCTCTTGCGCGGGTCGACGACGCCGTCGTCCCAGAGCCGGGCCGAGGCATAGAGCGGATGGCTCTGGCGCTCGAAGAGATCGAGAACCGGCTGCCGGAACTTGGCTTCCTCTTCCTCGTTCCAGGGCGTTCCGGCGCGCTTCAGCGCCTCGCCGCGCACCGTCGACAACACGCCGGCCGCCTGTTCGCCGCCCATTACAGAAATCCGGCTGTTGGGCCAGGTCCAGAGGAACCGCGGCGAGAAGGCGCGACCGCACATGCCATAGTTGCCGGCACCGAACGATCCGCCGACCAGCATGGTGATTTTCGGCACCTGCGCCGTCGCCACGGCCGTGACCAGCTTGGCGCCGTGCTTGGCGATGCCTTCGGTCTCATATTTGCGGCCGACCATGAAGCCGGTGATGTTTTGCAGGAACACCAGCGGGATCTTGCGCTGGGCGCAAAGCTCGACGAAGTGCGCACCCTTCAGCGCCGATTCCGAAAAAAGCACGCCATTGTTGGCGATGATGCCGACGGGAACGCCGTGGACATGCGCGAAACCGCAGACGAGCGTGGTGCCGTAGCGCGCCTTGAACTCGTCGAAGCGGGAGCCATCGACAAGTCGGGCGATGACTTCGCGGATGTCATAGGGCGTGCGCAGGTCCGCCGGCACGATGCCGGCGATCTCCTGCGGATCGTAAAGCGGCGGCTCCGGGCTCTGCAATTCCACCGACGTCGGTTTGCGGCGGTTGAGTGCGGCGACCGCACGGCGGGCAAGCGCCAGCGCATGCGCATCATCGCGCGCCATATGGTCGGCAACACCGGAGAGACGCGTGTGCACGTCGGCGCCGCCAAGGTCCTCGGCCGAGACCACTTCACCGGTCGCCGCGCGCACCAGCGGCGGGCCGGCCAGGAAGATCGTGCCCTGACCCTCGACGATGATCGTCTCGTCCGACATGGCCGGCACATAGGCGCCACCTGCGGTGCACGATCCCATGACAACGGCGATCTGCGGAATTCCGGCCGCCGACATGTTGGCCTGGTTGTAAAAGATCCGACCGAAATGCTCCCGGTCGGGAAAGACCTCGTCCTGGTTCGGCAGGTTGGCGCCGCCGGAATCGACCAGGTAGATGCACGGCAACTGGTTCTCGGCGGCAATCTCCTGCGCACGCAGATGCTTCTTGACCGTCATGGGATAATAGGTCCCGCCTTTGACGGTCGGGTCGTTGCAAACGATCATGCATTCGCGGCCGGACACCCGGCCGATACCGGTGATGAGACCCGCTGCCGGCGCATCGCCGTTATACATGCCGTGTGCGGCCGTCGAGCAGATTTCGAGGAAGGGCGTTGCCGGGTCGATCAGCGAGGCGACGCGGTCGCGCGGCAGCAGTTTGCCGCGGCTGACATGGCGCTCGCGCGCCGTCTCGCCTCCACCGCCGGCCGCCATCTTGACGGCGTCCTCCACAGTCGTAATCGCCTCCGCCATCGCCGCCTGATTGGCCTTGAACACGTCGGACGAGGGCGAGATGTGAGATTTCAGAACAGTCATGAAGTCCTCATTCGATCGAGCCTGATTGTGGCTTCGGAGGTCTACCCTGGCGTCTATCTGGTCTCGGTGAACAGCTCGCGGCCGATCAGCATGCGGCGGATTTCACTGGTTCCGGCACCGATCTCGTAGAGCTTGGCGTCACGCAACAGCCGCCCGGCCGGATAGTCGTTGGTGTAGCCGTTACCGCCGAGCGCCTGGATGGCTTCGAGCGCCAGCGCCGTTGCCTTCTCGGCCGCATAAAGAATACAGCCGGCCGCGTCCTTGCGGGTGGTCTCACCACGATCGCAGGCTGCAGCCACCGCATAGACATAGGCGCGCGCCGCGTTCGCCGTCACATACATGTCGGCAAGCTTGCCCTGCATGAGCTGGAACTCGCCGATCGCCTGGCCAAACTGCTTGCGCTCGTGGAGATAGGGGACGACGACGTCAAGGCAAGCGGACATGATGCCGAGCGGTCCGGCGGACAGGACGACACGCTCATAATCGAGGCCCGACATCAGCACTCGGACACCGCCGCCTTCGTTGCCGAGAATATTTTCCGCCGGCACCTCGCAATCCCGGAAGATCAACTCGCAGGTGTTCGAGCCGCGCATGCCGAGCTTGTCGAGCTTCTGGCCGGTGGAAAAGCCAGCAAAGTCTTTTTCGACGAGGAAGGCGGTAATTCCGCGCGGACCGGCACTTGGGTCCGTCTTGGCGTAGACGACCAGCACGTCCGCATCCGGGCCGTTGGTAATCCACATCTTGCCACCGTTGAGAACGTAGCGGTCGCCGCGCTTCTCGGCCCGAAGCGTCATGGAAACGACGTCGGAGCCCGCTCCCGGTTCGGACATGGCGAGTGCGCCGACATGTTCGCCGGAGATCAGTTTCGGCAGGTAGCGCGCCTTCTGCGCCTCGTTGCCGTTGCGGCTGATCTGGTTGACGCAGAGATTGGAATGGGCGCCGTAGCTCAAGCCGACGGAGGCGGAGGCGCGGCTGATCTCTTCCATGGCGACGCAATGGGCGACATAGCCCATGCCCGCACCGCCATAGGCCTCGTCGGCGGTGATGCCGAGCAGCCCGAGATCTCCCATCTCACGCCAGAGTGGCGTCGGGAAAGCGTTGTTGCGATCGGTTTCCGCCGCCAGCGGCGCGATACGCTCAGTCGCAAAACGGCGCACGCTATCGCGCAACGCGTCAATGTCCTCGCCGAGCGCGAAGCTCAATCCGCCCTGAAACATCTCTCGTCTCCTCCCCTCGACCCTATCAGTGATCTCCTCACCACCAACTGGCCGGTCTGCGCTCCATCCTCTACGCGCAACGCGGCGATTGCAATGATATCAACGCCGCGATGTCGAGCGACGATAACACCGCGTCCCGCTAATTTCCTTCCAAAGAGGAAATCCGGGAAGCACGATCTGCAAAGTTTAGGAACGTTTGGCGATACATCCGCTGCGTGAAGGTGCTTCGGCCAATCTGGCTCGCGGCAACTGTCGTGTCGCGACGGAATCGGTTGCGAAGCGTTTACTTGTTCGGCCAGATCTCCTGCGCCTTGCCGACATCGGCAAGGCCGCGCTGCGCCTCACGATTGCCGGTGGCAGCGACTGCCTCGAAGATACGTCGGGCTTCGGCGTAATACTTGAGACTGAGATAGGCGTAACCGCGCAGCACCATCAGGTCGGACCGCTGCGTCGAGATCTGCCCCAACTGATCGAGAAAAATCAGCGTCTCGCGATAACGTTTGGCATCGAAAGCGGCAATCGCCCGGTCGGCGAGGATCGCGCTCTGGAGTTCTTCGGCCCGACCACGGCTCTGTGTTGATTTCGTTGCGGCGACCGCAGCCTTGTTGGTCAGCCCGGCCCTGAGATAGGCGAGGCTCTGGCCATAAGCGGCATCTTCGCGCATTTGCAATGCTGGTGCCTGCAGGGCGACCTCGAAGGATTCGGCCGCTTCCAGCGGGCGGTTCAGATCCATCAGGCACCAGCCGCGCGTCAGCGCCGCCTGCGGCGACAGCCGCGCCGGGTTGATGGTCGTCCGGCATCCCGTTACCGCCCTGCCGGCCGCTTGTGGTCGGCGAGCAACGGCAACCGGCTGCTCGACCACATAGCGTGTCGTCGTTCGTGGCGCGGCCTCCGTCACGACTGCAGGTGACCTTCGCTCCGCATCAGCTATCGGTGCCGGCTCTCGCGCAAGCGGCTGTTGTTGCCGGGCGATGGCGTCGCGCCGTTCCTCCTCGGTCTCGCCGAGGAGGGCGATGCGCTCCGAGCGCCCCGCCCAGAGCCGCTGGATCTCGGCGACGCCGGCAGCATCGCCCAGCTGGTTGCGGCTGAGCGCCAGGCCATAGGCCGAAGGTTCGTCATCGGGCTTCCAGCGAAGCGCGGTGGCAAACCATTGTGCGGCCGTCGCCGGTTGTTCCATGGCACGGGCATACCAGCCGAACTGCTGCGCCGTGGCCGGATCACGCCCTTTGGTCGTCTCCTGCGCGATCCGGGTCAGTACTTCCTCGCTCAGCGTGACCGGTGGCTCGATCGCCAGCAGGTTTGCCGTCGCGGCAAAATAGGTCGCCTTGGCATCGGTCGACGTATCGCGCCAGGGATACAGTACTTTTTCCGCATCCTCATGCGCCTTGCGGGCGATCAAGGTCAGCGCCAGGCCTTGCGACGCGGAGGCTGAATCTTCCTTGTCGTGGGCGCGACGGAACCATTGTTCGGCCGCGCTGATATTCTCCCGGCGAAGCTGGTACCAGCCCAGGAGCAGCGCGTCACTCGCCATGCCCTCGGTTTCGACCAGGCGTTCGAGGCGCTGGATATATTTGGGATCGACCGCCAGCTTGCCATCCGCGTCGCCTTCCGCAACGAAGCGGCGCGCCAGGTCGTCGCGAATGCTTTCGAACTCGGCAGCGCCTCCAGGTGCTGTCCGTTCGTGGGCCAAAATCTCCTGCGCCATCTCATAGGGCAGTCCGGAAACCGCCTTCTGCACCGTCGCCAGCCGCTCCGGAGCGTTCTCGCAATTCTTCAGCACGTAGAGATAGGCGTCTCGGGCGCGATCGGGACGTTTGGTCTCGGTGAAGGCATCGGCCACCCGCCACAGCACATCCACTTCCGAGCACGTCAACAGGCTCGGTGTGCTCGCCGCAACCTCGATGACCGTCTCGTACTGCTTGAGATCGGAGGCATTCACCAGGCGCGCCCGTGCTTCGGCGACGTTCAGCCGCTCGAGCAGATCGGCCGGCGGTTTCCAGGCGGCCTCGCTTGCCTGGCGCTCGGCGATCGCCTTTCGAACCTCGGCGTAGCGCCCCTCCGAATAGCGCTGCCACATCGTTTCGAGCTGGACATCCTTGTTACGCGGAACCGCAAGTGGGTCCTTGGGCGGCGTCCAATCGGGATAGAGCGCCCTCAGCCGTGATATCTCGGCCTGCAGTCGAGCGGTATCACCCTTGCTGGCGAAGTAGCGCAGTGCCGATTCGTCTACCACCGGCGCCGTTGCCTGCGACCGCCTCGCATCGGCGGGCTGCGTATTCTGCGTGACCTGCCGAAACTCAGGCGCTGCGCCTCTCGAACCTCTGTCCACGACACCGAACGACGCCTCGTCGGGAAGCGCGCCTCCGTCAGGGCCCGTCGCTGGCGCACCGGCGTTGCCGGCCCAATTCTTGCGCAGAAGCCCATCGTCGGTAAATCCGACAATCCCGACCGCCGTGAGGATGATTCCGGCGATGACAACGGTTGAGGACTTCATAGACACTCCGGACGCTTCTCCTTCGCATAAGACAACCCGAGGAGGTGCAGTGTCGAAGGGTAATATTGCGTCGGGCTGAACACCTTGACGCTGTCGGGCAACGGAGCCCGCTCCATGAGACAGGCCAGAATATGGTTAACAAATTGATAACCGGGGTCCGTCAGCGTCGCCCGAACAGCCCCTGTCGTTACGTCGCTGATGAGCAATTCGCCATTGGCACCAAGCATGCCCTGCCGCAATCTTGAAAGCAATTCGGCGTCATCGATGTCTGCCCGAACCACGTAGAGCGGAATGCGCAGCGAATTGTAGCCGAATTCCGCCGGGAAGCCCTGCGCCGCCTTCAGGCGCGTTTTGGCGCTGATCCAATCGGCCGGCATCTTTCGCGGGCCGAGCTGCAGTTGATCAAGCATCTTGCGACCATCATTCGCCAGCGCCGCCCATATCGGCGAAGGCGCGACGCGATCAAGGACAGGGAAGGCCTCGAAGATCCAGTAGGAAGGGTTGACGACGGGACCGTCTTCGCGATCGGTTGCGGAAAAACCGGCAACCCCCGGCAGCAGCAAGGTTCGGCCGCCGTAGTCGATCACGGTCCGGTCGAGGATTGCTTTCGCGATCTTGGAGGCCGCCGAGAGGTAGTCCTTTCGCTTCCACCGTTCGCCGGCAAGCGTCAGCGCATAGGCGATCAGGATATCGCCGTCGGTCGCATTGTTGATATCGATCACATGCGGCTTTTCGCTCGGGCTCCATTTCCAGGCGGCAAGTCCGTCGTCGCGCAAAAGCAGCTCGCGACGGGTAAAGGACCAGATCAGCTCGAAATCGGCAGCGCTGCCGGCAAGCACCGCCAGCCACAAACCATAACCTTGTCCCTCGCTGTGGCTGATGCCGCCGTTACCGTCATCGATAATGCGCCCACCGGGATCGAGGAACTTTGTCTTATACTTCTGCCAATCCTCGGCGCTCACGGTCTCGCCCCGTCCCTGGGCTGCCGCGCGCGTCTGAGGCAGAGCGACGACAAGAGCCAGGGTGAGGAGAAGAACCGTGCGCCAGATCATGGGCGGCGCCCGAGCCGACTGAGCATGGATGACGTGGCGAGGCCCAGCAGCACCGATAGTGTTACGAGCAGCACGGCGTAGAAAAGAATGTTGCTCGACAGCCAGTTGGCAATGATCAGCCGGTAATTGCCAAACGAGGCCGGCCTTGTCTGCACGAAACTGAAATTGGCGACCGGCACCACCTTGACGGCGTTGGTTGCCGGCTCGTAGGTCGAGATGTGCCCGGCGATCTCTCGCCATTGATCGATGTCGGCAAGTGCCGACACCCCATCGCTCAACTGTTTGGCGGACGGCGCTGCAACCAGCGTCCACGTGGCGTCATCCGTGGGGTTTGCCCCTTGAGCGAGGAGCAAGGTTGCCGTTTCCGGAGGGACAAAATCGCTTTGTTCCTGCGGCAGAATGCGTAGCGAACTCAGGGAGATGTCGAACTCCTGCTTTACCCAATCCTGAAGAGCCGTGATCTGGGTGCGCCAGGCGCCGCCACTCAGGCGCGTCTGCCATTCATCGATCGCCTTCTGGGTATCCGCGCCGCGCCCGACGGCCTGTGCGCTGCCCCAGGACATCTGGCGGCTGGGATCGATACCGACTTGCGTCAGCACAGTTTTCGGCAATTCGGGCAATGTACCGATGAAGAGCGCATTGCGCGTGCCAGCGGCCAAAGGCGAGGCAATCATCTCGACCGCGATCGGCCGCCCGCCGGCCACCGCCAACCGTGCCAGGAACGTGGCAGCGGCCGACAAGGTGTCGGCATCGGCCCGGTCAATGAAGAGCGGGATCAGGCCCGCGCTGTTGCGATAGGGTGCCGCCGCGCCCGACATCGCGGCGAGATTGGGCCGCCGACCGATCCGCGCGAAGTTGGGCATATGAAGTTCGGACGTGTCGAACAGTGCAAAACGCGGATCCGTCGAGGCTGGCGCACCCGGCGCACAGGCCTTGTCCTGCTCCGTCAAAAGCACGGCCTCGAGCTCGATCAGGTTGGGCCCGGGCTTGAAATGGCGCATGGTCACATTGATCGGCAAATGCCGCAGGATGCCGCCGGTCGCCGAATCGAACGGGACCGTCGAGGCGATGTTGCCGTTGACATAGATGTCGATCCGGCTGCCGGGCCGCACCGTCTCGGTATAGGCCGCATCCAGCAGGATCGTCGCCTCGCCATAGGCGTCCGCATAGAAATCCGACGGGACTGCCACCGAAAACCGGGACCGGAAGCGACGACCGGTGAATTCGCTGGTCTCGACGCCGAGCTCGGAGAAACGCAAGCGCGTGTTGCCGGCAACGACAGGTGTTTCCGGCAAAAGCCAACGTTCGGTGTTGATGACGTCGCGGGGGACATTGCTCGGCCGGTCCATTGGCTCGGCGATAGCCTCGATCGCGGCCTGAACGGCCGGCCAGTCGGGGCCGCTGAGAACCAGAACCGGCGCATTCGTCTCGCCATCGCGGACGAAGGCCGCAACCGACCCACTGGCAGCGCCATCGGGCAGCGAAGGGAGCAGCGGCGATACCTCATCGACGGTGCCCGCAATCACGGTCAACTCGCCGGGCTTGCCCAGCTCCGGCAGTCCTTCGCTGAGAATGACCCGCTGCGCCGGCATATGGCCGCGCAGGGCCAACCCCTGTGCAAGCCGCATCAGGCCCGCAGCGCGGCTCGGCTGCTGCATTCCCGGAACGACAAGATTGAACTGCGTGTGTCCCCTGTCGTCCAGACCGACGGCGCGGATATCGTCCACGCTCGCAAATGCCGCGCTCTGCGCATCCGCAAAGCTGATGAAAGCCGTCTCCGGCGCGATTTCGGTCCAGAGTTCATAGGTGGATTCGATGGTGCAGTCGGTACGGTGGTGCTGCTGCACCCGAAACCTGATGTCATTGGAACCGGCCCGCAGCAGACCGGCCGGCAGTGCGTAACTCCGGGTCTCGGCGGTGCCCGACGCCTTGATCGGCCCCTCGCCGACCAGCTCGCCGTTGACGAAAACCGAAAGGGACGAAGCCTCCGGCGCGATCACGATCGCATTCTGATAACCGAAATTCAACGTTGCAGCCGATTGTGCCTGGGCCGGCGTCAGATACATCGACCAGGCGCGTTCATCGACCTCACCGGTGAGCGACAGCGCGCTGAAGGGAATGATGTACCGCCTGAAACCATCGGGCCCGCCGCCAACCGCTGCGGGACTGCTTGCGTCCGCGCCGGGCTCGCTGGTCGGCTGGCCCTCATCCGTCCCTTCCGGCAGTTCGATAGACGGCTCGACGGCCGGCCGCTCCGGCGACATGTCGAACGGGTTCGACTGCGCGAACGTCTGTGTCGTCGCGGCAAGGAACATGATGAGGAGGGCAACCGGCATCCGCTTCATCGCCGCGCCTCCGCTTGCCTGTCGGAGGAGCGCAAGCTGCGCGCGAAATAGATCAGGCCGCGGCTCATCTGATAGAAAGCCAGCCACAGGAACCAGGCCGTGCCTGCGACCAGTCCTGGGTTTCCGCGCCGCGCCTTCTGGAACTCGCTCCATTGCTGGGAGTTCGCAAAGATCAGATCCGCCACCAGACTGTGGTGACGCGCGACCTGCGGCAGATAACGGCAGCCGATCGTGGTGATGTCGCCGGCACTCTCCTTGTTCTTGATCGCGACCGGCAAGGTCTCGGAGGTGCCATCGCCACTATAGGGCTCGAAGCGAATGAGCCCGTCCGTGTCGACGGGTAGCGTCGCCGCATCGACGCCATAGACCTGAATTCGGGCGCCGTTGGCCGATACGTCTTCGATCGTTGCCGGATACCATTGATCTGCGACACCGAATTCGCAGCGCCGGCTGACCTTCACGCGCCGCGATGACGCCTTTTCCCCGCGTTCCGAGACCACGCCGAGCGCGCAGCCCGCCATGATCAGATTGAGGAGGTTCCAACCTCCCACGACCAGGGTTACGTCAGCCTTGTAGGGCTCGGTGTAGACCCGGTAGACCGTCATCAGAAGGGCGATGAAAAGCACGGCGAAGATGACGAAGAACGGTCGGCTGATTTCCGACAGGCGGCTCTCCAGGATCGACTCGTCCTTGGCCGTCACCTTGAAGGTCGGCCGGCTCGGGCGCATCAGGACCGAGATGACCGCCGGCAGCAGATGCACGGTCTGGGCATATTCGTAGAGCTCCGAGATCCACGGCCAACGGAAGGCGCCGTAGAGATAGTTCTGCATCATCAGGTTCACGAGCATGTAGGCGAGCGTATAGGCAAGGAACTCACCACCCGACGCGGTGAAGATTTCCAGGTCGAAGAACAGATAGAACAGCGGCGCAAACAGAAAGATCGTGCGCGACACCGGGAAGAGCCAGAACAGCGTCGACGACATGTAGCAAAGCCGCTGCGGGATCGACAGCCCGCGCTTGAACAGCGGAAAACGGAACAATAGGATCTGCATCATGCCCTGCGCCCAGCGACTGCGCTGGCCGATGAAGCTGGCAAAGGTTGCCGGTTGCAGCCCGGCGATTAGCGGCCGATCGACATAGATGCTGTTCCAGCCGCGGCCGTGCAGCGCCAGCGCCGTTTCGCAGTCCTCGGTGATGCTCATGCCGCTGAAGCCGTCGGTATCATCGAGCGCCTTGCGCCGGAGCACGGCAGCCGAGCCGCAGAAGAAGGCCGCGTTCCACTTGTCGAGGCCGCGCTGGATGATGCCGTAGAACATTTCGTTCTCACTCGGCATCTTTTCGAAGGTTCGCAGATTGCGCTCGAGCGGATCAGGATTGAGAAAGAAGTGCGGCGTCTGCACCAGGAAAAGCTTCGGGTCGCTTTCGAAATAGCCCACCGTTTCCAACAGGAAATCGCGAGCTGGCGCGTGGTCGGCGTCAAAGACGGCGATCAACTCGCCGTCTGAATGCAGCATGCCGTTGTTGAGATTACCGGCCTTGGCATGTTCGTTGCGCTCGCGGGTCAGGTAGCGCACACCGAGATCGTCGCAGAGAGCCTGCAATTCCATATGCCGGGCCGAGGCGCGCTGCGCCTCCACCAGATTCATCGAGTAGCGCTTTTGCTGGGTGCCGCCATCATCAAGCAGCCAGACCTGCAGCTTGTCGGCCGGGTAATCCATGCCTTTGGCGGCAGCCAGCGTATTGGCCAGCAACCCTGCATCCTCGTTATAGGACGGCACGAAGACGTCGACCTTCGGAAACGCCCCCGGCGAGATGGCCTTTGCCTTGCGCGGCGGCAGCGGCATCGCGACGACGAACAAGCTCAGCGACAGCATCATCACGCTGTACATTTCGGCGAGGTAGAGCAGGAAGCCGGGAATGAAGTTCTCAAGCTGGTTCAACGGCGGCAGCGTGCTGGTCGTGCGCCAGTAGACATAGCGAAGCACGATAGCCGTTCCGAAGGCGAGCGCGATCAGGCGCCAGCGACCTTCGGCCTTGATGAGCTTCAGTATCGCCATGAACGTAACGACGAGCACGCTCACGATCAGCTGGGTCTGAAGATTGACCGGCAATGTGATGACGGCAATGACGCAAAGGGAGAAAAACGCCCACGCTGCAACGGGACCGATCTTGCTCATTCATTCTGCCTTCCAGCATTCGGCATCATGCCACTGGTATCGCTTGACCTGACTTCATCTGGGCTTTTGCAAGCCCGATACGAGCCCATACCAAACGATCGTTAGGAGCTGATTAAGGACAATTGCCCCCCGCCGGTGCATCGCAGGCAGGTAACGGCACAATCACGGTCGCTCCAGTCTTTGCCGCGCCACCCGGTTCCGGCAACCTGATCGAATTCGCCGTCGCCGGCACGGCGACTGGCTGCTGACGCGCGGGTTGCTCGACGCGGACCACGCGCATGGTCGGCGCAGGCGCCGTCATCACGGTCACGGGTCGCGTGTCAGTGGGCGCCGGCTCCTTGCGGTAAATCGGGTTGCCAACGCGGCCGATGCCCGCCTCCAGCGGCGGCGGGGCGCCGTAAGGGTTCCAGGCGGGATCGCCGAATGTGCCGACGATCGTATAGCCATAGACGGGTGCGAGAAGGTCGTTTTCGCTTGCGCCAGTTGCGCAATAGCGGAAGCGGATCTGAATGGTGCCGTAGCCTTTAAGGGGAGAACGATGATTTTCCGCCCCGCGTATCTGCTGCCAGGCGAAAATGCAGGCGTCGTCGCCGCGGCCACGGCCATAAGCATAACCGAAGGGCCCGTAATTGTTCTGCAGAAAGTCCGACGACTGCTCCAACGACACACCGGGAAGCGCACGCCGCGCCTGCCGCATCATCTCGGAGCTCCTGACCGCAACGTAGCCGCTGCTCTTCTGCTGGTCGAACCTGGTCTCCATCGGCCCGAAGAACTGCGCGCGCAGGAAGTTCTGCCCCGGCGTCGCGGCCGAAGTGTAGAGGTAGATATCCTGCTCGATGGCGTTGGTTCTTCGCCGCTCGACCACATTCAGAACGGCGGGCCCGCCTGGCGGCGGCAGGATCAGCGCATTCTCGGCCGGAACAATCGTCGCATTGGTCGGCGTACCGACGTCATTGTGCGTCGCGCAGCCGGACATGAGGAGGCCTGCCGCAAGCAGAGCTGTAGGCGCGACCACGCCCAGCGGCTTGTTGGTGATCGTGGAGCGGTCGTCCGATACGTCGAATCGCCTGCTGAAAAATCGTCCTGCCATGCCCGAGCATTAGGTGATTCAGGCAATTTCGCAAACCCGCAAAGGATAGGGGATGGCTTTTCGAGCTCTGGTGGCGGGGTGACCGTTGCAGCTATTGCAGTTGGCACAGTAGCCCCGCGAAAACGCGTCCATCAGCGGTCGCCAACTCGGGCAATCCGGCGCAACCTACAGAGCCATTTCAGATCAACCGCCGCGAGCCCGCCGCTATGTTGAAAAAGGCGACATAAACGGCGCTACAGGCGCATAGCTATCGCGCCTCACATACAAAGACCGGGTGAAAATCGGAAAAATACTCAAATAAATTCTTTCGCCGAACAGGTAATAATAGAAAACATCAGAAGCGATGCAATCCATGAAGATTTGCCGCAGCCAGACGTTTACTTATTAATATCCGAAGCGCAGGATAGAAAAACTTTCTGCGTACAAAATCTTTGGTGAAGCTCATCTTCAACAAAAATCTGCGCCGAGATTTACGCTGAAATAGATTTGATCCACCTGATCGAATTCTTGAACGAGCCAAAGCCTCTGCTGCGGGTTCCTTTGAGGCATTTTCGTCATCGCAGCGTGCTGCCCGCACCGTCCGGCGGCCGTCGCAAGCAGAGTGAAAATTGGAGCTCGCCATGCGAAGCCTACTTCCCGCCCGTTTCCATGACTACGATTTCACCCCCATCTTCGTGGGTGCCGGGTTTACTCTCGCGATCGCCGTCATCGCCTACGGCTCCTTGTTTGGTCGCATCCTCTAGCGAGGCGCACCAACAGCAGGCCTGTTTATGCGATCTGCGTCTGCAGCCACACCTTGAACAGCAAGGCACGCCGCGTTTCTGGCTTCAACGCCGCTTGGACAACGCCATGATCGGAACCATCGGATGTCAAGCCCATGGGCGCGGCCAGCCACGCCTATCGCTCTCACGCCCGATGTGCCGGCTTTGATCAAATCCGTTTGTGGCACTGAACAAAAGCCGGGGAGACCGATAGACAGGGCTGCTAGCATCCAGACGGTCATCAATAGCGGTACTGCCGGTTTCACGGTCGGCACTGCTGCACTTGCGGTGCCTTTCCGACACCCGGTCGGAGCTGACACAGCAATTGCTGGAGATCCAGATGATGACGGGTCTAGCGCGATCCGAATGCGGTATCAGATGACGCAGCATTGTTCGACAAACCCAGGCCGTCGAGTGCGGCAAGCGTTGCCTTGACCACGTCGGCCGTGGGCTGATCGACATCGACGACGACCGTGAGCGGCTCGCCGATCGGCTCTTCAAGCGTCGCCAACTGCGTGTCGAGCAGTGACGCCGGCATGAAATGCCCCTCGCGGTGTTGCATTCGGCCGGCGAGAACGTCGCGGCTGCCATGGAGATAGACGAAGACCAGATCTCCCCCTGCATTCTCGCGCAACAGATCGCGATAGCTCCGCTTCAACGCCGAGCACGAAACGACGAGCGGGTCGGCGCTCGAGGAAAGCTGCTTTCCGATCTCACGGAGCCAGGGCCATCTGTCCTCATCGGTGAGCGGGATGCCGGCTGACATCTTGGCGATATTGGCTTGCGGGTGCAAAGCATCGCCTTCGATGAAGCGATAGCCAAAGCCCCGTGCCACCGCCTCGCCGACAGAAGTCTTGCCGCTGCCGGAAACGCCCATGACGACAATCGAGCAACGGAACCTCGGCGCATGACTACGGGATGACATATCGGGGCTCGCCATGGATCGCTCGTCTCTCCGGTGCCTAATCGCGACGTCGCTGATAGCGCTGCACCAGCAACGACACAAGCCCGGCTGCTGTCAACTGGCGGCCCGCGGGCGAGCGAGATCGTTGACGCCCTCATCATCAGGTGCCTGGCCATAACTCATCCGGCGCATCTGGGCGATCACCCGCTGCATCTCGTCGTCGGGCAGAACCGGCGGCTCGCCGAGCGTGAGGGCCTGGACATACATGCGCGAGAGGGTCTCGATTTCGATCGCCATCCACAATGCCGATTCCAGCGTCTTGCCGAGCGAGATCTGACCATGCTGACCGAGCAGGCAGGCGGTGCGGTCCTTGAGCGCCACCAGCGCGTTGTTGGACAGCGCCTGGGTCCCGAACGTCGCATATTCGGCGCAGCGGATCGTCGTGCCACCGGCAATGCCGGTCATATAGTGGAAGCTGGGGATGGTTTTGTGGTGGCAAGCAAGCGTGGTGGCATAGATAGAGTGGCAATGAAGAACCACGTTGATATCCGTGCGCTCGCGCAGGATATCGCGATGGAAACGCCATTCGGATGACGGTCGAAGGCCTGTGTAGTTGCCCTTAAAATCCATCTCGACCAGATCTTCCGGCTGCATCGTCTCATAGGCGAGCGACGAGGGCGTGACCAGGAAACCATCGCCGATGCGCACCGACAGGTTGCCGGCCGTCCCCTGGTTGATGCCGCTCGAATTCATCCGGCGGCAGATATCCACCATCTCGCGGCGAAGGGAGAGTACATCGGGCTGGTTCATCAGTCGTTCCTTTCGAAGTGTCAGTGGAAAACGGGTTCGGCTGGCTGACGCGCCCTCGCACGCCACTCAGTCGCGTAGTCGGAGATCGCAGCCGTGAGTGATGCGACATCGCTGGCCTCGGCCAGCGAAAGCGGCGCTGGCCGCCTGCGGGAATGTTGGCCGGCAAGCAGGGCCGCGCCGGATGCAACGCCGTAGGCATCGAGATTGAACCGGACCTGTCGGTCCGGCAGCAGTGCGGCGACAAGGCGGGCATAAAGCGGGTCGCCCAGGAAGCTGCCGTCGAGAACGACCAGAGATCCCGCCCCCAGGGCCTCGATGCATTCGGCGGTCAAGAGCGCACAATAGACGAGCGCCACCGCCTTCCGCTCCATGGCAGTCTCCGGCTTCGGCCCTGATATACGTCCCTGCCCGGCGCTGCCCGGAAACAAGCCGTTGTCGTCGCCGAAGGAAGGCAGCGCCATCGTTCTGCCGGCGATCAATCGCCGGACGATCTGTTCGGGCACAGGGTCGCTTGGTTGCCCGGGGCCGGCCACCAGCGAAAATTCTCGCCCGCCCATGGTCAGCACGCCACCGAGCGGATTGCCGAAGACGTCGCTGTTCGAGGTCATGCCCCTGTTTTCTTCGAGCTTGTCGATCGAGGTCTGACCGGAGAAACCGACAATCCAGGTGCCGGTGGAAATGACGGTGAACTCGTGCAGTCCGGCGGCATGATAGCGGTAGTGGTTGAGGCTGCTGTCATGCGCACCGACCAGGATACGAAGCCCCTGCGGCAAGCCGTGACGCCGCGCCAAATCTGCGCGCACCGGCCCGAGATCCTGCCAGGCGTCGGCGAAGGGCGGCATCAGCCGGCCCCAGCCACGCGCCGCGACGATCGGTGCGAAATGCCGCTCCGCCACGTTCCAGAGATGCGACTGCGCGCCAAGCAGGCTCGCCTCCGAGGTCGCCACGCCCGAAAGCCGCCATGCCCAGTATTGCGGCAGACCGAGATACCAGCGCGCCCGCGAGAAGGCTTCCGGTTCGCACTCCTGCATCCAGTAGAGCTGCCGGGCCTGATGGGTTGCCGCATGCATCGTCGCGCTGCCGCGGTCGAAGAACGATCCGGACAGCGGGACATAACCGGCTTTGATCGCCTCCGGCAGCGGCTGTTCATAGTCGATCATCGGCAGGGTGGCGCCCTCGCCGATCTCGGGATCGTCACCAACAAGGACGCCTCCGGAACCGTGTCCGGAGGCAACGAAGGCCGAAAGTGGGTGACGCCGGCAGAGTTGTCCGATGCCGGAAAAGACCCACTCGCTAATGGCGCCGAGATCGTGATGGCGCCAGGGTGGTCCGGGCAGCACCGGGTTGGGGATGCTGAGCGTCTCAAGCACGACACCATCTGCCGTGACGGCATTGAGCTTGACGTTGGTCTTGCCGACGTCGAGCACCGCGATCGTGCCCTGCTCGTTGCGTGATGGTGTTGGCATGATGTCCGCACCTCCCGTCACATGCCCGGCCGCCAAGGATCGGATCGCCGCCCAATTTGAGCGTTTCCGGTTTAAACGAGGCCCGGAAACGCTCTAGATCAGCCCGTATTGCTTGGCCTTGTTGCGCAGGAACGGCAAGCCGTTGCCCATCACCTCTTCCTCGTCCCTGGCGACGGGGCGCCAGACGGCGAGGCCATAGGCGACTTCCGGCGGCATGTTGATGAAGCTCTCCATGGCAAGGCCACCCTTGAAGCCGATCGCCGCAAGCGTCGCAAAGATCTCGTCCCAGGCGCAATTGCCATAGCCCGGCGTGCCGCGATCGCTTTCGGATAGGTGGATGTATTTGATGTGCTCGCGCGCATCGAGAATGCCGGTGCCGATGCCCTTTTCCTCGATGTTCATGTGGTAGGTGTCGAGATGCACGAAGACATTGTCGGCGCCGACGCGCTTGATCATGTCGACGGCCTGCCTGCCGGTGTTGATCAGGTGGTTTTCGTAGCGGTTCACGGCCTCGACGCCGAGTTCGATGCCGCGCGATTTGGCGTGTTTTGCCGCCGCCGTCAGCACGCGGGCGATATTGTCGTATTCGGCTTCGGTCGGCGGTACGCCGGTACGCTCGCCGATGCCGCCATAGATGACGCCGGACAGCGCCTCGCCGCCGAGATCGGCCGTCTTGTCGATCGCGATCTTCAGGTGCTCGATCGCCGCATCTGGCCTGACGGAAGCCCAGGCGCGTTCAGGAAGACCGAGCGAGCAGACCGCGCGCAGCTTGTTCTTCTCCAGCAGCGCCTTGGTGTGGGCGGTGTCGACGGCCGGCGGATTGAGCATCGGGATCTCGATGAAATCCACCTTGTACTTGACCGCAGCTGCGACCGCACGCTCGGCACCGGGCCGGTCCCAATTCATGGTCCACATGCTCGTATGGACGCCAAAACCCTGCATGATCACGTTCCTTTTCTGACAAATGAAATCTTGAACTTGGAGGCGGCGAAGCGCAGCACCATGACGCCGACGAGCAGCAATCCCCAGACCGCCGTGGCGAGGTGCTGATTGGCGCCGATGAGATTAAGACCGGACGACAGCAGCTGCAGCACGACGAGCGCCACGAACACCGGAATGACCCGGCCGAAGCCGCCGAACGGATTGACGCCGCCGAGGAAACAGGCGAGCACGGTGATCAACAGATAGGATTCGCCATGGCCGATGCGCACCGAGTTGAACCGCGCCAGCATGATGATGCCGGCAATCGCACACATGGCGCCCGAGAGCGTGTAGACAAGCACGATCACCTTGCGGGTGTTGATACCGGAATAGCGCGTTGCCTCAAGGTTTGAGCCGATCATGTAGGTGTTGAAGCCGAGCCTGGTTCGGGTCAGCAGCACATGCCAGGCGAGCACGCAGACGATGAAGACGATCAACGGGACCGGTACGCCAGCGATCGAACCATGGCCGAGCGGCCCGATGAATGGGGGAAAACCCGAAACGTCTCCACCGCGCGTCAGAAATTCGCCGAGACCGCGCAGGAAGATCATCATCGACAACGAGACGAGGATCGGGTGTGCGCGGGTAAAGGCGATGACCAGGCCCATCACGACGCCGCTTGCGGCCCCGACTGTGACAGCGAGCACACAGCCGAGCGCAAAGGCACCGGCACCGGCATCCGCGCCACCGTTTGCCTGCAGCACCCAGGCAAGCGTCAGCCCGGCAATGTTGGCGGTGAAGGTTACGGCAAGGTTGAGGCCACCGGTCAGGATCGGCAGCAGCATCGCCAGGGTCAGCAACCCAAGTTCGGGCAGCTGGAACGCCACCGAGCCAAAGGTCGCGGCACTCAGAAACTGAGGCGACGCCAGGCCGAACACCAGGATGACGGCAACCAGCGCCAAGCCTGGGCCTGCCATCTCTGGTCCGATCCATGCCTTCAGGCGATCCGAAAACCTTGTCATCGGCGTGCACCTTTCTGGCTGGCGAAGGGCAGGAGCCGTTCGATGCTGGTGTTGGAAAGGGTGATGGCGATCAGGATGATGGCGCCGACGATCATCTTGAACGCAAAGGGGGAAACGCCCATCAGGTTCAGCCCGTTCTGGGTGATCGCGATCAAGAGCACACCGAGCACGCAGCCAAGCACCGAGCCCTTGCCGCCGCCGAGCCTTGCACCGCCGAGAACGACGGCAGCGAGGACATCGAGTTCGCGTCCGTAGAGCGCGTTCGGCACCACTTCCTGCGCATAGTGTGCCTGCACCAGCCCGCCGATGCCGGCCATCAGACCGAGCCAGCCGAAGGCGATGAACTGCATGGCACCGATGTTGATGCCGAAGCGGCGCGCGCCTTCCGGATTATCACCGAAGGCATAGAGCTGGCGACCGGTGGTCGTGCGCGTGATCAGCACCCAAGTGGCGATGACGCACAGCACCATTACCAGCACCGGAAGGGTGATCTCGATCCAACTGCCGTCGGCCATTTCATGCTCGAAGAGCACGACGCGATCCGTCAGCCATTCCGGCAGGTCGTAGATCGAAACGCCCTTGGTGAAGAACATCAGCAGGCCGAAGTAGATATTGAAGGTCGAGATCGTCGCGACGATCGAAATGATGCGGAAACGGTGGATCAGCAGCGCATTGATGGCGCCAAGGCATATGCCGATCGATCCGGCGATGATCAGGCCGGAGATCCAGCCGCCGCCGCCGATCCAGCCAAGCGCGATCGCCGTACCGTACTGCACCACCGAGGCGGCAACAGCGAAGGAGATGTCGATGCCGCCGGCGATGAGCACGACCAGCAGGCCGACGGCAAAGATGATGTTGACCGAACTGGTGTTCAGGAGATCGAAGGCGTTGCCGAGCGAGAAGAAATTGGCCGTCGCCAACGACAGCACCGTGCAGATGACGGCGATGACGGCGAGCAGCGCGACTTCCGTCGCGTGGGTGCGGGCGAAACTATGCATAGACCGCCCCCTCGATTTCGGCGAGCGGAACGCTGCGGGGATCATAGCTGCCGACGATGCGACCCTGCGCCATGTGCAGGACGCGGTCCGCGTTGAAATAGACCTCCGGAACCTCGTCGGAGATCAGAATGATCGCGAGCCCCGTCTCTGCGAGCTTGGCGACGATGTCGAAGATGCCGGCGCGTGCGCCGACGTCGACGCCGACGGTGGGCGCGTCGAGGATGAGCAGCTTCGGATCGGTCGCCAGCCATTTGGCGATGGCGATACGCTGCTGATTGCCGCCTGACAGCGTCGAGATCGCGTCGCCTTGCAGGCCGATCTTGACGCCGAGATCGGCAATCCAGCCGGCGACGAGCTTGCGCTTGCGCTCATCCGAAAGAAAGCCGCCCGAAACGATCTTGCCGAGCGAGCTGATGACGAGATTGTCGGCGATCGACTGCGGCTGGATGAGGCCGAGCGACAGCCGGTCTTCGGAGAGATAGGCGACGCCCGCCTTGATGGCATCGCGATTGGAGGCGAAACGGACCGGCTTGCCCTCGAGCGTAATCGTACCGACCACCGGTTGCAGCATGCCGAAGAGCGTCTGCGCGAGTTCGGTTCGACCGGCGCCGAGAAGACCGGTAATCCCCAGCGTCTCACCGCGCCTGACGGTCAGCGATATGTCATCAAACTGGCCGGGGCGGCTCAGGCCCTTTACCTCCAGCACGACGGGCTGATCCTGCCCGGATTTGGCGCGGACCTGCTGGTCGAAGGTCTTGCCGGTCATCAGTTCGGTGATGCGCGATTGCGTCATGCCGGCGGCGGGATAGACGCCGACCAGCGCACCGTCGCGCAGCACGGTGATGCGGCTTGAAATTTCCAGCACTTCCGCAAGGCGGTGGCTGACGAAGACGACGGCGACGCCGGAGGCCGAAAGGCCACGAACGATGTCGAGCAGATGATCGGTCTCCGACTGGGTCAGCGATGCGGTCGGTTCATCCATGAAGACGAGCTTCGCTTCGCCGACGAGCGCGCGGGCAATCGCCACGATCTGGCGCTGGGCAATCGCATATTCCTTGAGCGGCAGGTCGACGTCGAGCGTGATGCCGAGGCGCTCAAGCGCATCCGTCGCGATCTTGCGCATGCGGCCATAATCGACCAGCTTCGGCCAGCGGCCGAGAACGGTCTGGAAGGCGATGTTTTCAGCGACGCTCATTTCGGGGAAAAGCGCCAGGTCCTGCCAGATGACCTGAATGCCGCGATCCTGAGCGGTCACCGGCGACATGTGCGAATAGGTCTCGCCGTCATATTCGATCGAGGCGCCTTCGGCCGGGCGGTAGACGCCGGTAATGATCTTGATCAGGGTGCTCTTGCCGCAACCGTTTTCGCCCGCGAGGCAATGGACCTCGCCCGGACGAACGTCGAAGCTCACATTTTTGAGCGCTTTGACGCCACCGAAAGTCATGTTGATGTCGTGCAAGGACAGAAGCGGCATTTCGCTGCCTCCCGCGGTCGCAAGCTGATGCATGAACGTGTGCCCCGAATACCGTTTTGAAGGGACGTGCCAGGCCGGCCGAAGCCGGCCCAGCAGCCGGGAGAACCCACTGCATGTTTCCTTAAATCGCTGCTGATCTAGGGATAAAACATGCAACAATTCATAGCGTTACAGCGGTCTTTGCGCGTCCAATAGGACGTGCGACGCTGTAGCGGGTCAGAGACCCATGGCCGCAAGGTCCGCGACTGTATCCTTGTTGATCGGCACGAGCTGATCGACGATGATGTTGTGGTTCTCGAAGTCCGGCTTGACCTTGCCGAGACCTTCGATCTCGTCGCCGTCCTTGACTTCCTCACCCTTCATCAGCTTGTCGGCGAGCGTCACGAACACTTCGCCCGCCTGCTTCGGATTCCACATGAAGCCGCCGGAGATCGCGTCCGACTTCACCAGCTTCTGCCCCTGGCCCGGCGAGAACGGGCCGAGCACGAAGATCTCGCCGACCTTGCGGCGCTCTTCCACGGCGCGGCCTGCCCCGATCGGTCCCTGGCTGCCGAAGGCAAGAAAGCCCTTGAGGTCCGGATGGGCGGAAATCAGGTCGAGCGCGGTCGAGCGGCTCTTGTCGACGTCTTCGGCAACGCCGTAGCGTTCGCCGACCAGCGTCATATCCGGGTGGTTCTTCTTGATGTAGGCAATCGCTGCATCGGCCCAGGCATTGTGCAGCGGCACGGTCAGCGAGCCGACGAAGACGGCATATTCGCCCTTGCCGCCCATCTTCTCGGCGAGCAGCTTGCCATGCGCTTCGCCGAAGCCGGTCGAGGACGCCAGCTCGAAATCCCAGTCGGCGCCCTTCTGGCTCGGCGATTCATGCGTAATGACGATGATGCCCTTTTCCTTCGCCTTGGTCAGAACCGGCTCCAGAACCTTGGCATCGTTGGGCACGACGCCGATGACCTTCACGCCCTGGGCGATCAGATCCTCGATGGCGCGTACCTGCAGCGCCGGGTCGGCGCTCGTCGGGCCGACCATGAAGGCGTCGATGCCGAGCTTTTGGCCACGTTCCTTGATACCGGCCTCCATGGCGTTGAACCACGGAATACCGCCAATCTTGACCACGACGCCGACCTTTCCGGCGTCCTGAGCGAATGCGGCAGCCGCACCGGCAAGCGACAGCGATGTCGCCAGGGCGGCGACCAGAATTTTCTTGATCATGTCTCTCCTCCACTCGCCCCCATAGGGGACACGCCCGGCTGCAAAAGCGCCGGCCTCCAGTTTCAAATCGCAACTGGCTGGGAACGAATTCCCGCCTCCCTGATCGCCGCCTCCTCAGACGACACCATCGCATGCACAATCGATATTTCTTGTTTGCACAATCGATGGTGCAAAGACTATTGTGCAGACTTAATCTTTCGTCAAGGGGAAATCGGCACTAAGACGATGAGGGAGGCACGTGGATGACGAAGAGCAGCAAGAAGAAGGCGACGATCTACGACTTGTCGGTGCTATCAGGCAGTTCGCCTTCAACCGTGAGTGCGGTTCTGAATGGAACCTGGCAGAAGCGGCGGATCAAGGAGAGCACGGCGGCGCTGATCCGCGACCTGGCCGAAACCCACCAATACACCGCCAACCGCCAGGCACGCGGCCTGCGCAGTTCGCGCTCGGGCCTCATCGGCCTGCTGCTGCCCGTCCATGACAACCGTTACTTCTCTTCGATGGCGCAGACCTTCGAAGCGCATGTCAGAAGCAAGGGACAATGCCCGATCGTCGTCAGCGCCAGTCGCGACCCGGAAGAAGAGCGCCGGACTGCAGAGACGCTGATCTCCTACTCGATCGACGAGCTATTCATCTGCGGAGCGACAGACCCGGACGGCGTGCACGAAGTCTGCGAGACCGTGGGCCTGAAGCATATCAATATCGACCTACCCGGCACCAAGGTTCCGTCCGTCATCAGCGACAACTACGAAGGCGGCCGGATGCTGACCGAGGCGATCATCCGCCATTTCCCGGCGGATCAGCCACTGCGGCCGGATGAGCTCTACCTCTTCGGTGGCCGCGACGACCACGCCAGCCGTGAGCGCATCCGTGGCTTCCGCGCCGTCAAACGCGAGCTGTTGGGAGAGGATCCGGACGGCTGCATCCAGCCGACAGGCTACGCTCCCAACAATGCCAGGCTCGCCTTCGAAGCCTTCTACGAAAAACACGGCAAGCTGCCGCGCGCCCTGTTCGTCAACTCCTCGATCAACTTCGAGGGCCTGTTGCGTTTCATGGCCGGTCATCCGCACGAGAACTTCGCCGACCTCACCGTCGGCTGCTATGACTACGACCCCTTCGCGTCCTTCCTGCCCTTCCCGGTCATCATGATCCGGCAGGACGTCGAAGGCATGATCGCCAAGGCGTTCGAGGTCATCGAAGAAGGGCGGCCCCAGCCACGCATTCACCTGATCAGCCCCGAGCTGGTCCAACCGCGCACGGCGCTCACTGGCCCGCTCGATGCCCTCAAGGACATCGACTGAGCTACGATCTCCGTTGATTTTTCGGCTGCGCAATATTTCCACCGATGATTTTTCTGTACATCTATTCTATTTCCACGTATTCATTGGATATGGACGAAATAGACAGAAAAATCATTGGAATTCTCGCGCAGGACGCCCGCCGGTCTTTGACCGACATTGGTGCTGCGGTCGAGCTTTCGCCCTCCTCGGTCAACGAACGTATCCGCCGGCTCGTCACTAGCGGGGTGATCCGCCGCTTCACCATCGACGCCGACCATAGCGCGCTCGGGCTCGACGTGCTCGCCTATGTCTGGGTCGGACTATCCCCCGATGCGGATGAAGCCGCGTTTCGCACCTTCATGGCCGATCACCCTTGCGTGGCGGAGTGCCATCACGTCACCGGCGCCTGGTCCTATTGCGTCAAGGTACGCATGCCATCGCTCGGCGATATCGAGCCCTTCCTGGCAGAGCTCAAGCACCGCCGCTTCCTGGCTCGTAGCGAGACGGTGATTGCCTTGTCGACTGTAAGGGAAACCCAGTTCACCAGCCCGGAGCGCTGATCCATGTCTGCATTGCTGTTTGGAAAAGGCCTGTTGCTCGGCCTGGCCATTGCTGCCCCGCTCGGCCCGATCGGTGTGCTATGCATCAACCGCACGCTCGAGCGCGGCTTCTGGGCCGGTGTCGCCGGCGGCTTGGGCACGGCGCTTGCTGACGCCAGCTATGCGCTGCTAGCGGCCGCCGGCTTTGCTGCCTTTGCGACCCTGCTCGCCACGGTATCGACACCGCTCAGCCTGCTCGGCGGCGCCTTCATGATTTGGCTTGGCTGGCGTGGGCTTCAACCGAGCCCGGTCACAGCCGCGGCCCAGGTCGGTGCGCGCGACCTCATCCAGACAACCGCGGCGACCTTCGCGCTGACGATCGCCAATCCGCTGACGATCCTGTCCTTTGCCGCGTTCTTCGCCGTCCTCGGCCTGGCGAAAGCCGGTGGGCTTGCGAACGCCGCCATCGTCGTTGCCGGCGTATTCCTCGGTTCACTCGCCTGGTGGATGCTTTTGAGCGGCGGGATCGCCCTTGCCCGGCAACGCCTGCCCGACCGTTTTGTCAGCTGGGTCTCACGCCTTTCGGGTATCGTCCTGATTGCCTTCGGTGCGATAGCCATCGGATCGGTCGTTGTGAACCTCGCCTCAGATTAAGAGCTACGCCAACAGCTGTCGGCGGCTATCCGGCTGTCGGCTTAACGCATTCGACATGCCACCATTTCGGTCGTCCGCCGCGGTAGCTATGCGAGACCGGGATCAGATCAATGGCACCGGTCTTGTCGAAACAGCCGAGCACCAATGCCACGACGGGTGCGTCATCGAGCGCACCGATCGTGCTCCCGCACGTGGCGCAGAAGGCGCGACTGGAATAGTCCGAGGAGCGATAGGTCGAGGGCGCACCGCCCGGCCCGATCCAGGCAACAGCTTCCGTTGGGAATTCAACCCAGGCGACGGTCAGTGCACCCGAATGCCGCTGGCACAGTTTGCAGGAGCACGTGTGCGGCTTTCCAGCCGGCCCCTGCGCCTCAAAACGGATCGCCCCGCAAAGGCATCCACCAGTATGTGGTTTCATCCTCTTGGTCACGGCTCTTGTCACTCTTTACCCTCAGTTGCAGTTTCGATTCGCACAACATAGCGTGCAGCACGCAACTTGGCGTAGCGCTGTATTGACACACTCCGTCAGAGGTCCAGGAAAAGAGCAGTCATGCGCCGGCGGTCAGTAGAACCACGCGCCGATGTCGCGAAACGCACGTTTGCTCTGGTCGCGCCTGTTTCCGCCTTGCGCGGCCTGGCCCTCGCCGGTCGGAAGACTGAAGCCGAACGGATCAGACGGCTCGCCTCCCCTGTCGCGCCAATAGGCATCGAGATCGGCCATCATCATCCGGCGGCGTTTGCGCCGCCTGCGATTGATCACATGCCTTTCGTTGGAGACGGCATAGACGTGCGGAGCGTTGCCCTCGGAGGCGAGCCCCTGAAGCGTCAGCAAAACGGCGTCCTTGGGCCGCAAACCACCAAGATCGCGGGTCGCGGTAATCAACGCACGTTTCGCATCGCCTCCGCGCGGCCCCTGCATACCGCCGATCGCCAGGCTATAGGCGCCTTCACCGCAGCGCACGAAGGCAAAACTGACGGTACACAGCGCATAGCGATCGCTTTGCCGGCTGAGCCTGATCGCAAAGGCGCCCTCATGGCGGCCGCCGCAGTGGTCGGCCAGCAGCAACTGGATGCGATAGTTTTCGTCGCGCCCGCCAACGGTGCCCATTTCCATCGGTGTGCCGCGCCAAAGCGCCATCAGCGAGCGGCGGGACAGGACTTCGCTCGCCACATCGAAGTGGTCCATCAACAGTTCAAGACGCCGCCGCGAGGACGCGCCATGCAGCAGAAAGGTCGGGACCGACTTGCGGATGAGATCGTCATGCGGAAGCCCCAATTTGTAGCGATCGCCGAACGCGCCGAGAAAGGCGAGCCAGCGCGTCGTCAGCACCGGCTGAAGCAAAAGGCGCATCGAGAACACGGCCGCTCGCTTCAACGTGAGCCGCCCGCCGAGTTTGAGGACCTGCCACAGGATCTGCCGGCCCGAGCGACCGCGCTCCGGCATATTGGCGGCAGCGACAAAGCCCACCGATGGCGGCAGGGCCTCTACTGTGTCACCGCCATCTAAGGGGAGCGATGGCAAACCCGATCGAGCGCTGTATTCCTGCAAACGACCTTCCAGGGACATGATGCAATTCCTTGAAAGCAAATGCTTGTCCAAGCATCGCCGGGATATCCGGCGCCGCTGGGTTTGCCTTCTGTTTGTCAAGGGAATGCGGAGATGTGATCGGGAATTGAGCGCCGTTTGTGGCGCATCCATCTCCGCGTGCAAATCGCCGCTCGGCTTTCGCCGAACGCTGCACAGGACCTGACCCGGCCCTATTCAAGGTCATTCTGATAGTGATCAGGCGGCGCTTTCGCGCGGCAGCATTATGGTGATCATCGCTCCGCCGCCGGGGCGCGCTGCGAACTCCAGCCGGCCGCCGTGGGCCTTGGCAATCGCCTGCACGACGGAGAGGCCAAGGCCTGTTCCGCCGGTTGCTCGCGATCGTGACGCATCGCCGCGCCAGAACAGGTCGATCGAATGGGTCGACACGTCGTCCGGGAGCCCTGGCCCGCGATCGAGCACGCGGATGAAGGCTTCATCGGCTCCACGCGCACCGGTTTCGCAGCGAAGCACGCCACCGGAGGCCGCATAGCGGCAGGCATTTTCGACGAGCGCGAGCAGGGCCTGGCGCAGGCGCTGGGAATCGCCCGACACGACCGCTGGTTCGAGCGCTGCCTCAAGCGAGAGGCCTGCGGATGCCAGAATGGTGCGGGAGGCGCCGAGCACCTGTGTCGCCTCGGCAGAAAGATCGACGGCGCTGAGCTGGGTGACCAGCTTCTGGCCCGCCGCCAGCGAGAGTGTGCGCAGATCCTCGACCAGGGCGGACAACCCTTCCACCTGCACGAGGAGCTGCCGCACACGCTCCTGTTCCAGCGGAAAGACCCCGTCGGCCATGCCCTGCAGATTGCCCTGCAATATCGTCAGCGGTGTGCGCAGTTCGTGGGCGACGGCCATCGTGTTGAAGCGCAGACGGCTTTCCATGCTTTCAAGTTCCGCCGCAAGTTCATCGAAAGTCCTGATCAACGTCGCCACTTCCTTCGCCCCCTTCCGCACGGATCCAACACGGACTGCGAAATCGCCCGCGCGCAGATCCTCGGTTGCCTGCGCGAGCAATTCCAATGGGCGGCTGATTTTGCGGGCAAGCCAATAGCCGATCAGGCTGCAGGTTGCCGCAGCGATGACACCGAACGTGATGATCGACAGGTCGATCTCGTTGTTGCCCCATTCCTCAATCTGCGGGATGTTGGTGACGAGCGACCGAAGGTGCTCCTCCTGAGGCATGCGGCCGGCATTGAGGTCGGTATATGCCTGGGCCGCGCCAGACGGCATCCGCTTGAGCATCCGCTCCTCAAGGTCCGACTCGACCCACATGACCCCGAAATAGACGATACAAACACTGACCACGAGCAGGACCGCCTGAAGCATGGCGGTGAGAACGCTGAGCGGCAGCCGCGACATTCTGATTTTCATCTCGGCTCCACGAACCGGTAGCCGACGCCGCGAACCGCGGTGAAGAATCCGCAGGCTCCGAGATCCTCAAGCTTGCGCCGAAGGTTGGCGACGTGGGTATCGACGGTGCGCGCCAGCGCGTCACTATCCGGAAGGCAGGCGTCGAGTATGTCGGCCCGATCAAAGGCGTGCGTCGGGCGGCGGATCATGTGGGCCAGGATACGGAACTCGCTGAGCGTCAGCGGCAGGGACCGGCGCTTGCCGCTGTCGTCGATAAAGGCGGCATGGGCGTCGAGGTCGACCTCGACGTTTTCGAAGCGCAATATCGTGGCGCCGGCGCCGTTTCGCGTCCGCCGCAGCACCGCATTGACGCGAGCCACGACCTCCTGCGGATTGAACGGCTTGACGACATAGTCGTCGGCGCCGAGCCTAAGGCCAGCCAGTCGATCGAGATCCTCGGCAAGGGCCGTCACCATGATCGTTGGAGTGTTGCTCTCGCGACGGATGCGCGCCAGCACTTCGAAACCGTCGAGCCGCGGGATGCGCACGTCGAGAAGAATGAGATCGGGCGAAAGCACGGAATGGTGGGTAAGCGCGGTTTCACCATCCGCGGCACGCACAGTCCTGAAGCCATCGCGCACGAGATAGGCATCGAGGATCTGCGCGATCTCCGGTTCGTCCTCGACCAAAAGGATGAGCCCCTTGTCGACCATCTGCAAATTCCTCGCGCATGTGTTGTGGTCTCGAACTTATGGGACGAAAAAATCCGGCATGCAATTCATCCGAGCAGTGCTCGACAGCATCACAGAGCGTTCCGCATCAAGCGTTCTTCGTTTCTCCGCCATTTCTTGACAAATCGAACAGAGTGTCCCCGCCGACGCCCCCGGACCATAGCTGTCGAGCACGGTGCATGTGCCGGTAACGCTAACTTGCGGCCCCATCCAACACGACCGATCGAAACTGCACACGCCTGGCTCGCTCATCCGGATCGGGCCGAATGGCGGACCGCCACCTCTTCTCGCATGGCCGGACGCGGGCCAACCATTAAAAACCACAAGGAAACTTTCATGCCTCTTGAAACGAACCATCTTACGTCGGCCGACATTGCCAGGATTCTGCAATGCATCCCGCATCGCTATCCATTCCTGCTCGTCGACAGGCTCGTCTCGATCCGTGGCGAAGAAAGCTGCGTAGGGATCAAGAATGTTTCGATCAACGAGCCGCAGTTTCAAGGGCATTTCCCCGGCAATCCGGTCTTTCCCGGAGCGCTCATCATCGAGGGCATGGCGCAGACGGCAGGCGTCATGTGTGCCGCCTCCAAGCTGGCGCAAGGGTTGACGCCCAAAATCATCTACATGCTGACGGTGGACAAGGCACGGTTCCGCAAGCCCGTCCGCCCTGGCGACGCCATCGCTTATCACATGACCAAGCTCGCCTATCGCCGCAATATCTGGCGTTACCGCGGCGAGGCCCTGGTCGACGGCGCGCTCGTTGCCGAGGCCGAGATTTCGGCATACCTGGAGACCGAAGGGAAGCAACCCGTGGCGGCGGCTTGAGCTTGCCATGACAGCCACGCGTGGCGATTCGATGGGTCGTCCGTTTCTTATCGATGCTTGCGTTAACCGCTTAGCAGTCACTTTGGCGCTCGCGGTGGCGCAGCCTTGCCCAGCGCCGCGTGGGGAGGAATGCCTGCCCCAGCGGCCCTAAGCACCACTTCGAATGGTTGATTTTCCGTGCGCTCCGAGCCTTCTCGAGTTCCCCGCCCTTCCTTGACAGACAACCGCAACTCTCCCGCTCGCACCTCCTCAGATTTTTTCATCGCGAGCATTCGGAATGTCCAGCTTCCTGCGATCCACCATCACACCTGCCGCCGGCCGCCGGTGGCAGGCTGCCAATCCCCAGACATGGCTTGCGCGATGCTACGCCTACGTCCAGGAACAGCCGGTCCAGGCAGCCGCATCGGCAACGATCTTCGTAGGCTTCATTTTCATGGCGTTTCCCGGCATCGATCTTGCCGTGTCTCGCTGGGCGGCGGCCGGTGACGCGGATTTTCCGCTATCGCGAGAACACGCGCTGCGTTTGCTGCGCGATTTCAACCGTCTGATCCCGATTTTGATCCTGCCTGCCGTAGCAGTCACGCTAGCCGTGCAGATGCGCGCGCCGCGCGCCTGGCTGCCACGCCCGCACAAAATGTTGTTTTTCCTGACCTTCTATGCGGCCGGCCCGGGCCTTGCCATCCAGCTTCTGAAAAGACTGGTCGGTCGCGCCCGCCCCTCCGAAATCATCGAGTTCGGCGGAACCCTGCCGTTTACGCCCGCCTGGCAGGTGTCCGGCGCCTGTTCGCGCAGTTGTTCGTTTGCCTCCGGCGAGGCGGCGACAGCAATTGCGTTGATTGCATTGGTGGTCTTTCTACCAACACGATGGCGCTTGACGACGATAATCGCCTTGATCCCCGTCGTGCTCGCCTTCTCGCTCAATCGCATCGCCTTCGGCGCCCATTTTCTCTCGGATGTTGTGCTCGCCTGGTTGCTGATGCTCTGGATCATGCTGTGGCTATGGTCGGCCTTTGCAGCCCACGGCACGCGCATCGATGCCGCTCTGACACGCGGCCGACGCCATCTCGAAACATGAGATCGGCGGCAGCCTCGCTGCCGGTCGGTTTCTGCTTACTCAGGCGCTGCGCACGGACCGGCGCCAGACGAAGGGGGCGTTGAGCCGCAGCGACTGCGATTGCCCGACATCATCACTCATCAGCCACGCGACCGCCGCTGCCGCGATCTCCTCGATCGGCTGGGCAAATGTCGTCAGGTCATAGGAGTTCCAGGCCGCCTGCGGAATGTCGTCGAAGCCGACGACGCAGAGATCGTCGGGGATCGACAGCGAAAACTGATGTCGGGCCGCGTCCATGAAGCCGAGAGCCACGAGATCGGTGACGCAGAAGACCGCATCCGGGCGCTCGCGGCGGGTCATCAGTCGCTGAGCGAGAACCTTGCCGCTTTCGTAACCCGTCGGGCCGAAGCGCTCGACGGTCACATCGAGCCCCTGCTCCCGCGCGGCGGCAACGAAGCCCACTTCGCGCGCCATGAGGCTTGGCGTTCCCGCCTCCGAATTGGCAAAGGCGAGACGGCGACAGCCAGCCCGCAGGAACGCCGTCACAACGCTCTGCGCCGTGTCGTCCTCGTCGAGGTTTATCCGGAGCGGTCCCTGATGCTCGTCGTTTCGATTGATCAGAACCAACCGCTGGCCATTCCTGACACAGAGGTCGACGAGCGACTTGTCCGGCATGCCGGACAGCACGATCGAGGCATCGGCCCGGTACCGGATCGCCTGCCGCAACGCCATATCGACACGTTCGTCGGAGCGGTCGGTGTTGACGAGCATCGCGATCTTGCCGGCGTTCTGCAGTTGCTGCGTCAGCGCCTTGATCAGCGCAGAACGATAAGGCGTGCCCATATCGGAAACGACGAGGCAGACGATGCCGCTTTCGTTGCGCATCAGTCCGCGGGCCAGATGATTGACGTGATAGCCGAGCACCTCGGCCGCTTCCATAACCTTGCGGCGTGTCTCCGGCGCAATGCTTGCACCCGCTGTAAACGCGCGTGAAACGGCGGACCGGGAAACGCCGGCCTTCCTTGCTACTTCCTCGGCACTGACGAATATCTTGTCGCTCATCGGGAACCAATCTTGCACGGCCTTGCAAACTTCTTGCAACAAATCGCAGACCTGTGCAAGCTCGATCAAACCCAACAGATTAAACTTTCCGCTTTTGTTTGGACTCGGATTGACAACATTCCAATCCATGTGACACCTTGCACGCGCTTGCATTACTGCGGTGTGGAGGCATCGCATCATTGGGAGGAAGTTATGAAAGCTGTATCCATTTCGGTTGCGCTCGCCGCAACCGGCCTAGCATTCGCGGCGTCTGAGGCGCAGGCGGCAGGCAGTCTTAATCTAATCTGCTCGGCGGACGTCGTCATTTGCGAGCAGATGACCGCCGATTTCGAGAAGGAAAGCGGGATCAAGGTCAACATGGTTCGCCTGTCTTCCGGCGAGACCTATGCCAAGGTTCGTGCCGAGGCACGCAACCCCAAGACCGATATCTGGTGGGCAGGCACCGGCGACCCGCATCTGCAGGCCGCATCCGACGGGCTGACGCTCGAATACAAGTCGCCAATGCTCGATCAGCTCCAGGATTGGGCAAAGAAGCAGGCCGAAGGCTCCGGCTATCGCACCGTCGGCGTCTATGCCGGCGCGCTCGGCTGGGGATACAACACCGAGATCTTCCAGAAGAAGGGCTTCAAGGAGCCGAAATGCTGGGCCGACCTGCTGGACGCGTCGCTGAAGGGCGAGATCCAGATGGCAAACCCCAACTCGTCGGGCACCGCCTATACGGCGCTTGCATCGCTGGTGCAGATCATGGGCGAAGACGAGGCGTTCGATTACCTGAAGAAGCTCAACGCCAACGTCGCGCAATACACCAAGTCCGGCTCGGCGCCGGTCAAGTCGGCCGCCCGCGGCGAAGCCGGCCTCGGCATCGTCTTCATGCATGATGCCGTCGCCCAGGCAGCCGAAGGCTTCCCGATCAAGGCGATCGCCCCTTGCGAAGGCACCGGCTACGAGATCGGTTCGATGTCGATCATCCGCGGCGCCAAGAACCTTGACAATGCCAAGGCGTGGTACGACTGGGCGCTGAAGGCAGACGTTCAGTCGCGCATGAAGGATGCCAAGTCCTTCCAGCTGCCGTCCAACAAGAGTGCGGAAGTGCCGAAGGAAGCACCCAAGTTCGAGGACATCAAGCTGATCGACTACGACTTCGCCACCTACGGCGATTCCGAAAAGCGCAAGGCGCTGCTTGAGCGCTGGGACCGCGACGTCGGCGCCAGCGCCAACTGACGCCATTCGGTTTACGATCGGCCGGATCGAACGATCCGGTCGATCACATCTCGAAAGACCGCAGGCGTTTCCGGCGGCCGAAAGCCGGCCCTGCAACAAATCGACATTCCAATATTGAAGAGACGCGAGGACCGTGATGGAACATCGCAACCGTAGGCTCGACCTCACACTCGGGCTCGGGTTGGCCGCATTCTTGGCTGTGCCCTGGTACCGCATCGAGGGAGGCTTCTTCGGGCTTGGCTGGCTTTCCGGCTTCCCCTCCGATGCTGCCGTGGCACCCGGCCTTGCGCAAATCTTTGCCCACGGGCGTTCATGGCTCGTCGTCGCGCTCGTCCTGCTCGGCATCTGCGCAGTTGCCCGGTTCGTCCGCGATCCGGCCCGCCGCGGCCTGGTGTTGGCGGTAGCCGGCGCGCTCGGCCTTCTCTTCATCGCTGCCCAGGGTCTGGCGATCGGCTTTACCGGTTGGACCTGGACGATCAGCGAAACCCTGTTCGGCCCGCTTGCCGACGGACAGCCCTCGATGGGCGCCGGCGCCGTTCTCGCCTCCCTCGCCTTCATCCTCATCTTCGCATTTGGGCTGGCGGAGCGCGGCGTCATGAAGGGCGATGCCTTCATCGTCGCCTCCATCGCGCTGCTCGTCTGCCTCGTCGTCGTCTTCGTCTTCTATCCCGTCGGCAGCATGTTTGCGGCTTCAGTCCAGGACTTCGACGGTTCGTTCAAACCTGACGGTTTCCTGCGCAACATCCAGGACGGCTCGATCTGGAGCCTTGGCTGCGTCACCGGGGGCGAGCGCTGCGGCGTCGCCTGGCGCACGCTGTGGCTGGCGCTGATGACCGCTTCCGGCTCGACGTTGCTCGGCCTTGCCTTCGCGCTCGTCGCAACCCGCACCCGCTTCCCTTTCAAGAAGGGCATGCGCATGCTGACGGTGCTGCCGATCATCACGCCGCCCTTCGTCATCGGCCTGGCGCTGACCCTGCTCTTCGGTCGCGCCGGCGTCATTACCGAGTTCCTGTCCGATGCTTTTGGCATCGAGCCGGGGCGCTGGCTCTATGGCCTCACCGGCATCTGGATCGCGCAGGTGCTGTCCTTCACCCCGATCTCGTTCCTGGTACTGATCGGCGTCGTCGAGGGCGTCAGCCCTTCGATGGAAGAGGCATCGCAGACGTTGCGGGCCGACCGCTGGCGGACATTCTGGAACGTCTCGCTTCCGCTGATGAAGCCGGGCCTCGCCAACGCCTTCCTGATCGGCTTTATCGAGAGCATGGCCGATTTCGGTAATCCGCTCGTGCTTGGCGGCAGCCATGGTGTGCTTTCGACGGAAATCTTCTTTGCCGTCGTCGGCGCGCAGAACGACCCGTCACGCGCCGCCGTGCTCGCGATCATCCTCTTGTGCTTCACTTTGTCGGCGTTCCTCGCCCAGCGCTATTGGCTGGCGGGCAAGAACTATTCCACCGTCACCGGCAAGGGCGATTCCGGCTCGCATATCGCTCTGCCCCGCTCGCTGTCGATCGGCGTCCACGCCGTGGTGATCCCGTGGATGATCTTCACGGTCGTGGTCTATGGCATGATCCTGTTTGGCGGCTTCGTGAAAACCTGGGGTCTCGATAACTCGCTGACGTTTGAGCACTATATCAAGGCCTTCTCGTTCTCGGTCACCGACGGCGTCATCGCCTGGACCGGCGTCGCCTGGAATTCATTCTGGACGACGATGGAAATCGCGCTGATCTCAGCGCCACTGACGGCCCTCGTCGGGCTGTTGACCGCCTACCTGATCGTCCGGCAGCGATTTGCCGGGCGGGATGTGTTCGAATTCGCCTTGATGTTGAGCTTTGCCATTCCCGGCACGGTCATCGGCATCAGCTACATCATCGCCTTCAACCTGCCGCCACTCGAAATGACCGGCACGGCACTGATCCTCGTTGCCTGCTTCGTCTTCCGCAACATGCCGGTGGGCGTACGCGGCGGCATCGCGGCGATGAGCCAGCTCGACAAAAGCCTGGACGAGGCATCGCTGACGCTCCGGGCAACCAGCTTCCGCACGCTGCGCAAGGTCATCCTGCCGCTCTTGCGTCCGGCGATCGTCGCCGCCCTCGTCTACTCCTTCGTCCGGGCGATCACGTCGATCAGCGCCGTCGTCTTCCTCGTCAGCGCCGAATACAACATGGCGACGTCCTATATCGTCGGCCTCGTCGAAAACGGCGAGTTCGGCGTGGCGATCGCCTATTCGTCGGCCCTCATCGTGGTGATGATCACTGTCATCACCGGCCTGCAACTGCTTGTCGGCGAGCGCAAGCTTCGGCGGGAGAACCGCGTCTTCGGCGCGGCTCCGGCCCGCGCTGCCACCAAGACCCTTTCCCAGGAGAACCCCGCATGAGCACCCCACGCACCGGCTCGGTCGTCTTCCAGAACGTGCGCAAGCAGTTCGGCGCCTTCACCGCCATCCACGATCTGTCGCTGACCATCGAACCCGGCACTCTCGTCACCCTGCTGGGGCCATCCGGCTGCGGCAAGACCACCACGCTGCGCATGCTCGCCGGCCTGGAGCATCCATCCGCCGGCCGGATCCTGATTGGCGGCAAGGACGTCACCATGCTACCGGCCAACGAGCGCGATGTGTCGATGGTGTTCCAGTCCTACGCGCTGTTCCCGCATATGACCTCGCTCGACAACGTCGCCTACGGCCTGGAATCCTCGGGCATGAAAAAGAAGGAGGCACGCGATCGGGCCGAGGAAGGCCTGAAGCTCGTCGGCCTCGGCGGCCTTGGCCAGCGGCTGCCGGCCGAATTGTCCGGTGGGCAGCAGCAGCGCGTCGCCGTCGCCCGCGCGCTGGTGCTCGAGCCGCAGGTGCTGCTGCTCGACGAACCGCTTTCCAACCTTGACGCGCGGCTGCGCCGGCGCGTCCGCACCGAAATCCGCGAGCTGCAACAACGGCTCGGCTTTACCGCCGTCTACGTCACGCACGACCAGGACGAGGCGCTTGCCGTCTCCGATAGGATCATCGTCATGAAGGATGGCGAGATCGCCCAGGAGGGGGCGCCGCGCGAACTCTACGAGGCGCCGGCATCGGCCTTCATCGCCGACTTCATGGGCGAGGCCAATGTGCTGCCTTGCGAGATCACCGCATCCGACGCCGGCCTTGCCACCATCCGTGTCGGCGGCCTCGAACACAGGCTGCCATCGCGCGATGCTCGGCCCGGCCCATCGAAGCTTGCCGTGCGCCCCAATGCCGTGACGCTGACGCCGGCGACTGGTGCAGCACTGCCCGGTACGATCAGTACCGCCGCCTATCTCGGCGGCCACATCGAGTATGAAGTTGAAACACAGAATGGATTGCTATTCGTGGTTGATGATGCGATCGAGGAGATGTTATCTCCCTCGACCGAAGTCGCCATCGGCTTCCGCAACCGCGGCCTTGCTTTGATTACTGCATAACTCCTTAAACCCGGGAACATTATGCAGCAAATTTAGAGCGTTACAGCATCTTTTGCGCGCCCAACTGACGCGCGCCTCTGTAGCGTATGATGTCTTGAGATCGACACAGGAAGGACTATTGCATGACTTCGCCAATCGCGGGCCTTGAAGCTCGCTTCGCGCTCACCAAGACCATTGCCGAGGAAGCCGGACGGCTTGCCCATGACTACTTCCTGCAGCGCGAGACTCTGGTCATCGAAACCAAGGCCGACGCCCATGACGTTGTTTCAATCGCCGACCGGAACGTCGAGACGCTGATCCGCGATCGCATCAGCGCCTCGTTCCCGGACGACGGTGTGCTCGGCGAAGAACACGGCCTTGTCAGTGGCACTTCGGGCTTCACCTGGGTGATCGATCCGATCGATGGAACGACGCCCTTTGTCAACGGCATGCCCAACTGGTGCATCTCGATCGCCGTGCTTTATGCCGACAAACCCGTGATCGGCGTGATCCAGTCGCCGTGTCACGACGAGCTCTATGCGGCTGCTTCCGGACTGGGCGCGACACTGAACGGCAAGACCCTGCGCCTCGATGCGACACGGACGATCCGCGATGCCGTGACAGGACTTGGCGCCAACAATCACGTGACGCCGGCCGAAGTCGCGGGGATCGTCGAGCGCCTTCTTGCCGCCGGCGGCAACTTCATGCGCAACGGTTCGGGCGCGCTGATGATCGCCTATGTGGCCGCCGGTCGGCTCGTCGGCTACTACGAACCCTACATGCATGCCTGGGATTGCCTGGCCGGTTATTGCCTCGTCAACGAGGCAGGCGGCTGGTCGCTGCCCTTCCCGACACAGGGCGAAGCCCTGACCCGGGGAAGCGCTGTTCTGGTCGCAGCGCCCGGTGCTATCGACGACCTGCTCAAGGTCGCACAACTCGAACGCAAGGCAGCCTGAAACATCGAGACCCCAAACGTGATCAGCTCGTCGACTTATCGACCTTGGCCGACAGCAGGTTGACGAGCTCCATCGGGAACGGAAACACGATCGTCGAGTTCTTTTCGCCGGCGATCACGTTCAAGGTGCTCAAATAGCGCAACTGCATGGCTTCGGGCTGCCGGGCGAGGATCTCGGCGGCCTCGAGCAGCTTGGCCGCCGCCTGCTGCTCGCCTTCGGCGTTGATGACCTTGGCACGACGTTCCCGTTCGGCCTCTGCCTGGCGGGCAATGGCGCGGACCATGCTTTCGTTGATGTCGACATGTTTGATCTCGACCGTGGCAACCTTGATGCCCCAGGCATCGGTCTGGCTGTCGAGGATCTTCTGGATGTCTTCGTTCAGGCGGTCGCGTTCTGCCAGCATCTCATCGAGGTCGTGTTTGCCGAGTACTGAGCGCAATGTCGTCTGGGCGAGCTGGCTCGTCGCCATCATGAAATCCTCGACCTGGATCGTCGACTTTTCGGCATCTATCACCCTGAAGTAGATGACCGCGCTGACGCGGACCGACACGTTGTCGTGCGAGATGACGTCCTGGCTTGGAACATCGAGCACGCGGGTTCTAAGATCGACCCGCACCATCTGCTGGACATAGGGAAGAAGCAGGATCAGCCCCGGACCCTTGACGCCCGTGAAGCGACCGAGTGTGAAGATGACGCCGCGCTCATATTCGCGCAGGATCCTGATCGCATAGGCAATGACGATCAGGAGGAACAACAGGATCGCGAGATAGGGAGCGAGGCTCCCAAGTATGTCCATGATCTTTACTCCTTCTACCGCATGCGTCAGGCTTTTGCCTCGTCGCGCGCGACCTCGAGCGTCAGCCCGTTGCGGCCGACAACCTTCACATTTTCTCCCGCATCCAGCGTCTGGCTGCTGACAGCCTGCCACCGTTCGCCGTGGGCGATCACATAGCCGCTGGCGCCGGCCCAGCTATCGACCTTGCCCGCCAGCCCGATCATCTGCTCGCCGCCGGTCACCACCGCATGGCGCCGCGCGCTGAAGGCGAGACGGGCGACGAGCAGGCTGAAACCGAGGCTGGCAATGCCGACGCCGGCAAGCATAGCCCATGAGACCTGCAGCCCCGGAGTGTCGGTATCGAAAAGGATCGCAGCGCCGAGAACCAGCGCCAGGGCGCCGCCGGCACCGAGTACACCGAAAGAAGGCGAATGCGCCTCCGCAACCATCAGGCCGACGCCGAGCAGGATCAAACCGAGACCGGCATAGCTCACCGGCAAAACGGCCAGTGCGTAGAGACCGAGCAGCAGGCAGATCCCGCCGACGGTGCCAGGCACGACCGATCCGGGGGTCAGGAACTCGAAGATCAGTCCATAGATGCCGATCATCATCAGAATGATCGCGATGTTCGGATCGGTGATCACCCCAAGCAGGCGCGTGCGCCAGTCGGGCACAAAAGCCTCCACGCCAAGCCCAGTCGTTTCAAGCGTGATATCCGCCTGCCCGACACGGACAATTCGCCCCTGCGCCTGCTTCAGCAGATCGTCGATGGAAGCGGCAGTGAAATCGACGACTTTCTCCTGAACGGCAGCAGCCGCAGACAGGCTCGCAGCCTCGCGCACAGCCCGTTCGGCCCAATCGGCATTGCGCCCGCGCAACTCGGCCAGTCCGCGGATATAGGCGACGGCATCGTTGATGAGCTTGGCCTCGATTGTCGTCTGGGTTGGCCGAGATTGGGCAGCAGTATCTTTGTCGTTCTCGCCGGGACGCTCGTCCTTCTGGCCGCCGAACATGTCTCCGCCGATAGCGATCGGCGTTGCCGCCCCGAGATTGGTTCCCGGCGCCATGGCAGCGATATGGCTTGCATAGAGGATGTAGGTGCCAGCGCTTGCCGCACGTGCTCCGCTGGGTGCAACGAAGCTCGCGACTGGAACGGATGATGCCAGGATCGCCTGGATGATTTCGCGCATGGAGGTATCGAGACCACCCGGCGTATCCATTTGGAGAACGACAAGCGGCAGGTGCCGATCATTGGCCTTCTGCAATCCGCGTTTGATATATTCAGCCGATGCCGGACCGATCGCCCCCTTCAAAGACAGCACCAAAACAACCTTCTCGGTTTCTGGCGCGGACGCGGCGGGAAACACGAATGCTGATATCAGCGACAGCAACAGGGTGAGGACTCGCAACATCTGTCGTCAAAGCCTCGGATACCGGGCGCCCTCCGGCGAAGGCCGCCCACGCAGCAATATTAACACACCATAAAGTTAAGACGAAGCACAACGCACCACCGAGCTGCGACCGGACAACCGGATGACAAAGCCCCGGATCGGGGTTATCTGCATGTCAGAACAATTGCCCCGGCTCGCGTAACAAACGACCATGGCGGCACTTGCCAAGACGAACCGCCTTCGATCTCGACAGGAACCCATCCGCTTGGAGACAACACTTTATCTTCCGATCAAGCGCTTCCTCGAAGAGGCGGGATACTCCGTCAAAGGTGAGGTCGGGGGCTGCGATATCCTTGCGCTCAGCGACGACGAGCCGCCGCTCGTCGTTATCTGCGAGCTGAAGCTGACGTTCAATCTGGAACTGGTGCTGCAGGCAGTGGATCGCGCCAATGCCGGTGACGAAGTTTGGATCGCAGCGCGTGTCTCGGCCAAGGGCAAAGGGCGGGAGAGCGACCGCCGCTTTCGCGATCTCTGCCGCCGGCTCGGGTTCGGCATGCTCGCTGTTGCCGACAACGGCACGGTCGACGTGATTGTTGCGGCATCGGCCGCCATGCCGCGCAGGAACCTGAAAAAGCGAGCGCGTCTCATCAAGGAACACCGCCGTCGCAAGGGCGACCCGACGCTCGGCGGCAGCACGCGCGCGCCGATCATGACCGCCTATCGCCAGCAGGCCCTCGCCTGCGCGGCGGCATTGCAGGATGGCAATCTACGTCCTCGCGACCTGCGTGAGGCCGCACCCGATGCCGCCAAGATCCTGCAAGGCAATGTCTATGGCTGGTTCGAACGGGTCGACCGCGGCATCTATGCGCTGACCGAAATGGGAGCTGAAGCACTTCGGCGCTGGCCGCAAGGCCGAGTATCGGGTGAGAATGATACCGCGGCGATGTCGACATGTTCCGAAGATTGACCCGGCTTGGAGACCAGCTATGAACCTTCCTCTTCGGCTGCTCTGTCTTGGTCTTGGATGGCTGATGATCGGTTTCGCCGTCGCCGGCATCTTTTTGCCGATCTTGCCAACCACGCCCTTTCTTCTCCTGGCGGCCGGCCTGTTCGCTCGCGCGTCGCCGCGACTTGAGCGCTGGCTGCTGGAACACCCGACCTTCGGTCCATCCTTGCGGCTCTGGCGGGAAAAAGGTGCGATACCGGCACGGGCAAAGATCATAGCCATTTCGCTGATGGCTACGAGCTTCGCCTTCTTCTGCATCGTCAGCAAACCGAGCCTGCCGCTTGCGTCGGTTGTCGCCGGGGCGATGCTGCTCCCGGCCCTTTTTATCATCACCAGGCCGACCGCCTGAGGGGTCACCCACTTCGCGGCGCATTTACCGGAAGCGACGATCAGAGATTGCTGGCGTGAAGCTCCATCATCGCGCGGCGAAGATCGTCGATCGGCGTCATGCCCGAGGTGCTTGTGCCTTCCAGCTCCTTCGGCATCTTCCAGCCGGGATCGATACCCTGCATGTTCGGCAGTTCGTGCGCGATGCCCTTGTGGCAATCGATGCAGGTCGCCTTGCCCGATAGCAGGTAGCGCGTGTGAATGGTGGCGGCCCGCTCCGTCTGCTTCTGCAGATCCATGGCAACAGAGGAATGGCAGTTGCGGCATTCCAGGCTGTCGTTGGCCTTCAGCCGCGCCCATTCGTGCTGGGCCAGTTCAAGCCGTTTTTCCAGAAATTTGGGGCGGGTGTTGATGGTGCCGAAGATCTTGCCCCAGACCTCCTTCGACGCCTGCATCTTGCGGGCGATCTTGTCGGTCCACTGATGCGGAACGTGACAATCCGGGCAGGAGGCGCGCACGCCGGAACGATTGGAAAAATGGATCGTGCGCGTCAGTTCCTCATAGACGTTGTCTTTCATCTCGTGACAGGAAGTGCAGAACTTCTCGGTATTGGTGATCTCCAGCGCCGTATTGAAGGCGCCCCAGAACATCACGCCACCGATGAAGCCGCCCAGCGTCAGAAAGCCGAGGCTGAGCGTGCCCGCCGGCGTGCTGACAAGCCGCCACGCCCACAGGATAAGTCTCCGGATCCGCTGCATGGGCTCACTCGCTTCCGGCCGGCTTGACGCCGAGTTCGCTCATGTCCTTGAAGACATTGTCGACCAATGGGCGAACATCCGCCTGCGGCACATGACATGCCGTGCAGAAGTAGCGCCGCGGCGAAACGTCGGCGATCATCTGCCCGTCGCGCGTCATGTAGTGCGTCACGCTGATCATCGGTGCGCCGCTATCCTGCGTGAACTCGCGTTTGTGGCAGGAGAGACAGCGATTGGTATTGACCGAAAGCTGATAGCCCTCGATCGAGTGCGGAATGATCGGCGGCTGATCCGGATAGGCGCGCATCTTGCGTTTGTCATCGACCACCCATTTCGGCAAGCTCGCGGCAGCCCCGGTTTCCATCTGTGGTGTCGGGCCTTCAAGCTGCGGCACCATTTGCTGGACGACCTGGGCAATCGCCGTCGTCGTGACAAACATGGCGAGGCCGATGGCAACGACCACCCATTCTGGTCGCTTCAAGCGACTGAGACGATCTTGACTGCGCATTTTTTGAAATCCGTCTGTTTGGAGATGGGATCCGTTGCGTCGAGTGTCACCTTGTTGATCAACTGGCTCGCATCGAACCACGGCACGAAGATCACGCCGGGCGGCATGCGATTGCGTCCGCGCGTGTCGATGCGTGAGCGGATCTCGCCGCGCCGCGACATGATCCGCACCTCCGCTCCCTGATTGATGCCGCGCTTGCGGGCGTCATCCGCATTCATGAAGCAGCGGGCGCCCGGAAAGGCGCGATAGAGCTCCGGCACACGCATCGTCATCGAACCCGAATGCCAGTGTTCGAGCACGCGACCCGTCACCAGCCAGAGATCGAATTCCTCGTCGGGTGATTCCGCCGGCGGCTCGTAGGGCACCGCAAGAATGACCGCCTTGCCGTCCGGGCGGCCGTAGAATTTCACGCCCTCGCCGGCCTTGACGTAGGGGTCGTAGCCCTCGCGATAGCGCCAGCGTGTCTCCTTGCCGTCGACCACCGGCCAACGCAGACCGCGTTCCTCGTGGTATCGGTCGTATGGCGCGAGATCGTGGCCATGGCCGCGACCGAAGGTGGCATATTCCTCGAACAGGCCCTTCTGGAGGTAGAAGCCGAAGGCTTCGGCCTCGTTGTTGGCGTAGTCGCCGCTGACTTCGCTTAAGGGGAAGCGGTTGACCTCACCGTTCTGGAACAGGACGTCATGCAGGCTCTTGCCCTTGAACTCTGGGTTGGCAGCGAGGATTTCGGCCGGCCAGACTTCGTCGGTTATGAAGCGTTTGGAGAACTCGACCATCTGCCAGAGATCCGAGCGCGCCTCGCCCGGCGCCTGCACCAGCTGGTGCCAGACATGGGTCCGCCGCTCGGCATTGCCGTAGGCGCCTTCCTTTTCCACCCACATGGCCGCCGGCAGGATGAGGTCGGCGCTCATGGCCGTGATCGTCGGATAGGCATCCGAGACCACGATGAAATTCTCCGGGTTTCGATAGCCTTGGTAGGTTTCGTTGCTGGTATTGGGGGCGGCCTGGACGTTGTTGTTGACCTGAACCCAGTAGAAGCTGAGCTTGCCATCCTTGAGCATGCGATCCTGCTCGACAGCGTGATAGCCGGGCTTTTCCGGGATGATCCCATGCGGAACGCGCCAGATCTCCTCGGCGTGCTTGCGGTGCTCCGGATTGGTCACGGTCATGTCGGCAGGCAAACGGTGGGCGAAGGTGCCGACCTCGCGCGCGGTGCCGCAGGCAGACGGCTGGCCGGTCAGCGAGAACGGGCTGTTGCCGGGCTCCGAGATCTTTCCGGTCAGAAGGTGAATGTTGTAGACCATCTGGTTGGCCCAGACGCCCCGCACATGCTGATTGAACCCCATGGTCCACAACGACATCACCTTGCGCTGCGGATCGGCGTAGAGTTCGGCGAGTTCCTCCAGAAACGCCGGGTCAACACCGGTCATCTCGGCGGTCTTCTCCAGAGTGTATTCCGAGACGAACGCCTTGAACGCCTCGTAGTCCATCGGTTCCATCTTGCCGGGGTCGGATGAATTGGCAGCCTTAACTTCGATGGGATTGTCCGGACGCAGGCCATAGCCGATATCAGTGACGCCGCGCATGAAGGTGGTGTGTTTGCGAACGAAGTCCTCGTTCACCCGGCCCTTCTCGATGATGTAATTGGCGATGTAGTTGAGGATCACCAGGTCGGTGCCGGGCTTGAACACCATCGGAATGTCGGCGAGGTCCATGCTGCGGTGGGTGAAGGTCGACAGGACGGCCACCTTCACATGCGACTGGCCCAGGCGGCGATCAGCAAGCCTGGTCCACAGGATCGGATGCATCTCCGCCATGTTCGAGCCCCAAAGCACGAAGGCGTCCGCATGCTCGAAGTCGTCATAGCAGCCCATCGGCTCGTCCATGCCGAAGGTTCGCATGAAGGCGTAGGCCGCCGAGGCCATGCAATGGCGGGCATTGGGGTCGAGGTTGTTGGAGCGGAAGCCGGCGCGCATCAGCTTCGTCGCAGCATAGCCCTCGAAGATCGTCCACTGGCCGGATCCGAACATGCCGACCGCCGTCGGCCCCTTTTCCTTCAGCACCTTCTTGCACTGTTCGGCCATGACGTCGAAGGCTTCGTCCCAGCTCACCGCCTCGAACTCGCCGTCCTTGCTGTAGGCGCCGTTCAGCTTGCGCAGCATCGGCGTCTTCAGCCGGTCGGAGCCATACATGATCTTGGAGAGGAAATAGCCCTTGATGCAGTTGAGGCCGCGGTTGACCTCGGCCTGCATGTCGCCATGGGTGGCAACGACCTGCCCCTCCTTGACGCCGACCATGACGCCGCAGCCGGTGCCGCAGAAGCGACAGGGCGCCTTCGACCACTTGATTTCGAGCGCGCTGATACCGCCGGGCACCGGTTGAGCGGCGGCGGGCAGTGCGATGCCGGCGGTGGCGGCGGCGATGCCGGCCGCGTGCGCCTTCAGGATATCACGCCGCATCAGTTCGGTGGTCATCGTCCGTCACTCCTTCCGTTTCGACATGTTCGAAAACCATATTGGCCGCTACCACGCCCTCGAGCGTGGAGATCGTCGACAGGCATTCGCCAAGCATGCCGGTACTCGTTCCCTCGATGACGACGACAATCTTGCCGCCCTCATGGCCGTAAACCTCGACATTTGCCATGCGCGCCAGCGCGGCAAGGACAGCATCCTTCATCGCCGGAAGAGCGACGACGACGGCGCTTGAGATATGATATTGCCGGGAGGGATCAGGCATGGACGCCCTCCTGAACCCGATCCGCAATGCCGATTGCACCGACAGGACAGACGCCGATGCAGGCACCGCATCCGCTGCAACTGTTGACATCCACCTCTGGCAGGAACGGCCCGCCGGTCCGCGGCCGAAATCGGATCGCCTGCTGCGGACAGGCATCGCGACAGGATTGGCAGGCGACATTGTTGCGCGCGAGGCAGCCGTCGCCGATCGCAACGACATGGGCAAGCCGCGTTACGGCCTCCGCTGCGAATACCTGCTCCGGACAGGCCCGTGCACAACCGCCGCAGAACGTGCATTCGCCGCCTGAAAAATCGAGCGACGGACGTTCGTCAAGCAGCACGATGATTTGGGTGGGACACTTTTCCACACATTGGCCGCAGCCGGTGCATGCCGTCAGGCTTTCAAGCGTGACGCCCGGCGGCAGGACGCGCCTCCGCTCCGCCTGCCGGCCCAGGAACAATCCTCGTCTGGTTGTCATCGCCCCCATGGATCACCTCAATGCCCAAGCGGGCCGGGAGGGCCGTAAACGATCTGCAGCATCCATACGATGAAGCCGTAACCGCCGACCACGCCGACGGCCACCAGCGGCCAGATGCCAAAGGCAAGAACAAGAAATGTCAAAAGCTCCTGGCGCCGGCGAGATCGCGGCTCCTGCTCGGTCAAGTGCTGTGGAGGTAACTCTGACACGCCTGGCTCCCGGGCTCGTTGAACCGAAAGCATAGTAACAATCCGTGACGGAAAATAAAGCGGAACAAACTCTACTTTTGTAATCAAGAATAAAAATAACATCTGTCAATTCAATGAGATATTTGCCCTGGGAATTGCAGTGGTTCCTTGAAAAAAACAGCGAAAATCAAACTTAGTATTTTTGTAAATTACAATATGAAAAGAACAACAAGAGAACGAAGAGCGGCGGCGACAGCTTGGCGCATGTGCTGGCAGTGCGCGCATGTTCAGTCTCGAAGCCATTGGTTTTTGAAGGCAACTCGATGATTCGTCGTTTGACCGCCGACGAGTTCGCCGGAGCCAAGGCTCTGTGGCGCGATAATACTATGCGCAGCCGACTGTTCTCGCTGCCATCATGGTGAAGCGTCAACCCTCCCACCCCATCGCCACGATTGCCGGTTGACAACCCGCCGGAGATGAGGACACATATTGCATTACAAAGGGATCAATTCCTTAATAAGGGAATATACGGAGGACTAGGGGTGCCGGACTTGCTTGTGAGCTTGTATTCGCCGACGCTCGCCAATCTCAAGCGGAAAACCGACACGACCGGCATTCGTATTCGCCCGGCGCTGCCGCCCGAAATGCACGTCGTCGTCGACTGGGTAAGGCAGAACTTCAGTGAGAATTGGGCGAGCGAGGTTTCGGTCGCCTTCTCCCGCCAGCCGATCGCCTGCCTGATCGCGGTGGAAGGTGGTAAGCTGCTCGGCTTTGCCTGCTACGACACGACGGCGCGCGGTTTCTTCGGCCCGACCGGGGTCGCCGGCGAGAGCCGAGGGCGCGGTATCGGCGTTGATCTGTTGACCGCATCGCTCGAGACCATGAAGACGCTCGGCCATGCCTATGCCTTTATCGGCGATGCCGGCCCGGTCGATTTCTACGCCAAGACCATCGGCGCCGTTGCCATCCCCGCCGCCGACAAAGGCATCTACGAAGGCATGCTTCGTAATCCATCCAAATAATCATCTGAACATCGGAGCTCTCCAATGGCATCGACACCGCTCGCCCTCTTCGTCGGCCTACCAAACCCAACACTCTCGGACGACGAGTTCGCCCTGTTTCGCGAAACCAACCCGCTCGGCCTCTTCGTCGGCCGACGCAATCTGCGCGAGCCCGGCCAGGTCAAGATCCTGATCGAGCGCTTCCGCGAGGCCGTTGGGCGCGACGACGCACCTGTCTTCACTGACCAGGAGGGCGGTCGCGTCCAGCATCTCGACGCCGGTCCCTGGCCGCTTTTCCGCAGCTTCGGCCAGTTTGCCGAACTGGCGCGCCATGACCTTGCGCTCGGCAAAAAGGCGCTTCGCCTGTCGTCCCAGGCAATGGGCACGATGATGAGCGAACTCGGCCTCACCAGCGGCTGCTCGCCGGTCCTCGATCTCGTCTTCGAAACGACCAGCGCCGTCATCGGTGCGCGCTCCTTCGGTTCGGATCCGGACTTCATCGCCGCCCTCGGCCGCGAGGTGGTCGATGGCCTGCTTGAGACCGGCAACATGCCTGTCATGAAGCACATCCCTGGGCATGGCCGCGCGACACGTGATTCCCACAAGGAACGGCCCGTTGTCGACGCATCGCGCGAAACGCTTGTCACAACCGACTTCAAGCCCTTCGTTGCCCTCAAGGACACGCCCTGGGCGATGGTCGCGCACGTCGTCTACTCCGCCTATGACAGCGAGCTGCCGGCCTCGATCTCGCCGACGATGCATGAAGTGATCCGCAACGACATGGGCTATGAGGGCGTGCTGGTGTCCGATTGCATCTTCATGGAATCACTGCGCGGCACCTTGCCCGAGCGTGTGAAGCAGGTGCTCGACGCCGGCTCCGACGTCGCACTTCACAGCCACGGCGATCTGGCCGAGAGCGAGGCTGCCGCCAAGGCCGCCCGTCCGCTGACAGAGGCAGCCCAGAAGCGTATCGCCGCCGGCCAGAGCCGGCTCGGCAAGCTCAAGGTCGACATTCGCGCGGCGCACGCCGAAGTCGAAGAGATGTTCAAGAGCGTTCTCGTCGCCTGACGAGACGCCACTCACCAATCAAGAGGGGAGAAACCATGAAAAAATCCATTCTCTGGGCAGCGACCGCGCTGACCCTTTTCGCTGCACCGGCCGTGGCGCAGTCGATCCTGACGGTCAATATCGAGCCGGCCACGACCTGGGTTCGCAACTTCAACCCGTTCAACCAGACGTCGGCGCGCCAAAGCACGCTCGACTTCATCTACGAGCCGCTGGTCGTCTTCAATCGCTTCGATGACAACAAGCCGGTCTTCCGCCTCGCCGAAAGCTTCAAGCTTGCCGACGATCTGAAGAGCATCGAGTTCAAGCTGCGCCCAAACCTGAAATGGTCTGATGGCAAGCCGCTGACGGCTGCTGACGTCAAGTTCACCTACGACTACCTGAAGAAGTTCCCGGCGCTCGACTTCGTCAGCATCTGGACCTTCATCACCGGCGTCGAAGCCGTCGACGGCCAGACCGTTCGCTTCACGCTCGCCAATCCAAGCTCGCTTGCTGCCGAACAGCTTGCCCAGCTGCCGATCGTGCCGGAGCATGTCTGGAAGGACATCGCCGAACCGGTGACCTTCGCCAACGAAACACCTGTTGGCAGCGGCCCGATGACGGAGATCCCGCGCTTCACCGGCCAGACCTACGACCAGTGCCGCAACCCGCACTATTGGGACGCCGCGCTCAAAGTCGATTGCATGCGCTTCCCGCAGCTTGCCGACAACAACCAGATTCTGACCGCGACCGCGTCGGGCACGCTCGACTGGGGCGTTTCCTTCATCCCGGATATAGAGAACGTCTACGTCGCCAAGGACCCGGAGCACTACCATTTCTGGTATTCGCCGAGCAGCATGGTGGCGTTCCTCTTCAACCAGGAAACCGCCAACGAGAACAACCGCAAGGCCTTCAACGACGTGAAGTTCCGTCGTGCGGCCAGCATGGCGCTTGATCGCGGCACCATGGTCGACGTCGCCGGCTACGGTTATCCGACACTCAACGAAGACCCTGCCGGCATGGGCGAACTCTATAAGAGCTGGGCGGATCCGTCGGTCGCGACCGATTTCGGCACCTACGGCAAATACGACGCCGATGCCGCCAAGGCCCTGCTCGACGAGGCCGGCTATGTCGACAAGGACGGTGACGGTTTCCGCGACAATCCGGATGGCAGCAAGATCGCCTTCTCGATCATCGTTCCGAGCGCCTGGACTGACTGGATCGACACGGTCACGATCGCCGTCGAGGGCCTGCAGGCCGTCGGCCTCGACGCCAAGATCGAAACGCCGGAGGAAGCCGTATGGACCGGCAACCTCATCAACGGCACCTTCGACGCGGCGATCAACAGTCTGCCGGCCTCGGCCTCGCCCTATTATCCCTACAAGCGCGCCTTCAGCGCTTCGGACAAGGGCAAGACGCGCTTTACCGCGCAGCGTTGGTTCAATGACGATGTCGAGAAGCTTTTGACCGAGTTCACCCACACGGCTGACCTCGCCAAGCAGAAGGAAGCCATGAACAAGGCTCAGCGCATCGTCGCCGAGAACCTGCCGATCATGCCGGTCTTCAACAATCCAAACTGGTACCAGTACAACACCAAGCGCTTCAAAGGCTGGGTGACGGCCGAGACCCCGTTCGTCAATCCGTCGATCTCGCGGACCAACCCGGCGCGCCTGCTGCATTTGCTGGCACTCGAACCGGTCAACTAAACACCCCCAGGACTGGCGGGAGTGGCTCATCACCGGGCCGCTCCCGCTTTCGCGCCGGCCTCGGGAGCACAATAGCTCCGCGATTAAAGGCTTGCGCCATTTCAAAGCGTTTCTGCCGCCTTTCCTGCCGGTAACAGGGCCAGGGCGCAGTCGATGGAGTCCCCATGGCTTTCCTGCTTCGCCGCCTATGCTTCTATCTGGCAGCCTTCGTCGCGGCGGCGACGATCAACTTCTTTTTGCCGCGGCTGATGCCGGGCGATCCCGTGCAGATCATGTTTTCGAGCGCGGGGGCGGAGCTTCCACCCGAAAGTCTGCAGGCGCTGAAGCTCACCTTCGGCTTCGTCGATGGCCCGCTCTGGCAGCAATATCTGACCTATCTCGGCAGCATCTTCAGCGGCGACCTCGGCCGCTCGATCAAATATTTCCCGCTTCCGGTGACGACGGTTCTCGGCAACGCGCTGGTGTGGACGGTCGGCCTGATGGGCACGGCGACCATCATCAGCTTCACGCTGGGAACCTTCCTCGGCATTCTCGCCGCCTGGCGCCGCGGCAGCCTTTTCGATGTCATCGTTTCGGTCGGTGCGATCTTCGCGACCTCGGTTCCGGCCGTCGTTACGTCGCTGATCGTCGTCTTCTTCTTCGGCTTCACGTTGAATTGGTTCCCGACGGGCTACGCCGCCGACCCGGCACTCGACCCGGCCTTTACGCTGCAATATCTCGGTAGCGTGCTTTATCACGGCATTTTGCCGATGCTGACGCTCTGCACGGTCTTGACCGGCGGTTTCGCCGTCACCATGCGCAACAACATGATCAACCTGCTCGGCGAGGATTATATCGTCATGGCCCGCGCCAAGGGCCTGTCGGACGGCCATGTGATGCTCTGGTACGCGGCGCGCAATGCGCTGCTGCCGACCGTGTCGAGCCTTGCCATCGCCATCGGCACGATCCTCGGCGGCTCGCTGGTGACCGAAGTCGTGTTCAACTATCCAGGCCTTGGCAACATCCTCTACCAGGCGATCCTTGCCCGCGACTACCCTGTCATCCAGGGGCAGCTGCTGATCATGACCGCGACCATGCTGGTTGCCAATTTCATCGTCGACGTCAGCTATGTGCTGCTCGACCCCCGACTGAAGAAGGCGTGAGATGAAGACCAACCCCTTCGGATTGATCCGCAATCGCAAGGCTCTGGTCGGCGTCGCCATCATCGCCTTCATCCTTCTCGTGGCGATCGCCGCACCACTGCTCACCCCCTACGATCCAGGCGCCCGCGTCGGACGGCCGCATCAGGCGCCGTCGCTTGCCCACTGGCTCGGCACCACCCGCATCGGCCAGGATGTGTTCACGCGGCTGATCTATGGCGCCCGCACCTCGCTTGCCGTCGGCTTCGGCGCAGGCCTGCTCATCACAATCGTCGGCACGGCGCTCGGCATTCTCGCCGGCTATCGCGGCGGCAAGGTCGACGAAGTCATCAGCTTCTTCACCAACATGGTGCTAGTGGTTCCCAACCTGCCGCTGCTCCTGGTGCTCGCCGCCTTCATCGGTCAGGCCAGCCCCTGGGTCATCGCGCTGATCCTTGGCGGAACCTCCTGGGCCTGGGGCGCGCGCGTCACCCGCGCCGAGACGCTTTCCGTCAAGCAAAAGGACTACGTCAAATCGGCGGAGATGATGGGTGAGCCACGCTGGCGCATCATGACCTTCGAGATCTTCCCCAACCTGATCTCGATCGTCGGCATCAACTTCATCGGCAGCGTCATCTTCGCGATCATCACCCAGGCGACGCTAGAGTTTCTCGGCCTCGGCGACCCTAAGGTCGTCTCCTGGGGCACCATGCTCTATGCCGCGCAGAAGGCCTCGGCGCTTTCGGTCGGTGCCTGGTGGGACATTCTCACCCCCTGCTTCGCGCTTGCCTTTCTCGGCATCGGCCTGTCGCTTCTGAATTTCGCCGTCGACGAAATCGCCAATCCGCGGCTGCGGACCGGCAACCGTCTCGGGCGCTGGTCCGCGCTCATCCGCTCCGGGGAGGGTCGCCTGTGACCGCACCATTGCTATCCGTCAAAAACCTCACGATCGACTATATCGGCGAGGAAAAGGACTTTCGTGCCGTCGACAATGTCAGCTTCGACGTCGCCCCCGGCGAAGTCTTCGGCCTTGCCGGCGAATCCGGTTGCGGCAAGAGCACCATCGCCTTCGCCATCAGCCGCCTGCACAAGCCGCCGGCGCTCATCCGGCGTGACAGCACCATCCTGCTCAACGGTCGCAATGTGCTCGACCTTGATGACAAGGGCCTGCGTGATTTCCGCTGGCGCGAGGTCGCCATGGTGTTTCAGAGCGCGATGAACTCGCTCAATCCGGTGCTGCGCATCGAACAGCAATTCTATGACGTGCTGAAGACCCACAAGGGCATGAGCCGTGCGCAGGCGCGCGACCGCACCGCCGAAATGCTGAAACTCGTCGATATCGCGCCCGACCGCATGCGCGACTACCCGCATCAGTTTTCCGGCGGCATGCGCCAGCGCATCGTCATCGCCATTTGCCTGGCGCTCGATCCGAGGCTGGTGGTCATGGATGAACCGACGACGGCGCTCGACGTCGTCGTCCAGCGTGAAATCCTCCAGCGAATCAACGAATTGCGGCGAACCCTCGGCTTCGCCGTTCTGTTCATCACCCACGATCTCGGGCTGATGGTGCAGTTCTGCGACCGGATCGGCATCATGCTCGCCGGCAAGCTCGTCGAGCAGAACACGGCGGAGGCGATCTACGGATCGCCGCAGCACGACTACACAAAACAACTTTGGACCTCCTTCCCGTCGCTCCATGGAGGTGTCCTGCTATGACCGCCCAGCCAACCCCGATCCTTGCGCTTGACAGGGTCACCAAGACATTCGGCCACGGTCCGGGCGCAGTCCATGCGGCCCGCTCGATCTCGTTTTCGCTGCATGCAGGCCGCGCACTCGCCCTCGTCGGCGAGTCAGGCAGCGGCAAGACCACCTGCGCCCGTATGGCGATGCGCGAATATATGCCGACGGAGGGAAAGATCCTCTTCAGGGGCGAGCCGGTCGACGGCGCCAGCCCGGCCGAGACGGTCCTCTACCGACGCGCGGTGCAGATGATCTTCCAGGACCCGTTCGCCTCGCTCAACCCGGCTCATACCATCGCCTATCATTTGAAGCGGCCGCTGCTGCTGCACCGCCCGGATATCAAGCGTTCCGAGATCGACGCGACGGTTCGTGCGCTGCTGCAACAGGTGAAACTCGACCCCGACCTCGTCGCGCCCAAATATCCGCACGAGCTTTCCGGCGGCCAGCGCCAGCGCGTCAATATCGCCCGCGCGCTTGCCGCCAAGCCGGAAGTGATCGTCGCCGACGAGCCGACGTCGATGCTCGACGTCTCTGTTCGCCTCGGCGTGCTCAATCTCTTGAGCGAGATGAAGCAGCAGATGAAGCTCGGTCTGCTCTACATCACCCACGACATCGCCACCGCCCGTTATGTCGCCGAGGATATCGCCGTCATGTATGCCGGCCAGATCGTCGAATGGGGCAATGTCGGCAAGGTGATCGACAACCCCGCTCACCCCTACACCAAGCTGCTGCTCTCTGCCGTGCCTGACCCGGATATCCGCTTCGACGACCCGAGCGTTCGGCTGCGTCCGGAGGATGTCGAAGAGATCCGGCGCAAATCCGCGATGACGCAGGACCGCATCGTCGAAGTGGATACGGACCACTTCGTTCGCACCGCCTGAACCGCGGCGCCGCCGCCGGCATTGCCGCCGGCACCCACCCTCCCCGAAGCTATCCTCCCAGGACAGCAAAAGACAAAACGCCCCGCTCGAAAGCGGGGCGTTTTGTCTTTGCAACCGTTAGCGATTGCATATGCTTGGAGACAGAGCGTGCATGGCGTGCCGCTACAGCACGCCATGACACATGCTCAGGCCGCCTTCATCTGGTTTTCGACATCGGTCGGAACCGTCGAGATCGTCTTCAGGATCTGCGAAGCGATCTGGTAGGGGTCGCCTTGCGAGTTCGGGCGGCGATCTTCGAGGTAGCCGCGGTAGTCGTTGTTGACGAAGCTGTGCGGGACGCGGATCGAAGCGCCGCGGTCAGCCACGCCGTAGCTGAACTGGTGGATCGACTGCGTCTCGTGCTTGCCGGTCAGGCGCATATGGTTGTCGGGTCCGTAGACGGCGATGTGATCCGCGCGGGCGTCCTCGAAAGCCGACATCAGGTTTTCGAAGTAGTCCTTGCCACCGACGTCGCGCATGAAGGCGGTCGAGAAGTTGGCATGCATGCCCGAGCCGTTCCAGTCGGTGTCGCCGAGCGGCTTGCAGTGATACTCGATATCGATGCCGTACTTTTCAGTCAGGCGCTGCAGCAGGTAGCGCGCCAGCCAGATTTCGTCGGCGGCCTTCTTGGAACCCTTGCCGAAGACCTGGAACTCCCATTGGCCCTTAGCCACTTCGGCATTGATGCCTTCGTGGTTGATGCCGGCCGCCAGGCAGATGTCGAGATGTTCTTCGACGATCTGGCGGGCGATATCGCCGACATTGCTGTAGCCGACACCGGTGTAGTACGGGCCCTGCGGTGCCGGGAAGCCGGTTTCCGGGAAGCCGAGCGGACGGCCGTTCTTGTAGAAGAAGTATTCCTGCTCGAAGCCGAACCAGGCGCTATCGTCTTCCATGACGGTTGCGCGGGTGTTGGACGGATGCGGCGTCTTGCCATCGGGCATCATGACTTCGCAGAGCACGAGAACGCCGTTCTTACGTTCGCTGTCGGGATAAACGGCGACAGGCTTCAGGACACAGTCCGAGCTCTTGCCTTCCGCCTGCATCGTCGAGCTTCCGTCGAAGCCCCAGAAAGGAAGCTCATCCAGCTTCGGGAATGCATCGAATTCCTTGATCAAGGTTTTTCCGCGGAGGTTCGGGGCCGGTGTGTACCCATCGAGCCAAATGTACTCGAGCTTATACTTTGTCATTGCGTTCTCTCACATGGCGCCATGATCTGGCTAAGTTCCGAAGCGGTCCGGCAGTCCAATTCAGCTGCCCAACAACCGGTGCTCACACGAAAGCATTAATCGTGCCAGTTCGCGTTTGCGCCGCCAAAGATCGAAAAATCAATGCCGGCAACATTCCCCGCGATGGATCGAAAGACGTGTCGAGATTAAGGATGAAGCGAATTGCACACAAAATAGGCATCGAACGCCGCGGTTTGAGGCACAGGCCCGGCGGAGTGCCGTAAACACCGGCGAATTGAGGCGACACAGCTGCGGCCGCCTTGCCGGATCGACAACAACCCGCGTCAAAAAGGCTGCTCGAAGAACAAGCACCGTCTCGCGGCTCGCTCAAATCGGCCGCTATGGATATGAGTGGTTATCGAGCAATCTCAGCCAGCACGCGATAGAGCCGCTCATCAATCGATTGGGCGACGTTGAAGCGCAGAAATCCTGCCGCCGAACCCGAATGGCTGAAAGCATTGCCGGGGGCGAGGACAATATCGTGAGCCAGCGCCTTCTGGGCCAGCTCCGAGGCATCAAGACCTTCCGGGAGCCGACACCAGAGGAACATGCCGGCCTGCGGCTCGATCCAGGGCGTGATCCCGACCGTGGCCAGGCGCGCTACCGTCTCGGTCATCGTCCGCGTCAGCCGCAGCCGCAGCGCCTCCATGTGCTTTCGGTAGCTGCCATCGCGCAAAAGGGTCAGCACCAGTTCGGCTGCAAGGCTCGGGCCGCCGAAAGTGGTCGCGATCTTGAGATCGGTCAGCCCCTCGATCCAGCCTCGGGGGGCGGCGATATAGCCGCAGCGCACCGAGGCGGAGAGCGTCTTGGAAAAGCTGCCGATCTGCACCACACGGTCGAGCCCATCGAAGGCGGCAAGCCGTGACGCCGGCACATGCTCGAAATCGGCGAAGATGTCGTCCTCGACAACAGTCAACCCTGCCTGCTCGACAAGTCGCAACAGGCGGTGGGCAATCACGGGAGAAAGCGTGGCGCCGGTCGGATTGTGCACGGCGGAATTGGTGATGTAGAGGCGAGGACGGTAGGCCTCCAGCGCCTCGGCGAAGCGATCGAGATCGGGACCAACAGGCGTATAGGGCACGCTGACGACATTGACGCGATGCGCCCGCAACAGCGCCTGGAAATTGAAGTAGCATGGATCGTCGACGATGACGGTATCGCCCGGTTCGAGCAGGAACCGACAGAGAAGATCGATCGCCTGGGTGCCTGACTCGGTCAGGATGATCTGATCGGGCGATGCCTCGACACCATGCTCGGCCAGCCTTCGCGACAGCAACTGCCGCAGCGGTCGCAAGCCGAGCGGCGTGCCGTAATCCGTCAGGCTCGCGGCATCCGTGCGCGCGAGCGAGCGCAGCGCCCGCCTGAGCGCTGCCTCCGGCATCCAGGACGCCGGCAACCAGCCGCAACCGGGCTTCAGAACGTGGGCGTCCGTTTCAAGCGCCTGACGCGAAACCCAGAGAGGGTCGACTGCGCGGTCGAGCCGCGGTCCGACTTCCGTGAGCGACAACGGCGCCAGGGGGGCAGACACGAAAAAGCCGGAGCCGGGCCGCGACCGGATCACGCCTTCGGCCGCCAGACGCTCGTAAGCCTCGACAACCGTCGATTTGGAAACCCGCATCGTTGTCGCAAGCGCCCGAATGGACGGAAGCTTGGCGCCCGGCGTCAACGACCGGCTGGCAATGCGCTGCCGGATCGTGCCCATGACCCCGTCGAGCAAGGTTTCGCCACCGATCTCCGTTTGTTGAAACGCCATCTGTATTGGACCTTCGCACAGGACAGTTTGGCGTAACTGTACCGCATTGTCTCTGGAAGAACCATCGCCCCCAGCCGATACAGGTGGAAAGGAGGTGGCATGAAAGCAGCCGCGTCCCAGGAGAGAACGGACCATTGAGATGCAGGTGATGATCGAGGGACAGTCACGCTTCCGGCCTTTCGGCTTAC